>JAVBXL010000048.1 GCA_030824575.1 bacterium | reverse complement strand
GGCGAGTTCGTCGCGCCCCCTCGCTTTGTCTGATTGCCTGTCTGCTGGCCTTTGCTACAGCGCCTCATGGGGCGATGGCGCAGGGTGTCGCGGCTGACAAGGGCGCGCAATCCAGCGTCGCGGCGGAAATTCGCGCGGGCGTCAGCGGCAAGCTGAAGGATTTCTACAGCCCGCGCGGTTTCTGGCCGCTGTGGGTCGAGCAGGATCGCATCGGGCCGCAGGCCGACGCGCTGCTGGCGCTGATCGCAGATAGCGAGGCCGATGGCCTGAACCCGCGCGACTATGACGCGCGCGACCTGCAACGCCTGATCGAAGCGGCGGACGGCGAAGGCAGCCCCAAGGCGCTGGCCCGCGCCGACCTGGCCCTGTCGCGCGCCTTCGCCGCGCTGGTCGCCGACATGCGCCGCCCGGCCAGGGGCGTGAAGATGCGCTATATCGATCAGGAGGCGGAACCCAAGCCACCGGGTCCGGCCGACATCGTGCGCGCCGCGTCGCTCGCGCCGTCGCTCACCGACTATATTCAGACCGCCGGGTGGATGAGCCCGCTTTACATGCGGTTGCGCAGCGCGCGGGCGCGCTATCTCGACATATGGGGTCAACTGCCAGCGGTGCAGATACCTGAAGGCGTCAAGCTGCGCCCCGGCGGCAAGGTGCCGGAAATCACGCTGCTGCGCCATCGGCTTGGCCTGTCCGACGGCGTCGCCTATGACAAGGCGCTGGCGGCGAAGGTGAAGGCGTTTCAAACCGACCATGGCCTCAAGCCCGATGGCGTTGCGGGCGTAGCAACCGTCGCGGCGCTGAACGATGGGCCGGGGCGCTACGATCGCCTGCTGGCGCTCAATCTGGAGCGGGCGCGCGTGCTGCCCGGTCCCTGGACCCGTCATGTCGTGGTGGACGCGGCGTCGGCGCGGCTCTGGTATTATAGCAAGGGTGCGCTGGACGGCACGATGAAGGTCGTCGCCGGGACCAAGGAAACGCAGACGCCGTTGATGGCGGGGATGATCCGCTACGCGACGCTCAATCCCTATTGGAATATTCCGTCGGACCTGGTGGAGCGCAAGGTCGCGCCCAAGATATTGAAGGGCGCGTCGCTGAAAAGCCTGCGCTATGAGGCGTTGTCGGATTGGAGCGCCAATCCCGCGCCGCTGGCGCAGAGCGCGATCGACTGGAACGCGGTGGCGGCCGGGCAGAGCGAAGTGCGCGTGCGGCAACTGCCGGGCGGCACCAACGCCATGGGACGGATCAAGTTCATGTTCCCCAATGACCTCGGCATCTACCTGCACGACACGCCGCAGCGCGACCTGTTCGCCAAGGAGGACCGGCATTACAGCAATGGCTGCGTCCGGTTGGAGGATGCGCAGCGGTTGGGGCGCTGGTTCTTCGGCAAGACGCCGACGACCGACAGCGATGCGCCCGAACAGCATGAACCGCTGCCCCAGCCGGTCCCAGTCTTCCTGACCTATCTGACGGCGGTGCCGACCGCGCAGGGGGTGCAGTTCCTGCCGGATGTCTACGGGCGGGACGGGGAGTAGGGCTTAACTCGTCCCGTTCGTTTCGAGCGTGTCGAGAAACGCCGTCGCCGCGCTATCCGCTTCTCGACTTCGCTCGAAGCGAACGGCGTTAGTGGATGCCAAAGACCATCCAAAGCGCCATCGCGACCATCATCAAATTTTCGGTCAGCGACACAAAGCCCAGCGGCACTATGCTGCCGCCGCCGACGCAAGCGCATTTGAGGTCGCGTTTTTCGACATAGACCGCCTTGAACACCGACACCGCACCGATGCCGCCGATGCACAGCGCGACCGGGATTGACAGCCAGTCCAGCGCTCGCGTCAGCATCAGTACGCCCGCGCCCAGTTCCAGGAACGGATAGGCGTTGCCATAGGGCGGCAGGCGGCGGGCGAGCAGATCGTAGTTCAGGAACATGGTCGCGAACCGATCCACATCCTGTAGCTTCAGCATGGCGAGCAGCATCATCGCGATGGCGACGAATTGCTCCAGCGCCATGAAGGACAGCAGCGGCAGGAAGGTCAGCCAGTTGACCGCCAGCGCCAGCAGCGCCGCGACAGCGAATACCGCGAGCACCGGCACATAGCTGGTCGCGTTGGGGTCTTTGACTTTGAGGCCTAGGAAGCGGCGCAAATCGTCATGGCCGCCGATCCGCTGTCCGTCGATGATGATTTGCGGCGTGGTCCTGACGTCATGCTGCGCCTTGAAGGCGTCGGTTTCTGCGCGGGTCGTCAGCCAATGATCGTCCACGGCATAGCCACGGCGTCGCAGCAGCCAGCGCGCCTTGACGCCATAGGGGCAGATATGGCCGGGTATCACCATGCGGTAGAGGCTGGCGCTGCGTTCGCCGGTTCTGGGGGCGGGGCTGGTCATGGGCACATCCTTGGAACGGGTAGGGATGCAGCCCATATAGGGGCCGTACCATGGTACGGAGTCAAGAGATGAGTATGACGATTTCCGCGCTGGCCCGATCGGCCGGGGTGAATGTGGAAACGGTGCGCTATTATCAGCGGCGCGGCCTGCTCCATACGCCGGAGCGGGGCGAGGGCGTGCGCCGCTATGGCGAGGCGGATGCAAGGCGGCTGGGCTTCATCCGCTCGGCGCAGGGGGCGGGCTTCACGCTGGAGCAGATCGGCGAATTGCTGCAACTGGACGCCGGGCAGGACCGTGGGCGGGCACGGGAGCTGGCAGCGGAGCGGATCGCGGCGCTGGACCTGAAGATTGCGGAGATGCAGGCGGCGCGGGGTGCGCTGGAGCGGCTGGCCCGCGCGTGCCATGCGAGCGACGAAGGGCCATGCCCGATCATCGCGGCGTTCGAGGGGTGAGGATGTGGGGAGCGATCATCAGCGGGCATGTTCCCCCTCTCGCCAGCGGGAGGGGCATGGCAGGAAGCCACCCAACATCCCTAAGCGCACTTACGCCAACCGCGCTCAGCGCCTCTTGCGGCTCTTTTTCTTCGCCGGTGCCTTGGCCGCGCTCGCACAAGGCCAGGCCTTGCGGATCGCGGCGAAGACCTGGGAGGAGGCGGATTGTTGGCGGTCGATCGGGTTCTTGCCCAGATAATCGACCGTGGTTGTGCGCAACTGGTTGATCGTCACGTCGCCGGGGATGCAGCTTTTGAGCTTGTTCGCCTCCCGCGTCGTGTTGAACGCATCGACCGCGCCGCTGATATAGCCGACGCACTCATAGGATTTTTCGAAATAATCCTTGCTGTCCTTGTCGGCGGTACAGACGGCGTAGAGTGCCTCGCCGCTGTAGAATCCGGCCTGCGCCGTGTTCGGCAGGCTCGCGCCTGTGACGAAGAGGGCGGCGTAGAGAAGAGGACGGGGCTGCATGGTTATGTCACTCCATCCCCGCGACCAGCCCGTCGATCGCGCCTTGCAAGATGTAGCTGGCGGCCAGCTTGTCGATCAGGACGTCGCGGCGGGCGCGGCTGGCGTCGGCTTCCAGCAGGGTGCGGGTCACCGCCTGCGTCGACCAGCGTTCGTCCCACAGCAGCACCGGGCGACCAAGGTCGGCCAGATTCTGGGCGAAGGCCTTGCTCGACTGGCTGCGCGGGCTGCCGGTGCCGTCCAGGTTGAGCGGCAGGCCGATGACGATGCCCTTGACCTGCTGCTGGTCCATGAAGGTGGCCAGCGTCACCTTGTCCTTGCTGAACTTGCCCCGCGTGATCGTGTGCGCTGGGCTGGCGATCGACCAGCTGGCGTCGCACAGGGCCAGCCCGATCGTCTTTGTCCCCACGTCCATGCCGATCAGCCGTCCGCCCTGGGGCAGCGTCGTGCGGAATGCGAAGCGGTCCGTTGTTACCAATGCCATGCCAGTGCCCCTGTCACGTCCGGGCGCGCCTGTCACTTGTTGAGGAAGGCGGCCAGGCGTTTTTGTGCGTCCTCGCGCACATTGCCCCAGAACAGGCTGTAGTCGTAGACGTGGTAATTGTTGCCGGGCAGGGTGAACGGACCCATGTCGACCGGCTCGCCGATCATCAGCACGCCGCTCGTGTCGCAGCGTGCGGGCACGACGCCAGTGAGCAGCTTGGGCGGCTGGCCCTGTTCGCGGGCATCAAGCGTGCCCTTGTTCGCGCTGGCAGGCGCCGCGCCGTTGAACGCGCCGGTGATCGGGTTGGTGCAGAGCATGTGCGTGCCCTTGCGGGGCTTGCCGGTATAGCCGGTCTTGCGCTCGAAACTGTCGACGACGGCGGACGGATCGGCCGGTTCGGCATAGCTTTGCCAACTGACGATGCAATGCGCCTGGTCCTGCCGACCGCAGGCGGGCAGGCCGAGCGCGGGCAGGTCCGCCTCCACCGATACTGGCCAGCCGACCGCATAGACCGCGGCGATGCGGTCGGCGACCGGCTTGCCTGCCACCTGTTCGCGCAGCAGTTGCAGCAGGTGGCGCGACCCCTGGCTATGCCCGGCCAGGATCAGCGGGCCGGCGGGATTGGCCTTCAGGAAAGCGGCGAAGGCCTGGGCCACGTCGCGATAGGCGGCGGCCAATGCCTGATCGCCGGCTGGTTTGTCGGTCAGGAAGGCGCCGTAATTGGCCTGGCGATAGCGCGGCGCCCAGACCGCGCCAGCGGCGTTGAAGGCGCTGGCCTGCCCCATCACGAAGCGGCGGGCGGTCGCGTCTGCTTCCTTGTCGCCGATCCGCGCATTCCAGTGAGCGTCGCCAAAGGTGGTGATATAGCTGGTCGGGTGGATGAAGAAGATGGCGGCCTTCTGGCTCGTCCTGGGCGTCGTCACCCCGGCGGGGGTCCAGAGGGCTGGATTGTCCTTCACGATGTCGGGCCGGGCCAGCCACATGGCGGACTTGTCATAGGCGTTGGCGGGCAGCGGCTGAAGCTGGGTAAAGGCCTCGCGCGGGACCATTACCAGGCGGATGAGTTGCATCCCCCAGATCGCATAGATGGCGAACGCCGCGATCATCAGCACCACCAGGGTTGCGATGACATAAAGGAATTTGCGGGCCACCCTTGCTCTCCGATTTTAAAGGGCGACGCCGCCCCCATTTGCTCGCTCCTGTCTTACGCAAGCTGCCGGTGCGCGCAAGGGGCGCGAAACCAGCTTGAAGCGGACCGGCGCGGGTGGTAGCGGCGGCCCATGTCGATAGACCTTCAAACCGTAAAAAAGATCGCCAGCCTTTCGCGCATTTCGGTGACCGACGCCGAAGCGGAGGCCATGGTGCCCGAACTCAACAACATCCTTGGCTGGGTGGAGCAATTGGGCGAGGTGGATGTCACCGGCGTTGAGCCGATGACCGCCGTCATCCCCAACCACCAAAGGCTGCGCCAGGACGTCGTCACCGACGGCAATGTGCGCGACAAGGTGCTGGCAAACGCGCCGCAGGCCGAACATGGCTTTTTCGCGGTGCCCAAGGTGATCGAATAATGACCAACCTTACTGATCTTACTGTCGCCGAAATCCGCGACGGTTTTCGCGCAGGCGATTTTTCGGCGCGTGAAGTGGCGGAAGGCTTCAACGCCAATGTCGCGGCCGCCAAGGCGCTGAACGCCTTCATCGTGGAAACGCCCGAAAAGGCGCTGGAAGCCGCCGATGCCGCGGACAGGGCGAAGGCTGCGGGCGAAACGCTGGGCGCGCTGGCCGGCGTGCCGATCGGCATGAAGGACCTGTTCTGCACCGAAGGCACGCAGACGACCGCCGCCAGCCATATGCTGGAAGGCTTTGTGCCGACCTATGAATCGACCGTGTCGGGCAAGCTGTGGGCCGCGGGCGCGGGAATGCTGGGCAAGCTGAACCTGGACCAGTTCGCCATGGGATCGTCCAACGAGACGAGCTATTATGGCAATGTGATTTCGCCCTGGCGGCGCAATGATGGCGGCAATGCCGCGCTGGCGCCTGGTGGGTCTTCGGGCGGGTCTTCTTCGGCGATCGCCGCGCGGCTGTGCCCGGCGGCGACCGGCACCGACACCGGCGGTTCGATCCGCCAGCCGGCCGCCTTCACCGGCATTTCCGGTATCAAGCCGACCTATGGCCGCTGCTCGCGTTGGGGCATCGTAGCGTTTGCCTCCTCGCTCGACCAGGCCGGGCCGATGGCGCGCACGGTGCGCGACAATGCGATCCTGCTGGAGACGATGGCGGGCTTCGACCCCAAGGATTCGACCAGCCTCGACCTGGCCGTGCCGCAGTGGGAAGCGGGATTGTCGAGCGACCTGCGCGGCAAGACGGTCGGTATTCCCAAGGAATATCGCCCCGACGGCCTGAACGCGGAAATCTCCGCCCTATGGGATCGCGGCATCGCCTGGCTGAAGGACGCGGGCGCGAAGGTGGTCGAAGTGTCGCTGCCGCATACCAAATATGCGCTGCCGACCTATTATATCATCGCGCCGGCCGAAGCCTCGTCCAACCTCGCCCGCTATGACGGCGTGCGTTATGGCCAGCGCGACCTGCCCGATGGGGCGGGCTTGCAGGACATGTATGCCGCCACCCGCGCCGCCGGCTTCGGGCCGGAGGTCAAGCGCCGCATCATGATCGGCACCTATGTCCTGTCGGCGGGCTTCTATGACGCCTATTATACCCAGGCGCAGAAGGTCCGGGCGCTGATCGCGCGCGATTTCGAACAGGCTTTCGAAAAGTGCGACCTGCTGCTGACCCCGACCGCGCCGAGCGCTGCCTTTGCCTTGGGCGAAAAGCAGGCCGATCCGCTGGCCATGTACCTGAACGACGTCTTCACGGTCCCGGCTTCGCTGGCGGGGCTGCCCGCGATGGCGGTGCCGGGCGGGCTGGACGCGCTGGGCCTGCCCATCGGCCTCCAGATCATCGGCAAGGCGCTGGACGAGCAGACCGTGCTGAACGCGGGGCTGGCAATTGAAGAACGTGCAGGCTTTGCGGCTCGCCCCGACAAGTGGTGGTAATATGACTGAATCAACCTATCGCATCCAGGGCGCAACCGGCGAGTGGGAGGTCGTGATCGGCCTGGAAGTCCATGCGCAGGTGACGTCGAACGCCAAGCTGTTTTCGGGCGCGGCGACCGCGTTCGGGGCGGAACCGAATACGCAGGTCAGCCTGGTCGACGCGGCCATGCCCGGCATGTTGCCCGTGCCCAATCAGGAGTGCATCCGCCAGGCGGTGCGCACCGGCATGGCGATCGACGCGCAGATCAACAAATGGTCGCGGTTCGACCGGAAGAATTATTTCTACGCGGATTTGCCGCAGGGCTATCAGATCAGCCAGCTCTATCACCCGATCGTGGGCGAAGGGCAGGTCGAGATCGTGCTGGACGAGAAGAACCCGGACACCAGTACGAAGGTGATCGGCGTCGAGCGCATCCATGTCGAGCAGGATGCCGGGAAGCTGATGCACGACCAGCATCCCACCAGCTCTTATGTCGACCTGAACCGGTCGGGCGTGGCGCTGATGGAAATCGTGTCAAAGCCCGACATGCGCTCGCCCGCCGAAGCCGGGGCCTATCTGGCGAAGCTGCGGACGATCCTGCGCTATGTGGGATCGTGCGACGGCAATATGGACCAGGGGTCGATGCGCGCCGACGTCAATGTGTCGGTCCGCAAGCCCGGCGATGAGTTTGGCACCCGCACCGAAACGAAGAACGTCAACTCGGTGCGCTTCGTGATGGCCGTGGTTGAGCATGAGGCGAACAGGCAGGTCGACGTGCTGGAGGCGGGCGGCAAGATCGTGCAGGAAACGCGGCTCTATGACCCGGATCGCAACGAGACGCGGTCGATGCGGTCGAAGGAAGATGCGCACGACTATCGCTATTTTCCCGATCCCGACCTGTTGCCGCTGGAACTGGACGACGCTTTCCTCGAGGCGTGCCGCGCCTCGCTGCCCGAACTGCCTGACCCCAAGCGCAAGCGGTACGAGCAGGCGCTGGGCCTGTCCGCCTATAACGCCGCGACGCTGACGGCCGACGCCGATACGGCGCGCTGGTTCGAAACGCTGGTGGCGGAGGCTGCGCGCATCCAGGGCAAGAGCGAGAGCGATGTCGCCAAGGCGTCCGCCAACTGGCTGTTGTCGGAACTCTATGGGGCGCTCAACCGGCTGGGCAAGACGCTGGAGACGAGCCCGGTCGGTCCGATCGACGGCGCGGAATTGCTGGCGCTGGTCGCGGACGGCACGATCAGCGGCACGATCGCCAAGCAGGTGTTCGAGATCATGCTGGAAACCGGCGACAAGCCCGGCAAGATCGTCGAGGAAAAGGGGCTGAAGCAGACTAGCGACACCGGCGCGATCGAGGCGGCGGTGGCCAAGGTGATGGCCGACAATGGCGACAAGGTCGAACAATATCGCGGCGGCAAAGAGGCACTATTCGGCTTCTTCGTGGGCCAGACGATGAAGGCGATGCAGGGCAAGGCGAACCCGCAGGTCGTCAACGAACTGGTGAAGAAGGCGCTGGCGGGATAGCATTTCGCGCCTGCCGCCTTTGATTTCGGCTTGAGAAAGCAGGGCAAGTGTTTTTCATGGCTGCCGAAAGAGGGGGCTATGAAATTTCCTATTTGGCTGGCGCTTGTCGCCTTTATAAGTTCGGGCGCGTCCGAGGCGCGATCTGTCCAAGAAAAAGTGGATCGCGCTTCCACGTCGGCTGATGCTGGGCCGCGTTTGGCTGCAAGCGATATCCGCACGATAACCACATCGATCGACTTTCCGATCGACGACGTCGTCGGCCCGGTTCGCGCCGGTTTGATGTGTCTGCCAAACAGCAGCTTGCGTGGCAGGGATTTCGTGCGGTCCCAGAGAGATTTGGCATTGTTGATGCAGCAGGTTGCCGATGAGCGGGATGTCGGCGGGCCTGCCATCGATGGCCTGAAAGTCGGTTTCAAGGCAATGCGCGTCAAACTATGCGCCAAATCATGGGGTGTGTTTGGCACTGGCGACAGGCAAGATCTTTCCGGTGAAGCGGATTTTGTTTTCGATTGGTCCGCTGCGGGCTTGTTGACTGAGCCGCGCGAAGTGCGGGTTCAGATCAAGGTCAGCAAAGGCGAAGCAATGCCGCCAAGCGACATCATGCGAGAGGCGCTGCGCCAGCTTCTGGCTCAGATAAGGCAAAATTTGTCCTGAATATAAAATAAAGGGGCGCCGCCGGGGGACCAGCGACGCCCCTCTTTTATGTCCGGCGCCCTTGGGGAGGGATATGTGCCGGAGCGGAAAGAACGGACCGGGAGGGTCTGTGGGGTGTGGCCCGTCCTTTCATTCTCAAGACGTCACAGGACGAAATTAACCGTCGCCCTAAATGAGATGGCGACGTGATTTTGTTGTTCCTCCGCGCCAAATTCGCCGCCCACGCGGAACGTGTCGGTGCCGCCATAGAGGCGCGCACGGCCGGTCCAGCCATTGGTGCGGTCTTCGGCGACCAGGGTGAACTGGTCGCCATCCTTGAAGGACGCGGTGGTGTCGCCCAGCGACCCGCCCACGATCTGGCGACGCCCGCCTTCCAGTTCGAGCCGGACCCAGCCATCCTCCGTGTTGAGGCTGCCGAAGTCGTAGCCCGCGGTCACCGTGCCGTTGGCGGTCAGTTCGTCGCTGGTGCGGCCCAGCACGGTCAGGTTGAACGCATCGCCGCCGCCGCTTTCGCTATAGCCATTCTCCTTGAGGCGGTAATAGTCGATGCCGACCGCCGGACGCAGGCCGAAACGGCCCATCTGCCACTGGTAGGATGCGCCCGCCGTGCCCGACAGCAGCGTGCCGTTCCAGTTGCCGTCCGCCGTGCGAACCACATCGCCGCTTTCGAAATGGCGGGTGCCATCGAACTTGATGCGCGCGGCCGAGAGGCGGGCGAAACTGAGGAACGGACCCCATTGACCGCGCCAGTGCGCCGCCAGTTCGAACTGGTCGGAATCGACCGTATTGTTCGAACCGCCGCCACTGTCGCTGCCATGGATATAGGCGAAGGAACCGCCGAACGCGCCGATGTCGCTCAGATATTCCAGGCCGCCGCCCGCGCCCCAGCCGTTGATGTCATAGGAAGCGGTGCTGCCCACGCTCTTGGCGCTGCCAAAGGCGACCTGTTGCAACCAGAAGCCCAGACGCCCGTCCTTGGTCCGGTAGATACCATTGGGGTCGGACAGGATGCGCGCGGTGGCGCGCGATCCCGCGGTGACCGCTTCGAACGTGCCACCGGCATGGTCGGGCAGCATCTGGCGCAGGTTGCCGGTCAGCGTCGCCCCGTCGGTGATCGCCAGATAGGCGCCGGCCACATCGGCGTCATTATCCAGCGCGTTGAAGATCGCCGAATAGGCGCTGGCGGTCGATCCGCTCAAACCCAGTTCCGACACGGTCTTGGCCGCGATCGACAGGGTCACCGTGCCAGCCGTGCTATTCCCCGCGACGCTGCCCTTGAAGATATAGGGCAGCAGCGTGGTGGCACCCAGCGTCGGTGATCCGCTAAGCGATCCGGCGCGCACGATGACATAGTCGCCCGCCGATCCGCCGACTTCGGTCAGGTTGACCTTGACCAGCGATCCGCTGGCGAAGCTGGCCGCGCCCGCGACGGTGTAGACGGTGTTGGCGCCGGTGGCAGCATCGATGGTGACGCCGATGGTGGACGTGCCGTTTGCGGCGAGCGAGGCGAGCGCCACGGTGCCGGTGTTGGTGGCGTTGAGCGTGCCGCCGTTCAGCGCCACGGCCACATTGCCACTATTGCTGAGCGCGCCGGACAGGGACGATGTGCCGCCCAGGGTCATCGTGCCCGCGCCGCTGCCGAAATCGACGGCACCGGTGATGCTGGACGTACCCGCCAGCGTCAGGCTGTTCGTGCCCGCGCCGAAGGCGATGTTGCCTGTCAGGCTGGACGCGCCGGATAGCGACAGGCTGTCGTCACCCGCGCCCATGGCCAGGTTGCCGGTGATGGTCCCGGCCGACACGGTCAGCGCGTCATTGCCCGACCCCAGGCGGATGTCGCCGAGGATGCTGGGGGCGGTTGCGGTGGCGGATGCGGCCGCTTGGGTCAAGGTGACGCCGCTGCCGTTGGCTGAAAGGTCGATCGCGATATTCGATCCGGTCTTGCCACCCGACGCACTGATCTTGCCGGTGTTGGACAGGCTGGACACGGTGCCCGACGAATCGAGGATCGCGATGGCGACCCCCTTTTCCGTGCTGGCGGCCGATGCGTCCACGGTGCCGCTGACCTTGATCGAGGCCACCGAAGCGCCCGCGTCGATCACCAGGCCGCGCGCCGACGTCCCGTCCTTCGACGATCCGCTGGCCGCTACCGTTCCGCTGACGTCGATCGTGTCGGCGCTGGCCCCTGAACCCAGGCGCATGGCGGTGGCGTTGCTGTCGTAGGAGACGGCCGCGACCGTGCCGCTGACCTGCACGCCCTTTGCGATCGATACGTCACCGCCCAGGCCGCCGATGACCAGCCCGTTGGCGGCGATACCGTCATAAATGCCGTAGCCCGCGATGCCGCCCTTTACGATCAGGCCGTATCCGGTGCTGCCCGCCGCAACCGCGCCGATGGCGGTATCGACGTCCGCCGCGCCGATCTGGACCGCCGCTGCCGATCCGTAGGTGATGACCGAAGCGGTGCCTTCCGTGCTGTCCGTCAGGCCATCGTCATCGACGTCCGTGTCGGTGCTGTCCAGCGTCGGGGGGATGTCGAAGATGATGCCGCCGGTCACATTGCCCGCGATCACGACGGCCGATCCGCCCTGTAGCAGATCGTCCGCATCCAGCTTCGTGACGTCGGTGGGGCGGGTCGTGCTGCGATATCCGGTGCTGACGATCGTGCCCTGGATTTTGACCGCGCCGGTGACGTCGCCCAACAGCGCCGCGCCGATGCTGTTGGCGCCCTGGACCGACGTGGAGCCGCGCAGCGTGACATTGCCGGTCACATCATTGGCGACCACGCCATAGCTGTTGTCGCCGAGGACGCTGGTGGTGCCGCTGGTCGACAGATTGCCGGTCAGCGCGCCGTCCAGGCGGATAGCGGCCGACTGGTTGCCCTCTATCGTGATCGTGCCGCTATGGTCGATATTGCCCGTATGGGCGGCACCGGACTGGACCCAGATGGCGGTCTTGCCCGACCCCTTGGCAAAGGCGCCGTCAATGTCGCCATCGCTGTCGGTATCGGTCGCGGTATAATCTTCCGTCAGCGTGATGGTGCCGCTGTTGGTGATATTGCCGGTCGTGCCGGGCGCGACCAGGATGCCGGTGACGTTGTTGGCGTCATTAATGGTGATGGCACCGGCGTTCGACACCTTGTTGTTGCTGTCGACCGTGACGGCCGCGCCGGCGGTCAGCTTGATCGATCCCGCCGCACTGATGGTGATGTCGTCAGCGCCGCCGTTGGCCACGGTGGAGGTTTTGACGGCCGCAGTGGTGGCGGTGGCGATGGTCGTTTCGGCCGCGGCATTGGCCACGGTAAGGGCCACGAGCACGGGCGCGATCGCCGTGCAGGCCAATAGATGTCGCATGATGTCTCCTCTGCGTATCGCGCTGTATCAAAGGCGCGCGTGCGCATGGGACGACGCGCGACCGTGGCTTCCGTCAGGCAATGCGATGAATGGTTGTTCAGATTCATTCGAGCGTGATTTTTCGCCAACACCGTTCGCCCTGCGTAGGGACTGAGCGAAGACGAAGGCCCGTATCGAAAGCTGAGCGCATTGCGCCATCCTTCGATACGCCATTTCGACAAGCTTAATGGCTACTCAGGACGAACGGCGGGAATAAGCCCAAATCCAGAACGTCAGAAAGCGAAATCGATCCCGACGCGCACCGTCCGGGGACGCAGCGGCGTGTAATAGTCGGTGCGCAGGTCGAACGGCGTGCCCAGCGAAAAGCGGTTGCCGTTGCTGTCGAGCAGGTTCGTCAGCGACAGCGAATATTGCACCGGCCCGCGCGTCAGGCTGGCGGACAGGCTGGTATCGACATAGTCGCCTTGCGTCTGGCCGAGGATCGGGCCGACGCCCAGCCGCGACTTGCCGACATAGCGGGCCGAGCCGGACAGGTTAAAGCGCATGTCGTCGCCCACCCGTGCGTTATAATCAACGGCGATCCGGCCGCCCAGATTGGCGACATTGGGCAGGGTCAGCGACCGGCCGTCATAAGATAGCGCGCGGATGAAGTCGTTGGGTTGGGTCAGGCGGCTGTCATTATAGATGACGCTGCCGTCCAGGGTGATCGCCTGGGTCGGCCGCACGACGATGCGCCCTTCGACCGTGTAGATGCGCCCGTCCCCGATATTGGCGGTGGTGGGCAGGCCGATGCGGTCGGTGACGTCGGCCTGGATGTTGCGCCAGTCGGTATAGGCGACATTCGCACTGGCGGCGAAAATGTCGCGGCCCGGCACGCCCTTGCGCGCGCCGATCTCCACGGTGGACACGCGGTCGTTCTGGTATCGACGCACCCGCTGGTCATCGACCGCCAGTCCGCCGGGGCGGAAGCCCTGCTGGAAACGGGCGTAGAGCGTCACGTCGGGGATGGCGTCGGTCAGCAGCGAGGCGGACGGCAGGAAGATCGTCTCGCTGCGGTCGGCCTGCGCCTCCGCCCGCGCCAGTTCGCTGTCGGAAAGCGCGGCGACCGGATCGAGCGCTTCGCCCGACAGGCGGCTGTTGGTCAGTCGGCCGCCAAAGGTCGCGATCAGTCCCTTGACTGGCTCGAAGGAGGCTTCGCCGAACAGCGTCGCTTCCTTGACCATGTTGCGCACGCCGGTCGCGGGCGCGGCCATGCCGCGGCCGAACATTGCGACGCCTGGAATGATGACGGGCTGCATCTCGGCGGTGCCGAAGGAGGTCAGTGACCGATTGAGGTCGGACGTGCTTTGCAGATAGGATGCGCCCAATATCCAGCCCAGCCCATTGTCCAGGTCGCGCACCAGCCGGTTTTCGGTCGTGAAGATGGCGACCTTGTTACGCTGGCGGAACAGGGCGGGTGGGCCGCCGGGCTGGGTCGCATCATAGCTTTCGGCCAGGACATGGCGGACATAGCCGGTGGACGACACGAAGCGCAGGCTGTCCCACTGTTTTTCGATCCGTAGATTGGCCAGCAGATAGTCCGATTGATAGGGCTGGGCGACGGCGGAGGCGCGTTGCAGCCGACCGACCGATCGGGCCGCATATTGGGCGTCGTCGCCGTCGATATGCTGGTACACGCCATTCAGGTCGATGGTCCAGTCGGCGTCGGGCGCAAAACGCAGCGCGGCGCGGCCGCCATAGGTGCCGGTCCGGTTGACGTCTTTGCTGCCGCGATTGACGTCGTCGATATAGCCGCCGTCGCGCACGCCATAGCCGACGACGCGCAGCGCCAGTTTCTCCGACACGATCGGGATATTGAGCGTCGCCGACAGGTCGCCGCCCGGATCGCCATGCTGGGTGGCGGACAGGCCGGCCGACATCTGCCCGCCATATTCGGCCAGATTGGGGGCGTTGGGCATGACGCGGATGATGCCGCCCAGCGATCCCGCGCCATAGAGCGTACCCTGTGGTCCTTCCAGCACCTCGACCCGGCCGACGTCGTAAAGTTTGAGGTCGGGGTCGGGCGCGGCATAGTTCAGGCGCATGTCGCCCAGATATTGGCCGGTGGTCGCCTGGGTCGGGCCAGCAACGCCCGAATCCGCGATGGCGCGGATGAACAGCTTGTTGCGGCCCGCGCCGGCATGGGTGGAACTCAGGCTCGCGACGCGCGCCAGCAGCGTGGCGGTGCCGCCCGCCGCCTCCGCCGTGCTGAACAGGCGGCTGTCCAGCGCCTCCACCATGCCGGCATAGCGGGGGAGCGGCGTGTCGCGCTTCGACGCGGTGACGATAATTTCTGCGGCGGGCTGTTCAGCGACCGGCGCGGCCTGGATCGGCGCAGGCGCGGCGGAAGGCGCGGGGCGCGCGGCGCGGGCGCGCACGATGCGCCAGCCATTGCCGCCGATCCGCTGCGCCTTCGCGCCGCTGCCCTTGAGCAGTTGCTTGAGCGCCGCCTCCGCGCTCATCCGGCCCTGGACGGCGGGGCTGCGGATGCCGGCCAGCGATTGATCCGACATGCCGATGCTGGCGCCGGTTTGACGGCCAAGCGCTATCGTCGCCTCGCCCAACCTGCCGGGGGCGATGCTGATAGCCTGTCTTTCCGCCCCTGATGCGGGCGTTGCCGTCGCTAGGACGATCGCGATTGCGGGGGCGGTGACAATAAGAAGGTCAGCTCTGCGGCCCATTTCCTTCCTTAGTCGGCCCTTCCTGCAAGAGCCAGCCTTCGCCCTGCCGCACGGCGGTCAGCCCCATCAGCGGCGCGGCCTGCGCAAAGAACAGCGCCGGGTCGCGGTCCAGCCGGATCGTACCGGTAAAGCGCATCGCCCGCGCGCCCGGCGTCGCGGTCAGCGTGACGCCCAGCGATCGGCCGATATCCTGGCTGATGTCGCCCACGGCGGCATTGGCATAGACCAGCCGACCCTGGCGCCAGCTGGCTACCGCGGCGGGGGCGATGTCCATGACGCGCAGGCCCTGCGCATCCTCTGCCAATGCGCGGCCGGCGGGCAGGGCGATCGCTTCGGCCTGCGGGTTGTAGATCACCTTGCCTTCGGACACGCCGATGCGGGTCGCGGCGTCGGTATGGACGATGTTGAAGACGGTCCCGGCATCTTCGAACACCGTGTCGCCCACGGTCACGCGGAACGGATTGGCGACGTCATGGCGCACGGTGAAGGCGGCCTCGCCCGTATCGAGCGCGGCGAAACGCGCGTCATTGCGGTCGAAGCGCATGGTCGTGCCACCGTTCAGTTCGACGGTGGTGCCATCGTCCAGCGCGATCACGCGGGTTTCGCCGGGGCGTGTGGTGACACTGTAGATGTCGCTGCGGTTGAGGACAGCGATCGAGACAGTTGCGACCAATGCGGCGGCAATCGCGCCGCCGCCGATCCAGCGCAGCGGACGCCGCGTGCGCACGCCCGGATCGTTCGCTGCGACTGGTATGGCGACGGGTTCAGGCGGCGTAATGCTGTCCAGCTCGCTGTCTGCCAGCATCATCGCGTCATAGGCGGATGCATGGACAGGGTCAGCCTCCAGCCATGCGGTGAAGGCGTCCCAATCGGCAAAGTCGGGATCGCGCGTGCGGACGACCCAGCCCAGCGCCTCCTCGTTTATCATGGCTCCAGCCCCGTTTCTTTTGTGCCCCGTAATAAGGCAGACGCCGCCAGCCTGCTCATTCCGTATCCAGTTTCTGCTTGAGCGTCAGCATCGCCCGATAGGCCTTTTGCAAGTCCTTCTCCACCGTGGTCAGACTGACCCCCAGTTCATCGGCGATGACGCGCTGGCCCACGCCTTCGATGCGGAAGCGGCGGAACACCATTTCGACCCGCGGCCCCAGGTCGCGCAGCACCGCGCGGGCCTGGTCCAGTTGTTCGTTGAGGACCATGCGGTCATCGACGGCGATATCCTCGGTCGGGTCGGCCATCACGCCGCCCGCGCCCTCCGCCCAATCCTGTTCGCGCCGCTCGCGCCGGGTGGCGGAACGATAGCGGTCCAGCATCAGATTATTGGCCATGCGATAGAGATAGGGCAGCGGATCGGACACGGGTCCAAGATCCTTGGCCTCCAGCTTCATCCACATATCCTGCAACAGATCCTCGGCATCCTCGCCCGCGCCGCGTGCGCGCAGAAAGCGCAGCAGGGCGGGGCGGTTGGCCATGAAGATTGCGGAGAGGCCAGTGGCCATGCCTGTGGTGGTCCAGTGTAAGCGGGTCTGGCGCGTTGCCATAGAGGGGCGGGTGGGGTCTTGGCAACGGCCAAGCTGTTTACCTGCCTGCGTCGCTGGGTTAGCGAAGGCCGGCACGGCAAGAGGATCGGCATGACGGATGGTGTAGACAGGGCTGCGTGTCGGGCGGCCGGGATGGACCCAGATCGGCTGGAGGCGCTGGTCGGCTTTCTTGACCGCACCTACCTGGCGACCGGCAAGCTGCCGCACATGCAATGGCTGCTGTCGCGCGATGAGCAGCCATTGGTTGCCGTGACGCGCGGCGCGGCGCGGGCGACCGGCGAACCGCTGCGCGACGACGCGCTGTTCCGCATCGCATCGATGACCAAGCCGATCACCTCGGTCGCCTTCATGATGCTGGTGGAGGCCGGGGCGGTCGCGCTCGATACGCCCGTCGCCGACGTCATTCCCGAATTTGCCGACCTGCGCGTCGGGCAGGCCAATCGCGCGAAGCCCAAAAGGCCGATGCTGATGATCGACCTGCTTCGCCATACGTCGGGCCTGACCTATGGCCTGCAACGCCAGACGCCGATCGACGCGCGCTATCGTAAGCTCGGCCTCGACGAGTTTCAGCAGAAGCGCACGTCAGACCAGTTCGTCGCGGACCTTTCCACCCTGCCGCTGGAATTTTCGCCGGGCGACCGGTGGAATTATTCGGTGTCGACCGACGTTCTGGGGGTGGTGGTCGAACGGCTGTCGGGCATGGATCTGGAGCGGCTTTTCCGCACCCGCATCTTCGATCCGCTGGCCATGGGCGATACGACATTCGTCCTGCCCGATGACAAGGCGGACCGCATGACCGACGCCTGGCGGCTGGACGAGACGGGCGATCTTGGCATCGCGGACATCGGCGCGCGCAGCGGATGGCGGCGGCCGGGGCGTTTTCTGTCGGGCGGCGGCGGGCTGGTGTCATCAGCGGCGGACTATCACCGCTTCGCCCGCATGTTGCTGCGCGGCGGGGAACTGGACGGCGTGCGGTTGCTGTCGGCGGAGACGGTGGCGCAGATGCGCAGCAACCAGTTGCCGGGCGGGGGCGACCTGTCCACCATGTCCAGCGCGATGTTCAGCGAAGCGGATTATCAGGATGTCGGCTTTGGTCTGGGCTTCGCCATGGGCATGGAAAGCCAGGAATATTATTGGGGCGGCGTCTTTTCGACCTATTTCTGGATCGATCCGGTCCACCGGCTGATCGGCATTTTCATGACCCAGCATCTGCCATCCAGCACCTATCCGGTGCGCGCCGAGCTGCGTGCCGGCGTGAGTGAGGCCGTGCTGCGTCGATAGCGGCGTAAAGTTCCATTCGAAACGGCTGAAAACAGCCGATATTTCTTGCTGCGCTGCAAAAATGTGCATGGCGCACCGCGGGGGGCTGTGCCATCATCGGGCTCGACTCAGCGAAGGGGGATCGTGCCTGTGAATCTCAAGGGCCAGACCAAGCTTCCCATACCCGCACCGCGGCAGGTGGACCCGGAAGTCCTCGCCCATGAAATTGTCGAGCGCCTGACCTATCGCATCGGCAAGAATGCGGCCGCGGCCAAGCCGCATGACTGGCTGCACGCCGTCATCCTGGCAATCCGCGACCGGGTGATCGATGCCTGGATCACCTCCACCCAGAAAACCTATGAGGAAGAAGGGCGGCGGGTCTATTATCTATCCCTGGAATTCCTGATCGGCCGGCTGATGCGCGATGCGGCGTCCAATATGGAAATGCTGGACGACATGCAGGCGGCGCTCGCCTCGCTGGGGGTCGATATCGACATCATCGCCGCGCTGGAACCGGATGCGGCGCTGGGCAATGGCGGCCTGGGGCGACTGGCGGCCTGCTTCATGGAAAGCATGGCGACGGTGGATGTGCCGGCCTATGGCTATGGCATCCGCTATGTGAACGGCATGTTCCGGCAGGAAATCAGCGACGGCTGGCAGGTCGAGCTGCCCGAAAACTGGCTGGCGCATGGCAATCCGTGGGAGTTTGAGCGGCGCGAGGCGAGTTACGAAATCGGCTTTGGCGGCCGGGTCGATCCGGCTGAGGGGGAAGATGCCGGGCCGCACCAGATGCGCTGGCGACCGGCCGAACGGGTCATCGCCACCCCCTATGATACGCCGATCGCGGGCTGGCGCGGCAAGCGGATCAATACGCTGCGCCTCTGGGAAGCGCAGCCGATCGACCCTATCCTGCTCGACAAATTCAATGCAGGCGACCATATGGGCGCACTGGCCGAGAGCAACCGGGCGGAATCGCTGACCCGCGTCCTTTATCCTGCCGACAGTTCCGCAGCGGGGCAGGAATTGCGGTTGCGGCAGGAATATTTCTTCTCCTCCGCCTCGTTGCAGGACATCGTCCGGCGGCATATCCAATATTTCGGCAGCATCCTGACCCTGCCGGACAAGGCGGCGATCCAGCTCAACGACACCCATCCCGCGGTGGCGGTGGCGGAGCTGATGCGCATTCTGCTGGACGATCATGGCGTGGATTTCGGCGAGGCGTGGGACATTACCCGGCGCACCTTCAGCTATACCAACCATACGTTGCTGCCCGAAGCGCTGGAAAGCTGGCCGGTGCCGCTGTTCGAACGGCTGCTGCCCCGGCACATGCAGATCGTCTATGCGATCAACAGCAAGCTGCTGGGCGAAGCCCGCCGTCTCAAAGCGGAAGATGGGTCGGCCCAGTTCACCGACGAGGCGATCGGCACGATATCGCTGATCGACGAGGGCGACGACCGGCGCGTGCGCATGGGCAACCTCGCCTTTGCCGGGTCGCACAGCGTCAATGGCGTGTCGGCGCTGCATACCGACCTGATGAAGGTCACGGTCTTTGCCGACCTGCACAAACTTTATCCCACGCGGATCAACAACAAGACCAATGGCGTCACCTTTCGCCGCTGGCTGATGCAGTGCAATCCGGGCCTGACGGGCCTCATCCGCGAGGCGATCGGCGACCGTTTCCTGGACGATCCGCAAGCGCTGCGCGACCTGGACGCCTTCGCCGACGACAGCGCGTTTCAGGAGAAGTTCGTAGCGGTGAAGCGCGCGAACAAGGCCGCCCTGTCGGACCTGCTGCGTCAGCGGATCAATGCGCGGATCGACCCTGCCGCCCTGTTCGACATCCAGATCAAACGTATCCATGAATATAAGCGGCAGTTGCTGAACATCGTGGAGGCCGTGTCCCTCTACGACCAGATCCGCTCGCACCCGGAAAAGGACTGGGTGCCGCGCGTCAAGCTGTTCGGCGGCAAGGCGGCGTCCAGCTATCACAATGCCAAGCTGATCATCAAACTGGCCGGCGACGTCGCCCGCGCGGTCAATCACGACCCGGCGGTCCAGGGGTTGCTGAAGCTGCAATTCGTGCCCAATTATAATGTCTCCATGGCGGAAGTGATGATTCCCGCCGCTGACCTGTCCGAACAGATTTCGACCGCGGGCATGGAAGCATCGGGCACCGGCAACATGAAGTTCGCGGTCAATGGCGCGCTGACTATCGGCACGCTGGACGGCGCCAATGTCGAAATGCGCGATCATGTGGGTGCGGATAATATCATCATATTCGGCCTGACCGCGCAGGAAGTGAATGAGCAGCGCGCCAGCGGCTATGATCCGCGCACGGTGATCGGCCAGAGCCGCGAACTGGGGCAGGCGCTCGATGCGATCGCCAGCGGCGTCTTCTCGCCCGACGACCCGGACCGCTATAAGGGGCTGGTGCAGGGATTATATGATCATGACTGGTTCATGGTCGCGGCCGATTTCGACAGCTATTCCGCAGCCCAGCGACAGGTCGATGCGCTCTGGATGGACCAGTCGCTCTGGGCGAAGAAGGCGATCCACAATGTCGCGCGCATGGGATGGTTCTCTTCCGACCGCACGATCCGCGAATATGCGGCCGAAATCTGGAAAATCACGCCATGAGCGTAAGCGAGGGATAGGGTGGCGTTGACGCCGGAACAGATCGACCGGCTGGTTACGGGCCTTGACGACGATCCCTTCGCCACGCTTGGCGTGCATCCGGCTGGAAAGACGTTTACCGCCTGCCTGCTTATGCCCGAAGCGGTCAGCGTGACGGCGCAGACGCTGGACGGCAAGGCGGTCGGCGATCTGGTTCAGGTCCATGGCGACGGGCTGTTTTTCGGCTCGGTCGCGATCCGCAAGCGCCAGCCGCTGCGCTATGTGGTTACCTTTGGCGATGGCGGTTCCTATGCGATGATCGATCCCTATGGGTTCGGTCCGGTGCTGGGGCCGATGGACGATCATTATCTAGCGCAAGGATCGCACGGCCGCCTGTTCGACAAGCTTGGCGCGCATGTCATGACCCATGAGGGTGTGGAGGGAACGCATTTCGCGGTCTGGGCACCCAATGCGCGGCGCGTGTCGGTGGTCGGCGACTTCAACCGCTGGGATGGCCGGCGCGGGCTGATGCGTCGGCGCGCCGATGCGGGCCTGTGGGAGATTTTCCTGCCCGAAGTCGGTCCGGGCAGCGCGTACAAGTTCGAGATTATCGGCGCGGACGGCGTGCGCCTGCCGCTCAAGGCCGATCCCTATGCCTTCAAAAGCGAATTGCGGCCCTCCACCGCATCGATCGTCGCAGCGCCGCTGGACCATAAATGGGGTGACGACCGACATCGCCAGCACTGGCGCGCTACCGATGCCCGTCGCCAGCCGGTGTCGATCTACGAAGTCCATGCCGGGTCGTGGCAGCGCGACGACGAGGGTAATTTCCTTAGCTGGGACGAACTGGCCAACCGCCTCATCCCCTATGTCGTCGGCATGGGCTTTACCCATATCGAATTTCTGCCGATCAGCGAATATCCCTATGATCCCAGTTGGGGATATCAGACGCTGGGCCTGTACGCGCCGACCGCGCGGTTCGGCGATCCGGCGGGGTTCGCGCGCTTTGTCGACGGGGCGCATCGGGCGGGTGTCGGCGTCATTCTGGACTGGGTGCCGGCGCATTTCCCGACCGACGAACATGGCCTGGCGCATTTCGACGGCACGGCGCTTTACGAACATGCCGACCCGCGCAAGGGGTTCCACCCCGACTGGAACACCGCCATCTATAATTTCGGGCGGCGCGAAGTGTCGCAATTCCTGGTCAACAACGCGCTGTTCTGGGCCGAACGCTATCATGTCGATGGCCTGCGCGTCGATGCTGTCGCCTCGATGCTCTACCTCGATTATTCGCGCAAGCCCGGCGAATGGGTGCCCAACGACCATGGCGGCCGGGAAAATGTGGAGGCCGTCGCCTTCCTCCAGCAGATGAACAAGGCGCTATATGCCGCGCAGCCCGGCATCATGACCATCGCCGAGGAATCGACCAGTTGGCCGGGCGTGTCGAAGCCTGTTCACACCGGCGGGCTGGGCTTTGGCTTCAAATGGAATATGGGCTTCATGCACGATACGCTGCGTTATTTGCAGCGTGATCCGGTGCATCGCGCCCATCATCATGACGACATCACCTTCGGCCTGCTCTACGCCTTTACGGAGAATTTCGTGCTGGCGCTGAGCCATGATGAGGTGGTGCATGGCAAGGCGTCGCTGCTGCACAAGATGCCGGGCGACGACGCACAGAAATTCGCGACGCTGCGGGCCTATTATGGCTTCATGTGGGGCTATCCGGGCAAGAAGCTGCTGTTCATGGGGCAGGAATTCGCCCAGCGCAGCGAATGGAGCGAGGAGCGCGCACTCGACTGGGATCTGCTCGACCATGGGCCGCATCTGGGCGTGCAGCGCCTGGTGAGCGACCTCAACCATCTCTACCGGTCCCGCCCGGCGCTGCATGAGCGCGATTGCGAGCCGGAGGGGTTCGAATGGGTACTGGTCGATGGCGCGGCGGATTCGATCTTCGCCTGGCAACGGCGTGCGCCGGGCGTCCGGCCGATCGTCATCATCAGCCATTTCACCCCGATGCTGCGCCATGGCTATCGCATGCGCCTGCCGTCCGGCGGGCGTTGGCGCGAGATATTGAACAGCGATGCGGCCGATTATGGCGGCGGCGGCGCAGGTAACATGGGGCAGGTGCAGGCGGACGAGGAAGGTTGGGCGAACATCACCATCCCGCCCTTTGCAACCTTGATGCTGGAACTGGATTATTGAACACCGACGGCGCGTGCAGGCAGTCGCGGGCAACGCAAGGAGAGGCTTAATGCAGACGAGACATCAGCCGATCGCGCGTGACGCCATGGCCTATGTGCTGGCCGGCGGCCGCGGCAGTCGGCTGGCCGAACTGACCGACAAGCGCGCCAAGCCCGCCGTCCATTTCGGCGGCAAGGCTCGGATCATCGATTTCGCGCTGTCCAATGCGCTCAACAGCGGCATCCGCCGCATCGGCGTGGCGACGCAATATAAGGCGCACTCGCTGATCCGGCACCTGCAACGCGGCTGGAACTTCCTGCGCCCCGAACGCAATGAAAGCTTCGACATTTTGCCAGCCAGCCAGCGCGTTTCGGAAAGCCAATGGTATGAAGGGACGGCCGACGCGGTGTTCCAGAATATCGACATCATCGAAAGCTATGCGCCCGAATATATGGTGCTGCTGGCCGGCGACCATGTCTACAAGATGGACTATGAGTTGATGCTGCAACAGCATGTCGACAGCGGCGCGGACGTCACCGTCGGCTGCCTGGAGGTGCCGCGGATGGAGGCGGTCGGCTTTGGCGTCATGCATGTCGATGAGAAGGACGTCATCACCGCCTTCATCGAAAAGCCCAAAGACCCGCCCGGCATCCCCGGCCAGCGGGACATGGCGTTGGCGTCGATGGGCATATACGTCTTCCAGACCAAATTCCTGATCGAACAATTGCGTCGCGACGCCGACGATCCCAAGAGCAAGCGTGATTTCGGCGGCGATATCATCCCGCATATCGTCAAGCATGGCAAAGCGGTGGCGCATCGCTTCTCCAGCAGCTGCGTCCGCGCCGAAAGCGAACTGGAGCCCTATTGGCGCGATGTCGGCACAATCGACGCCTATTGGCAGGCGAGCATCGACCTGACCGATGTCGTTCCCTCGCTTGACCTCTATGACCGCAGCTGGCCGCTCTGGACCTATTCTGAGGTAACACCGCCCGCCAAGTTCGTGCATGACGAAGACGGACGGCGGGGCTACGCCACATCCTCGCTCGTGGCAGGCGGGTGCATCGTGTCCGGCTCCTCGCTCCATCGCAGCCTGCTCTTTTCGGGCGTGCGCACTCACAGCTTCTCATCGGTGACGGACAGCGTCATCATGCCCGATTGCCAAATCGGGCGCGGGGCGCGGCTGCATAAATGCGTGCTGGATTCTGGGATCATCATTCCGCCGGGCCTCATCATCGGCGAACATCCCGAAGACGATGCGCAGCGCTTCCGTCGCACGGACAGCGGCATATGCCTGGTGACGCAGCCGATGATCGACCGGCTGGTGGCCTGACCCGCGCCATGACGATCAAGCTGCTGTCGGTCGCGTCCGAAATCTATCCGCTGATAAAGACCGGGGGGCTGGCCGATGTCGCGGGCGCGCTGCCCGGCGCGCTGGCGGGGCAGGGGGTGCAGGTGCGCACGCTCATCCCCGGCTATCCCGCCGTCATGGCCCGGCTGGGCAAGGCGAAGGCGGTGCGCCGCTACGACGATCTGTTCGGGGCGAGCGCCAGCGTGCTGACGGCGACGGTCGACGGCCTGGACCTGCTGGTGCTCGACGCGCCGGACTTTTTCGCGCGCGAAGGCGGCCCCTATGGCGATCATGGCGGCAATGACTGGAGCGACAATTGGCGGCGCTTCGCCACCCTGTCGCGCGCCGGGGCGGATATAGCGGCGGACGGGGTGAAGGGGTGGCGGCCCGACATCGTCCATGTCCACGACTGGCAGGCGGCAATGACCGCCGCCTATATGCGTTTCGGCCCAGCGGCGCAGGTGCCCAAGGTCGTGACGATCCACAATCTGGCCTTCCAGGGGCGGTTCAGCGCGGGCATATTCCCCGACCTCGGCCTGCCGCCCGAAGCCTGGGGCGTGGACGGCGTCGAATATTATGGCGGCACCGGCTATCTGAAGGCGGGGCTGGTATCGGCCGACGCCATCACCACGGTCAGCCCCAGCTATGCGCAGGAAATCCGCTCGCCGGTCCATGGCATGGGACTGGATGGCCTGATCAATGGCCGGGTCGATCGGCTACACGGCATATTGAACGGGGTCGATACCGACATCTGGAACCCGGCGACCGACGGTCTGATCGCCAAGCCCTACAGCATGAAGGCGCTAGCCGGGCGAGCAGCGAACCGCCGTGCGCTCGAACGGCGCTTCGGGCTGGACCATGACGGCGCGCCGATCTGCATCATCGTCAGCCGCCTGACCTGGCAGAAGGGCATGGACATGATGATCGACGCGGCCGAACATCTGGTCGCGCTGGGGGGCAAGCTGGCTGTGCTGGGATCGGGCGATCATCCGCTCGAAGGCGCGCTCCTGGGTGCCGCGGACCGGCATCGTGGTCGGATCGGCGTGCAGATCGGCTATGACGAGCCGCTGTCGCACCTGATGCAGGCGGGCGGGGACGCCATTTTGATCCCCTCGCGCTTCGAACCCTGCGGACTGACCCAGCTTTATGCGCTGCGCTATGGCTGCGTGCCGGTGGTGGCGCGGGTCGGTGGGCTGGCCGACACGGTGATCGACGCCAATGAGGCCGCGGTGGGCGCGGGCGCGGCAACGGGCATCGTCTTCACGCCGTCCGATCCGCTGGCGCTGCATGGCGCGATCAACCGGCTGATGGACCTGCATGGCGACAAGGCGGCGTGGCAGGCGATGCAGCGCGCGGGGATGCGCGCCGACTTTTCCTGGACCAATAGTGCGGCGAAATATGCGGAGCTGTATCGGTCGTTGATCGCGGAGGCGGCTTGAAGCCGGGCGTGCTGGTGGGGCCAAGCGGCACGCGCTTTTGCGTCTGGTCCCCCGATGCGAGCCAATTATGGCTTTGCCTGTTCGACAGCGAAGATCGCGAAACCCGCCTGCCGATGCTGCGCGATGCGGACGGCTGCTGGCATGTCGAGGCAGCGGGCGTCGGCGCGGGCGCGCGCTACGGCCTGCGCGCCGATGGCCCCTATGATCCGGACGCGGGCCTGTGGTTCGACCCTGACAAGCTGCTGCTCGATCCCTATGCGCCTGCGATCGACCGGGCGTTCCACTATGATCCGGCGCTGGGCGCGCCGCGTGGGCAGAGGCGCGACACCGCGGCGCTGATGCCCAAGGGCGTCGTTGCGGCGGTCGTCGAACCGTTGCCACCTGAACCGCCCCGCTTCGCGCCGGGCGGGCTGATCTACGAAGTGCAGGTGCGCGGCTTCACCATGCTGCATCCTGACGTCCCGCAAGCGCAGCGCGGCACCATCGCCGCGCTCGCCCATCCGGCGGTGATCGCGCAACTGCAAAGCCTGCATGTGTCGGCGATCGAGCTGATGCCGATCAACGCCTGGATCGACGAGCGGCATTTGGGGCCGCTGGGCCTCACCAACGCCTGGGGCTATAATCCGGTCAGCTATTTCGCGCTCGACCCGCGGCTGGCGCCTGGCGGCATGGCGGAATTGCGCGCGATGGTGGCGGCGCTGCATCAGGCAGGCATCGGCGTGATCCTCGACATGGTTTACAATCATGACGGCGAAAGCGACGCGCAGGGGCCGACCCTGTCGCTGCGCGGGCTGGATGCGCGCGGCTATTTCCGCCACGGAGCCGACGGGCGGCTGATCAACGATACCGGCACCGGCAACAGTATCGCCTGCAACGCGCCGGTCACGCGCCGCCTGATCCTCGATTCGCTGCGCTATTTCGTGGCACAGGCGGGGGTGGATGGCTTCCGCTTCGACCTTGGCCCGGCGCTGGGGCGGATGGCGGACGGCTTCGATCCCCATGCGCCATTGTTGCAGGAGATGCGCGCCGATCCGCTGCTGGCAGACCGCATCCTGATCGCCGAGCCGTGGGACATCGGTCCGGGCGGCTATCAACTGGGCAATTTCGGCGAGGGGTGGCTGGAATGGAACGACCGCTATCGTGACGACATGCGCCGCTTCTGGCGCGGCGATGCGGGAACGCTGGGCGCGTTGGCTACGCGGCTGGCCGGTTCATCGGATATTTTCGGCGGCGGCATGACCCGCAGCGTTAATTTCCTGGCCGCCCATGACGGCTTCACTCTGGCCGACCTGACCGCTTACGAACAGCGGCACAATGATGCCAATGGCGAACAGAATCGCGATGGTCATGGCGAAAATTTCAGCTGGAACAATGGCGTCGAGGGGACGAGCGATGATCCGGCGATTGAGGCCGCGCGGGTCGGCGATATCAAGGCGTTGCTTGCCACTCTCTTCGCATCGCGCGGCGCGATCATGCTGACCGCTGGCGACGAGTTCGGCCGAACCCAGCAGGGCAACAACAATGCCTATGCGCAGGATAATGCGATCGGCTGGATCGATTGGGACGGGCGGGATCGCGATCTGGAGGCGCATAGTTTCGCACTGGCTAGGCTGCGGGCGGACACGCCCGATCTGCGCGGCGTGACGCTATTGTCCGACGCCGACGTGGAATGGCTGGACGAGGATGGACGGGCGCTGACCGTGGGCCAGTGGGAAGACCCGTCCCGCCGCCGCCTGACGATGCGCTACCGCGCGAGCGGGGTCGCGATCTGCATCAATGGCGATAGGGAACCCTGCCGCTTCCATGTGGCGGACGATGCCGTCGAAGTGGCGGCACGCGCCGTGGCGATCAGGCGACCGGCACGCTGAACAGGTCCGGCCGCCGCAGCCGCAGCGCCATCAAGCGCGCCAATTAACGCATGAGAAACAATCGCAGCGTTCGCCGCCTGGAACGCGGTGTATCAACCCGTGGATTTGGCCACCAACGCTATCGAAGGATGTGCGTATGGGATCAAAATAGGTTGGATCTCCAAGCTCAAAATAGCGGCGTGATGCATGAGCAACGAGATCCGCATATTGGATCATACGGGTTGCTTTGGAATTTACAAAAAGTGGTACTTCGGCAATATTATGTAATTGACCCCATCGGTGACCGTGATTTCTAAATTGCGTCGCTAAAGCTTGCAACGATGTTTCGTAGGCCGATTCATCCAATACGATGAGGCCTCGTTGGGTGTTGCCGCCTTTGTGAAACCGACCCAACATGCGATCGAACCGGCTAGCCACATGTTCAAAAGCTAGTTCCATGGGATCATCTATCCCAGCAGCCCTCCTATGCACAGAGGCGCAAAACAACCTAGAGTGCCTGCTTTGCGTCAGATAGCCTAAAGCTTCGTGGTATGCGTCAATCCGGTCCTGTTTGCCGATGCCGCGCCACTGCTTCTTGCCGTTGTGCATTTCTGTGCCATGAAATTCTAACGAAGATGGATTATCTGGCCACAGGCGCTCAGCGAGGCCATCCAAGCGGTTACTTAACCAATGAATGCCCATTTCGGCGACAGAAAAGCCCGCCAAAATTATATGGCGGTCGGCCGCATTTTTAACGGACCCAGAATCATCTAAATATAGGAGATGCATAACTGCGAAAGGCAGCCGGGCGAAGCGCAAGGCTTCGACGGTGCGCTACGGCGGACCTCCCAACTGCGGTTCTGACATATGATCCCGTAATCTTAATTTCAACCTAAAGTTGAATTTATAGGAACAGCTTTCGAAATGGGCGATTCTTTCATCAGGAAAACCCTCGATCAACAAGGGTTCGAATGGTGAGTCCAGCTGGGTTCGAACCAGCGACCTACTGATTAAAAGTCAGTTGCTCTACCGACTGAGCTATGGACCCCCGAAGCGGTGGAGGTTGCCCTAAAGGCGGCGGGGCGGATGGTCAACTCTTTGGGGCGGCTTTTTGTAACCGCGCATGCAGATGGCGGACGGTGATCGCGAGATGCGGGTCGCGCCAATCGGGGGCGACCGCCAGCAGCGGCTTCAGCACGAAGCTGCGGCTGCGATAGGCGGCATGGGGAATGGTCAGCGTCCGGCTGCGCCACGGGCCGCCCGACCACAGGATGATGTCGATATCGACGCTGCGCGCCCCCCAGCGGCGATAGCGGCGGCGGCCCAGCCGGTTCTCGATGCCCTGAAGAAAGGCCAGCATCGCGGGCGGTGACAGCGGGCTTTCGACGAGGATCGCGCCATTGGCGAACCGGCGCGCCGAGGGACCGAGCGGTGGGGTAGAGAGCGTGGGCGAAGGGCGCAACACCCGCGCCTGTTCGGCGATCATAGCTATGGCCTCCGTCAGCAGCCGCGCGGGCGTGCGCAGCGCGGACAGCGGCCGGTTCGACCCCAGCGCCAGCGCATAGAGATGGGGGGGGCCTATCGAACCGCGTCCTTGGCCTGCGCCTTCATCTGCGCATAGCTGGCCTCGCGCGCGTCGATCGGCAGCGACAGCAGATAGCGCAGGGCGTCCTTATAGGTCAGGAAGGGGCGATCGTCCGCCATGACGGGGATGGTGCGTCCGTTATACAGCCGCTTCAGCAACCGCTTTTGCGGACGGCTGAGGTCGGCGGACTGATCGGTCGCGTCTTCGCTATCAGTCGCGTCCATTCAGATATCCTGGGCGATCCGACCGTAAAGGTCGGGTCGGCGATCGCGGAAGAAGCCCATGCCCGCGCGATGGGTGCGCGCTTTGGCCAGGTCCAGCGTGGCGACCAGCGCGCCCTGGTCTTTCGCGTCCGCTTCGGCGGCGAAATCGCCCCATTCGTCGGTGATGAAGCTGTGGCCGTAGAAAAGCTGGCCGTCCTCGTCGCCGATGCGGTTGGCGGCGATCACCGGCATGCAGTTGCTGACCGCATGGCCGATCATCGCCCGCCGCCACATGCGGCTGGTGTCCAGTTCCGTATCATAAGGTTCGGAGCCGATCGCGGTGGGATAGAACAGCATTTCCGCCCCCATCAACGCCATGCAGCGCGCCGTTTCGGGATACCATTGGTCCCAGCAGATGCCCACGCCGATGGTGCCATATTTGGTCGGCCACACCTTGAATCCGCTATTGCCGGGGCGGAAATAATATTTTTCCTCATAGCCCGGCCCGTCGGGAATGTGGCTCTTGCGATAGACGCCCATGATCTCGCCCGCGTCATCGATCATGGCGAGCGAGTTGTAATGATGATGGCCGTCGCGCTCGAAAAAGCTGGTCGGGATATAGACGCCCAGTTCCTTGGCCAGCTTGCGCATTTCCTGCACAGCTGGATGCGTATCGGTCGGCTGGGCGTTGGCGAACAGGGCCTCGTCCTCGACGCGGCAGAAATACGGCCCCTCGAACAATTCAGGCGGCAGGATGATCTTCGCGCCGCGGCTGGCGGCCTTGCGCACATGGTCCGCGACCTTGGCGATATTCTCGCCCATATCGTCGGAAAAGCTGAGCTGAAGCGCGGCTACGGTTACTTTGGTCATGTCTGTCCCTGAACCTATCAGACGGATGGCATCTGCTGGCTGCAACAATGGAAGCTGCCGCCGCCCGACAATATGGCGTCGCTCCGCAGCCCGACAATATCCCGGCCCGGAAAGAAGGGGCGGAAGGCGTCGAGCGCGGCCTGATCGTTGGGCTGGCCATAGAGGGGCACGATGACGGCGGCGTTGCCGACATAGAAGTTCATGTAGCTGGCCGGGATCGCCTCCCCATCCACCAGTACTAGACCAGGAGAGGGGATGTCCGTGACGTCCACGCCGTGCGCCTTCGCCCGCGCACGGGCGTCGGCGTAAATAGCGGTGTTGGGATCGTCGTCCGTCGTCGCGATCGGCAACGCCAGCAGGCCGGGCGCGACGAAGCGGGCGAGATTGTCGACATGGCCGTCGGTATGGTCGTTCAGCAGGCCGTCGCCCAGCCACAGCATGTCGGACAGGCCCAGGCTGCCCGCCAGCAGCGTTTCGACCTTGCCGCGGTCCAGGTCAGGGTTGCGATTGGGATTGAGCAGGCATTGTTCGGTCGTCACGAACAGGCCGGTCCCGTCGGTGTCGATCGCGCCGCCTTCGAATACCCAATGCTGGGTCGATACCGGCATATCGGTGGTCGCGGCCAGCCGCGCGCCGATATCCTCGTCGCCTGGCATCTGGTACTTGCCGCCCCAGCCGTTGAAGCCGAAATCGACCAAGGCCCGGCCACCCGCGCCATTCAGCACCGCGATCGGCGCGGTGTCGCGCAGCCAGACGTCGCCCAGATGCTGAACAACGATCGAGACACCTGATGCGACCAGAGCGCGGGCGGCGAGCGCATCGGCTTCATTGGCGACGACCAGCCGCACCTCCTCACCCCTGCCGTCGGCATGGACGGCGCTGGCGAAGGCGGCGATCTGTTCGCGCGCTTCCTCGAACGCGCCGGGCCATTCTGCGGGGTTGGTCGGAAAGCCGATCCAGGTCCAGTCGTGCGGCGCCCATTCGGCGGGCATACGGAAAGTCATGGCTTTTATCCTTGCTCGGCAGGGTGCCGATCCGTGATAGCGGGGGGGTGCGCGCGCTCCATAGCGTGCCGGATGGCGTGTGGACAGAGGGCGAAGGCCATGAAGAGACAAGTTTCGATCCTTGCTGCGGCGCTGCTGCTGGCGCTGCCTGTCATTAGTAATGCGGGTGAGTTGCCTGACTGGCTGACCGGGGAATGGTTGCAGAAGCGCGACGATCGCTGGACCGAGGAGGTGTGGACGCTGCCGCGCGGCGGCACGATGATCGGCGTCGGGCGAACAGGGCGCGGAGAAACGCTGCGGTCGTGGGAGGTGATGCGCATCGTGCGCTCGGCTGACGGATCGCTGACCCTCCATGCCGCGCCCGAAGGTGGCCCCGCAACCATCTTCCCCGTCGTCGCGGAAGGGGTTCGGGACATCAGCTTCGCCAACCCCAACCATGATTATCCCCAACGCATCCGTTACTGGCGGGAGGGACGGTTGCTGATGGCCGAAACCGCCAGGATGGATGGCAGTCAGGCGCAGAACTGGACCTATACGCCGGCCGGGGAGTGACACACAAAATTGCCGTTCGTTTCGAGCGTAGTCGAGAAACGCTGGCGCCGCGTGTCCGATTCTCGACTACGCTCGAAGCGAACGGAGGTCTGTCGCCTGACTACATCCCAGCCCGGTCCTTGTCCCGGATGGCGCGGAATTCGTCGCCGTCCACCCAGTTGGGCCAGTCGGTCGTGGTCGCCAGATCGCGGCCGACGCTGTAATAGAGTTTCAGGTCGGCCTGCACGCCGGTCCAGTCCCAACTGGCGTCATATTCGTCCTTGGGACCATGATAGCGGTTGGTGGTATAATCCTCCGCCGCGGCCAGTCCTGCCGCGGTGCCGCCCTTCACCAGATCCTCGCCGCCTTCGAAATAGAGCATCGGCACGCCATGCTTGGCGAAGCTGAAATGATCCGAACGATAATAGAAGCCCTTTTCGGGGGTGGGTTCCAGCGTCGATACCCGGCCCTGCGCCGTCAGCGCCCGGTCCAGATAAGCGTCAAGCTGCGACTTCCCCTTGCCGATCACCACGACATTCTTGGCCAGACCCGCGACGGACAGGGCGTCCATGTTCACGCCGCCCACCGTCTTGGCGAAGGGGAAGACGGGGTTGTTGCCATAATAGGCTGATCCCAGCAGCCCCGATTCCTCGGCCGTCACCGCCAGGAACACCTGGCTGCGGTCGGTCGGCCCGGCCTGCACATTGGCTTGCGCCAGCGCGATCAGCGCCGCCGTGCCGGTCGCGTTATCGACCGCGCCGTTGCAGATGTCGTCACCGTCCGGCGCGGCCTGGCAAAGGCCGAGGTGATCCCAATGGGCGCTGTAGAGGACATATTCATCCGGCCGCGTCTTGCCGGGTAGCAGCGCCACGACATTTTTCGACATATGTTTGCGCAGGTCGTTGTCGAAAGAGACGTTGGCCTTCACGCCCGTCAGCGGCACGGCCTTGAAGCCTGGCTTCTTCGCCGCGGCCATCTGCGCGTCCAGGTTCAGGCCGGCGTTGGCGAACAGCGCGGCGGCCTTGTCCTTCTGAATCCAGCCGATCGCTTGGGCTTGGTCGGCATTGCCGTTGGCGCTGTCGGCGACATGCTGAGCCCCGGTCCAGCTTGATTGCACGACGTTCCAGCCATAGGCGGCAGGCACCGTATCATGCACGATGATCGCCGCGGCCGCGCCCTGTCGCGCCGCTTCCTCATATTTGTACGTCCAGCGGCCATAATAGGTCATCGCCCGGCCATTGAAGGGGCCGGTCAGCCCCGGCGTTTCATAATCGGGATCGTTGACCAGGATGACCACCGTCTTGCCCTTCACATCCAGGCCGGCATAGTCGTTCCACCCCTTTTCGGGCGCGTTGATGCCATAGCCCACGAACACCACCGGGCTGTCCTTGATCGCGATTCTGGGCTGGGTCGTGCGATAGGTGCCGATCACCATTTCGGGGCCATAGGCGGCGGTGACGGCGCTCTTGCCCCCGGTGAAGCTGAGCGGCGAGACGTTCTTTGCATTGATCTCGACCAGCGGCACGTCCTGGAACCAGCTGCCCTTGTTGCCGGGTTGCAGGCCAAGCTTGCCGAATTCGGCGGCGAGTAGCGCCAGCGTCTTCTCCTCGCCGGGCGATCCGGGCGCGCGGCCCTCATAGGCGTCAGAGGACAGCTCCTGCACCAGCCGCTTCATCGTATCGATCGACGGTTCTGCGGCAGCAGTGGCGGGCGGCGTGGCGGATGCCGCGGCGGGCGGGGTGTCGGCGCCGTCAGTCGTGCAGGCCGACAGGGCAAGGACGGCGGCGATCGCCGCGATGGAGCTACGCATGGAAGTCACCCTTTGTTGTACGAATGTGCAGGTGATGCCACCACGCGCGGGGAAGGGCAAGCAAGGTGGTTGTCAACGCAGGATGCCTGTCTTAGCCATTGATAAAGAAGGATTTTAGCAGGGGAATTTGGGGGCATGTCTTATTTTGCCAAGTCGGCGATACTCGCGCTTATGGCGGCGGGGACGGCGCAGGGGGCAATGGCGCAGGGGCAGCCGGATTCGATGCCCAAGGCTTTCGGCGCGCGGGAAACCGTGATTTCCGCCAGCTTGTCGCCTGATAATGTGGATATCAGCCAGGCGAAGATCATGCAGGCCAAGTTGGAAGGCGCGGGCAAGCGCAGCCAACTCGTCATCTATGACGGGCTGGAACATAGTCTGGTCGACAGCGATGTGCGCGCCGATCTGCTCCAGAAGAGCGCCGACTTCCTGCTGGCCGCTGGAAAATAGCGCGCGAGAGAGGGCGCGCCCGTCTTCCTCTGCACGCAAAGAAGAAGGGCGGCTCCTTGCGGGGCCGCCCTTCCTTGTAACTCTGCTTGGCAAACCGATTAGCGCGAATAGAATTCGACGACCAGGTTCGGTTCCATCTTCACCGGGTAAGGCACTTCGTCCAGCGTAGGCACGCGGACATAGGTGACCTTGGTCGCGCCATCGGGAGCGACATAGTCGGGAATGTCACGCTCGGCCAAAGCCTGTGCTTCCATCACCAGCGCCATTTCCTGCGCCTTCTTGCCCAGGGTGATTTCGTCGCCCGGCTTCACCAGACGCGACGCGATGTTGCACTTCACGCCGTTCACATAGATGTGGCCGTGCGACACGATCTGGCGCGACGAGAAGATGGTCGGGGCGAACTTGGCGCGGTACACGACGGCGTCCAGGCGGCGTTCGAGCAGGCCGATCAGGTTCTGGCCGGTGTCGCCCTTCATGCGGCTCGCTTCGAAATAGTTCTTCTTGAACTGCTTTTCGGTGATGTCGCCGTAATAGCCCTTCAGCTTCTGCTTGGCGCGCAGCTGGATGCCGTAATCGGACACCTTGCCCTTGCGGCGCTGGCCATGCTGACCGGGGCCATATTCGCGCTTGTTGACAGGCGACTTGGGACGGCCCCAAATATTCTCGCCCATGCGACGGTCGAGCTTGTACTTGGCGCTGGTGCGCTTCGTCATAGATAATTCCTAGTAATTGCTAACGACGTTTGTTCACCCCCCTGATCCGACAACCGGTTCCCACTTTTCGGGGAGGGTGAATGTTATTCCCGGTATCGCCTACGTCCATATTGCGTTTGATCGCTCAGGGGCAGGGCCACCGCTTCACCGGGATGCGGAGCCAATTGCGAAGGCGCGCCTATGACCAGAAGAGGCCGACGAGTCAAGTCTCGACACGATGGCGGCGGCAGCTTAGGTCCGCGGGCATGACTCCCGAACATTATTCCACCATGGCGCAGGTGCGCGCTGGCGTCGACAATCTCGACCGGCAGATCGTCGCCTTGCTGGCCCAACGCTTCGCCCATATGCGCGCCGCCGCCCGAATCAAGCCGGATCGCAGCGCGGTGCGTGACGAAGCGCGCAAGGCGGAGGTGATCGCCAATGCCTGCGCCGAGGCGGAGGCGTTGGGGGTGCCGTGCGACCTGATCGCGGGCATGTGGGAAGAACTGGTCGAAGCGTCGATCGCCTATGAAATGGCGGAGTTCGACCGGACGCGGGGTCCGCATCAGAATACCCAATCCTAACCACACCGTTCGTCCTGAGTAGCCATTGAGCCTGTCGAAATGGCGTATCGAAGGACCGAGCGCAGCGCCAGATGCTTCGATATGGGTCTTCGGCTTCACCTTTGGTGAAGTTTATCCTGAGCGCCTGCTGCAAGCAGGCAGTCGAAGGGCTCAGACCCTACTCAGCACGAACGGAGGGAGGTAAATCCGTCGCCTCAGCGTTCCCGCGGCCTGTTCAAATGCGACAACACCCCGCGCAGCGTCCGCACCTCAAGATGGTTCCAGCCCGGCTTGGTCAGCAGGTTGCGCAGCGTCAGCCGGGTGGCACCGGCGCGGTCGGGCGGGAAGAAATAGCCAACCTTCACCAGCAGTGCGTCTAATTGCTCGATCATGCCCTCCAACTCCACCTGCGGCGCGGGTTCGCCGAGGTCGGTGATGGTCGGTTGTTTGAGGTCCGCCTGTTTGGACCATTCATAGGCGCACAGGATGACCGCCTGCGCCAGGTTCAATGATCCAAATTCCGGGTTGATCGGCACGGTCAGGATCTTACGCGCGAGCGCGACGTCCTCCGTCTCCAGCCCTGAGCGTTCCGGCCCGAACACATAGGCGCAGCGGCCCTGCGCGGCATGGACTTCGCGCGCGGCTTCTTCCGGCGTGACCACCGGCTTGGTCACCCCGCGCTTGCGCACCGTGGTCGCGTACACATGGGCGCAGTCTGCGACCGCATCGGCCAGCGTTTCATAGACTTGCGCCTGATCGAGAATGAAGTCCGCGCCCGCGGCGGTCGGCCCGGCATCGGGATTGGGCCAGCCGTCGCGCGGGGACACCAGCCGCATCTCGGTCAGCCCGAAATTCAGCATGGCCCGCGCAGCCTTCCCGATATTCTCGCCCAATTGCGGACGGACCAGGACGATGACGGGGGAGGGGGTGATAGTTGTCATATGATTCTTTTGAACAGCCTCTTCCTCCGTTCGCTCTGAGCGAAGTCGAAGGGCGTCACTGAGCGAAGGCGAAGTGTGGGAGATGGCGGCCTTCTTCAACTTATCCCAATCTTCCGCGATGAGGGCTTCCTTCTTATGGCGTGACCACCCTTTGATCTGAAGCTCGCAAGCGAGCGCCTCGGCGCGCGTTCCAAATTCGGCGGACCAAACCAGTTCGACCGGACGGCGGTCGAAGGTATAGCCTTTGATCGCCCCTGTTTGATGTTGTGCTACGCGCGTCTCAAAGCTGTCGGTGTGGCCGGTATAGTAGGAGCCGTCGGAACAGCGCAGCATATAGGTGTGAAAGGTCATTGCAGATCAGAACCTCGCTCCGCTCGGTGGAGCCCTTCGACTTCGCTCAGGGCGAACGGATGTAAAGCTGGGTAGAACATCCCCTCACTCCCGCCCGACTTCCTTCACCGTCCCTGCAAATTCCTCGAAATCCTTCGCGTCGGTGAAGTCCTTATAGACGCTGGCGAAACGGATATAGGCGACGCTGTCGAGACGTTTCAGCCCTTCCATCACCATTTCGCCGATCGCGCGGGCGGGGACTTCGCTGTCGCCGCTGGTTTCCAACTGGCGCTGGATGCCGGAGATCAGCTTTTCCAGCCGGCTGGGGTCAATCGGCCGCTTGCGGCAGGCGATGCCAATGGAGCGGGCGAGCTTGTCCCGCTCGAACGCTTCCTTGCGCCCCTCGCTCTTCACCACCCATATGTCGCGCAACTGGATGCGTTCGAAGGTGGTGAAGCGCGCGCCGCAGGCTTCGCACTGGCGGCGGCGGCGGATGGCGTTGCCATCCTCCGTCGGCCGGCTGTCCTTCACCTGGCTGTCTTCATGGGCGCAGAAGGGGCAGCGCATGATCTAATTAATCTCCGTTCGTTTCGAGCGTGTCGAGAAACGTCTATGCGAGCGTGTCTCGACTGCGCCCGACACGAGAACGGCCTAGTTTGCCCTCAGTAGATCGGGAAACGGCTCGTCAGGCCCAGCACCTTTTCACGCACATGCTGCTCGACCTGACCATCGCCTTCGTCGCCATTGCGCTTGAGGCCTTCCACGACCTCAGCAATCAGGCGGCCGATCTCACGAAACTCTTCCTCACGGAAGCCGCGGGTCGTGCCGGCCGGCGTGCCCAGACGGACGCCGGACGTGACGAACGGGCTGGCCGTGTCGAAGGGTACGTTGTTCTTATTGCAAGTGATGTAAGCGCGATCCAGCGCCTTTTCCGCGGCCTTACCGGTGGTGTTCTTAGGCCGCAGATCGACCAGCATCAGGTGATTGTCGGTGCCGCCCGACACGATCGACAGGCCGGCGTCGGCCAGCGTCTCGCTCAGCGCGCGGGCGTTGGCGACGATCTGGTGCGCATAGGCCTTGAATTCCGGCGTCAGCGCTTCCTTGAACGCCACCGCCTTGGCAGCGATGATGTGCATCAGCGGGCCACCCTGCATACCGGGGAAGATGGCGCTGTTGATCTTCTTGGCGATCGCCTCGTCATTGGTCAGGACGATGCCCGACCGGGGGCCACGCAGCGACTTGTGGGTCGTGGTGGTGGTGACATGGGCGTAGGGCACGGGGGACGGATGCGCGCCGCCAGCGACCAAGCCGGAGAAATGCGACATGTCGGCCAGCAGATAGGCGCCGACTTCGTCGGCGATCTCGCGAAACCGCTTGAAATCCCATACGCGCGAATAGGCGGTGCCACCGCAGATGATCAGCTTTGGCTTGCTCTCCCGCGCGATGCGGGCGACTTCGTCCATGTCGATCAGATGGTCGTCCGCGCGCACGCCATAGGCGACCGGCTTGAACCACTTGCCCGACATGTTGACCGGCGAACCATGGGTCAAATGACCACCCGACGACAGGTCCAGCCCCATGAAGGTGTCGCCCGGCTGCAACAGCGCCAGGAAGGCCGCCTGGTTCATCTGGCTGCCGCTATTGGGCTGGACGTTGGCGAAGTTCGCGCCAAACAGTTCTTTCGCGCGCTCGATCGCCAGCGTTTCGACGACATCGGCATATTCGCAGCCGCCATAATAGCGCTTGCCCGGATAGCCTTCGGCATATTTGTTGGTGAAGATCGAACCGGCCGCTTCCAGCACCGCCTTGGACACGATGTTCTCGGACGCGATCAGCTCGATCTTGTCCTGCTGGCGCTTCAATTCATTGCCGATCGCGCCGAAGATTTCCGGGTCCGCGCTGGCGAGATTTTCGCTGAAGAAGCCGTCCTGGCGGATGGCGGGGGCGAGGGTGTCGGTGCTCATCGAAACTTCCTTTCAGAGCGCGGGATGGGACAATTTTTCGACGCGGCCGGCATGGCGGCCTCCGCCGAAATCGGTGGTGAGGAACGCGGTGACGCAGGCCTTGGCCATGTCCACGCCGGTCAGGCGCGCCCCCATGGCCAGCACATTGGCGTCATTATGTTCGCGCGACAGGGCGGCCGACAGCGGCTCCCCCACCAGCGCGCAGCGGCAGGCCGGATGGCGGTTGACCGCGATCGATATGCCGATGCCAGAGCCGCACAGCGCAATGCCGCGTTCCGCGTCGCCCGATGCAACCGATGACGCCAGTTTGTAACCATAATCGGGATAATCGACGCGATCGGCCGTGGCGGGGCCAAGGTCTGCGATGTCATGCCCTTCGTCGCGCAGCCATTGGGCAAGCTCCGCCTTCAGGTCGATAGCGGCATGATCGGAAGCGATGGCGATTTTCATAAGGCGCGGCCCCTGCGGTCATGGGGTGATTCGTTTCTGCGCGCCTCATAGGGGGAGAGGACGGCAATTGCCACTGTCCAGCTTGCCACCTATGACGAGTGGTATGGCAGGTACGATTTTATCCATAATGATGCTCGCGGGCATATTGCTGACCGGTGGCGGTGTCTATGCGATCGTGAAGAAGGGCGACCGCAAGCGCGGCGGCCTGATGATCTTCGCTGGGCTGGTGATGTTCGGCAATGTCGCGATAAGCGCGATTCCGGGGCCGGACCTGCCGCCGCTGGAGCAGCGTTGACATGCGCCGCCACTGGTTGCTAGCGCTCCTGCCGACAGGCGTCTGTAGCCTGACCGCGCAGTTGGCCTGCGCCGCGACGCCGCTACCGCCGCCAGCAGCCGTTTCGCCCGCTCCGGCGCAGATACGCGGCCTGTCCTGCACGGCCGATGATCGGTCCGTTCGGGAAATCGTGATCGATTTCACTGCGGGGCGATGGCGCGAGGGCGGCCAGGGCTGGAACAAGATCGCGGCGCAGGATGATGCGACGATTACCCTGGTCCAGCAGGGCGGCGGCATGTTCAGCGGCCTTCTAAGCGATACGCGGCGGCTGGAGCGACTGGACCGATCGACGCTGGTGCTGTCCACCGAACTGCACACCGGCCTGATCGACGAAGTGCGGTCTTACCGCTGCAAGATCGTCGCGCCCTTCGATGCGAAGCGGCAGATATAGGGCGCATGGTCACGGCCAGCATGGATTGGCTGGTGACCTAACGAGATCCCCAACATCCGTTCGGGCTGAGCCTGTCGAAGCCCTGTTTTTTCTTTAATCGCCGTGTTTGAAAGAAGAGAAGCCTTCGACAGGCTCAGGGCGAACGGATATTTGGAATTGGAGAATGGCAGGAAACTGATCTTCCCCTAAAGCCCACAAAAAAGGCCGCCTCGCAGGCGGCCTTCTTCGTTCCTGTGATACCCAACCTCAGCGGATCGGCGAATCCGGGGACAGGCGCATGTCGAGATAATTGTCGACCGACTTCATCAACTGGTCGAGTTCATGTTCGAAGAAATGGTTCGCACCGCGAATTTCGTCGTGGTGGATGGTGATGCCCTTTTGCGTGCGGAGCTTATCGACCAGCTTCTGCACCGCGCTGGCGGTCACCACTTCGTCCGACGTCCCCTGCACGATGATGCCCGAAGAGGGGCAGGGCGCGAGGAAGGAGAAGTCGTACATATTGGCGGGCGGCGCGACCGAGATGAAGCCGCGAATTTCCGGGCGGCGCATCAGCAATTGCATACCGATCCAGGCGCCGAAGGAGAAGCCTGCGATCCAGGTGGTCTGCGCTTCGGGATGGAAGCTCTGTACCCAGTCGAGCGCCGCTGCGGCGTCGGACAGTTCGCCAATGCCATTGTCGAACGTCCCCTGGCTGCGGCCGACGCCCCGGAAGTTGAAGCGCAGCACGGCAAAGCCACGCTTCACGAAGGTCTTGTAGAGCGCCTGGGTGATGCGGTCGTTCATGGTGCC
>JAVBXL010000125.1 GCA_030824575.1 bacterium | reverse complement strand
CCAGCGCCGGCAATAACTGCACCAGCATCTGCGGCGCATCGCCCAGCCGCCCCAGCCGCTCGCGCAGCAACCGCGCGCCGCCAAGGCCATCGCGCAACTGACCCAGATCGCGCGGGCTGCCACGCCCCACCGCCACGCGCCCCAGCGCCCGGCCGATATCGGGCAAGGCCCGCAGCGCCCCGCGCAACTGGTCGCGCAACGTCGCATCGTCATGGAACAGCGTGACCAGCCCCAGCCGCGCTTCGATGACCGCCAGGTCCATCAGCGGCGCCGACAGATCCTGCCCCAACAGCCGGGCGCCCGCGCCCGTCACCGTCCGGTCGATCGCGCCCAGCAGGCTGCCCGCCCGCGTGCCCGCCGTGGTCGACACGATTTCCAGACTCTCGCGTGTCGCCGCGTCGATCGCGACATGGCCGCCACTGGTCTTGCGCAGCGGCGGCGCCAGGAAGGGCAGCGTGCCCTTGCCCGCATGGTCCAGATAGGCGATCAACCCGCCCATCGCCGCCAGCTCGGCCCGGCCGAACTGGCCGAATCCGTCCAGTGTCGCCACCCCGAACAGGCGTTTCAGCGCATCTTCGGCCCGGCTGCTGGAAAAGGCGGTCTTGTCGAACGGGTGCATGTCCGCCACCTCGATGCCTGATCCCTCGGCCACCACCACTTCGCTCGGCCGCAACCGCGCCAGCTCGGCGGGCAGGTCGGCAAACGGGCAGGTCATCGTTTCGAACCGGCCGGTGGAAATATCGGCGGCGGCGATACCGATCTCGCCCGATCCTTCCCCGCCGACCTGCGCCAGCGCCACCAGCATATTGTCGCGCCGGCTGTCGAGCAGAGTCTCCTCGGTCAGCGTGCCGGCGGTCACATAACGCACGATCGCGCGCGCCACCAACGTCTTGCCGCCGCGCGCCTTGGCCTGCGCCGGCGTTTCGGTCTGCTCGGCGATGGCGACGCGATGTCCGCCCTTGATCAGCCGCGCCAGATAGCCTTCTGCGCTATGCACCGGCACGCCGCACATCGGAATGGGCTGGCCGCCATGTTCGCCCCGACTGGTCAGCGCGATATCCAGCGTCGCCGCCGCCATCTTCGCATCGTCGAAGAACAGCTCGAAAAAATCGCCCATGCGGTAGAAGAGCAGGCAGTCCTGCGCCTCCGCCTTGAGCGTCAGATATTGCGCCATCATCGGCGTCGGGGCGGCGGCAGAAGCTGGATTGTCGGTCGAAGAAGCCATGGGGCAGGGCGATAGCCTGAACCTTGGGCTGAAACCAGCGCTTCCCGGAACGGCAGGAAAATTGCGCTTCTCGCACTTGCCCACACGATAATCTTGCCGCTAGGGCCACCTTATTGTTCCATTATGTGGGTGCCAGCGATGTCCGATAAATCGAATGTGGAATTTTCCGAGCGCGAGGCGCTGTTCTTCCACTCGACCGGCCGCCCCGGCAAGATCGAGATCATCGCGTCGAAACCGATGGCGACGCAGCGCGACCTCAGCCTCGCTTACTCGCCGGGCGTTGCCGTCCCGGTACGCGCCATCGCCGCCGATCCGGCGACCGCTTATGATTACACGGCCAAGGGCAATCTGGTCGCGGTCATCTCCAACGGCACGGCGATCCTGGGCCTCGGCAATCTCGGCGCGCTGGCGTCCAAGCCGGTCATGGAGGGCAAGGCCGTCCTCTTCAAGCGCTTCGCCGACGTCGATTCCATCGACATCGAACTCAAGACCGAGGATGTCGATCGTTTCATCGATGCGGTCGAGCTGATGGAGCCGACCTTCGGCGGCATCAACCTTGAAGATATCAAGGCGCCCGAATGCTTCATCATCGAACAGACGCTCAAGGAACGGATGAACATCCCGGTCTTTCATGACGATCAGCATGGCACCGCGATCATCGCGGCGGCGGGCGTCATCAATGCGGCCCTGCTCACCGGCCGCGACATGAAGGACATGAAGGTGGTGGTGAACGGCGCGGGCGCCGCTTCCATCAGCTGCACCGAACTGATCAAGGCGCTGGGCGTCCCCAATGACAATGTCATCATGTGCGACAGCAAGGGCGTGATCTATCAGGGCCGCACCGAGGGCATGAACCAGTGGAAGTCGGCCCATGCGGTCAAGACCGACGCGCGCACCCTGACGCAAGCGGTCAAGGGCGCCGACGTGTTCCTGGGCCTGTCGGTCGCCGGGGCCATGAGCCAGGAGATGGTGAAGTCCATGGCGCCCAATCCGATCATTTTCGCCATGGCCAATCCCGACCCGGAAATCCTGCCGCCCGATGCCCACGCGGTGCGCCCCGACGTGATCGTCGCGACCGGCCGGTCGGACTTCCCCAATCAGGTCAACAATGTCCTGGGCTTCCCCTTCATCTTCCGCGGAGCGCTGGACGTGCGCGCGACCGGCATCAACGAAGCGATGAAGCTGGCCGCCGCCCATGCCATCGCCGAACTGGCGCGCGAGCAGGTGCCCGAAGAAGTGGCCAAGGCCTATGGCCGTTCGCACAGCTTCGGCCCGGACTATATCATCCCCGCGCCATTCGACCCGCGCCTGATGGAAGTGGTGCCCGCCGCCGTCGCGCAGGCTGCGATGGAAACCGGCGTCGCGCAAAAACCGATCGAGGATATGGCGGCCTATCGCCAATCGTTGAAGGCACGGCTCAACCCGACCACCTCGGTCCTCACCAGCGCCTATGAGATCGCTAAGGCCAACCCCAAGCGCGTCGTCTTCGCCGAAGCCGAAGAAGAAGTGGTGCTGCGCGCCGCCATCCAGTTCCGTGAGCTGGGCTATGGCATCCCCGTCCTGGTCGGCCGCGACGATGTGATGGAAAAGCTCAAGGCATTGGGCGTGCGTGATCCCGAAAGCTTCGAACTGCACAACAGCGTCAACTCGCCGCTGGTGCCCGACATGGTCGACCTGCTTTACGCCCGGCTTCAGCGGCGCGGCTATCTGCGTCGCGATTGCGAACGGATGGTCAATCGCGATCGCCATATTTTCGGCACGCTGCTGGTCAAGATGGGCGTCGCCGATGCGATGATCACCGGCACGACCCGCCCCTATGGCCAGACGCTGCGCGAAGTGAAGCGCGTGATGGACTCCGCGCCCGGCCGTACCCCCTTCGGCATCCATGTCATGGTGGCCAAGGACAAGACCGTGTTCCTGGCCGACACCACCGTGCATGAACGGCCGTCTGCCACCGAACTGGCCGATATCGCCGAAGGGACCGTGGCCGTCGCCCGCCGCATGGGCCATGACCCGCGCGTCGCCTTCCTGTCCTATTCCAACTTCGGCAATCCGCCCGGCGCTTTCCTCGACAATGTGCGCGACGCGGTGAAGCTGCTCGATGAGCGGGCCGTCGATTTCGAATATGAAGGCGAAATGACGCCCGATGCGGCGCTCAACCCCACCGTGATGAAAAGCTATCCGTTCAGCCGCCTGTCCGGCCCGGCCAATGTGCTGGTCATGCCCGGCCTGCAATCGGCGAATATCTCGGCCAAGCTACTGCGCGAACTGGGCGGCACGACGATGATCGGCCCGTTGCTGGTCGGCATGGAAAAATCGGTGCAGATCGCCACCATGTCTTCCAACGCGTCCGAACTGCTGACTCTGGCCGTGCTGGCGGCAGGCGGCGTCGCGCTCTGATCCCGCGCGGGCCATCGGCTGAGATTTTCTCGTCGGTGGTCCGCGCTTTATCATTTGCTTATGCCGCGTTCTGGGCGAGAGGGGGACGCATGAACCGTCTCGGGAGCAAGGCATGAGCGTGGCCAGTTTCGACAATGCGACTTTTCGCCGGGTGCTGGGCCATTACCCCACCGGCGTCTGCGTCGTCACCGCGGTAGAGGCGGATGGCACGCCGATCGGCATGGTCGTCGGCTCCTTCACCTCGGTTTCGCTCGATCCGCCGCTCGTCGCCTTCTTCCCGGCCAAAAGCTCGGGCAGCTGGCCGCGCTTGCAGGCGGTCGGCAAATTCTGCGTCAATGTGCTGGCCAGCGACCAGCTGCCGCTCTGCCGCCAGATCGCCGGTCCCGGACCGGACAAGTTTGCCGGCCTGTCCCACCGCGTGTCGGCCAATGGGTCGCCGATCCTCGACGATGTCGTCGCCTGGATCGACTGCACGCTCGACGCGGTGCATGAAGCGGGCGACCATTATATCGCGCTTGGCCGCGTGGTCGCGCTGGAAGTCGACCGTCCCGGCAGCCCCTTGCTCTTTTTCCAGGGCAATTACGGGGAATTTTCGCTGCTGGAATGAAGGATTCCGACGCCGGGCGTCGCCTTCAGGGGATAGCAAGGTTCAGGGGCGCATATTTCGGTAGAATTTCGCTATCGGACATGCCGGAGACATATTACCCCTCCTTAACCCGCATCATCTAATGCGGATGTGCCGCCCCCCGGACCGGACCTTTTGATGACCGCGTTGCTGATCACCGTCGATACCGAACTCTCCTCCTCGCTGCATCAGCGTGGGGTGAGCCTCGCCGACAATGTCGATCGGTCGATCTGGGCGCGGACGCGGTCCGGCGCTTTCGGCATCGGCTGGCAGATGGAGCAGCTCGACCGCCATGGGCTGAAGGGCGTCTTCTTCGTCGACCCCATGCCAGCGCTGGTCCATGGCACCGATTTTCTGGCCCCCATCGTCCACGCCATCGTCGCGCGCGGGCATGAGGTGCAGATGCATATCCATACCGAGTGGCTGGCCTGGGCGAAGGATTCGCCGGTCGGCGGTCGGCAGGGGCGCAATATCGGGGACTTTTCGCTGGACGATCAGATCATCCTGCTCGGCCGTGCCAAACAATGGCTGGAACAGGCCGGCGCGCCCGCCATCACCGCCTTTCGTGCCGGCAATTTCGGCGCCAATGACGATACGCTGCGCGCACTTGCGACTCTGGACGTTGCTTGGGACAGCAGCGTCAATCCGGCCTATCTCGGCCGCGAATGTGGCATTTCGGCCGACCGGGCACAGATCGGCGCGACCCGTGCGCAAGGTGTCGTCGAATTGCCGGTATCGGGCATAGAGGACCGGCCCGGCGGTTTCCGCCCGGCCCAGATCTGCGCCATGTCCGCCGCCGAGATGCGCGCCGGCCTGCGCCATGCCGTGCGGGAGGGGCATGACGCCTTCAATGTCGTCACCCATAGTTTCGA
>JAVBXL010000032.1 GCA_030824575.1 bacterium | reverse complement strand
CCGTCCTGGTTCTCGAACCAAGCCTCGCGGGCTGCCCTTACGTCCTCGCGCGCCTGCTCGGCGGCGTGGATCGCCCCTTTTTACGGGTGATGCCACGCCGGGCGAAGAAGCGGGATAGGCTGCTCGTGCTGGTCTGCAGGCCGCGCTCGGTCAAAGCGTCACGCAGTTCGCGCAGAAAGATCGCCGGCCGCGCCTCATAGATCGTCAGGATCAGGTCGGCCTGCGCCTCGATCCGGTGCGAGGCATGATCGCCGCCCGACGGCTTGGGCGCAAGCTGTCCCTCCTGGCGAAACCGATCCGACCAGCGGCTGGCGCTGGAAACGCTGACCCCAAACCGGGCTGCAGCCTGATGACAGGACGCGACCGCGGCTACGGCCGACACGACACGCTCGCGTAAATCGACGGACAAAGGTGAAGGCATCGCCATCCTCCTTCACCCCTCAACGTCCCGACCCTCCAGCCGTCCCAAACCGCTCGGGCACGGCTCTAATCCTGCACCCCTAAATGGTTCGTCCGGCGAATTTCTGAGGCGGTGCGGCCAGTCTTACGACGTAGCAGAGTGCGGAGAGTGGCTGCATTATCATAGCCGATGCGGGCTGCGATCTCATCCATTCCCAATTTGGTCGTCCTCAGGAGATAAGCCGCTCGTTCAACGCGCAGGCTCTGGAAATAAGACAATGGAGAGCGGCCCAGCACCATATTGATTCTGCGGGACAGAGTTCGTTCACTTGTCCCGACAAAGGCCGCGGCCTGCTCCAAGGAAAAGCCCGTATCGAGGTTTTCACGCGCCCACTTCTCGAAGAGCATCACCAGGTGGTCGGCGTGGCGCAAATGATCCGGGATGGCATAGGTGGCTTGAGGCGAGCGAGGATCGAGCATTAGGTAGCGAGCGACGGTGTCGGCCAGTTCGGGGCTCCGCTGACGAACGAACCAGAGCGCCAAATCGAAATGTGCAAGCACCGCGCCTGCGGTAACGACCCTGTCGTTACCCACCAGCGCACGGCTGTCATCGAGTGCAACGCTGGGATACCGGGCTCTAAAGAAAGGTGCGAGCCACCAACTGGTGGCGGCCTCTTGTTTGTCTAACAATCCCGTCTCGGCGAGGACGAATGTCCCCGTACAAGCAGCAGCGATAGTCGCACCATTTGCCTGCCAGGTTCGCAATAGTTCGACAGCTCGCTTTACATCGGGATGAGCAAGGGCGTCGGCAATGCCTTCCTCCGTCTTCGCTCCCAATGCCGGCACGAAGACAAAGCCGGGAGTCGGGAGGGCGTCGGCCCGAACCGTAGGGATTGCGAGGCCGTGCGCTGTATGTGTTGCGCGACGAATGCTGGAAACCGACGAGTTCAAACTTTCACGCAAGGCGGGGGGCGCCAAGTCGCGCGCCGTCGCTAAGGTGTCCTGAAACGCCGCAAGCCCAGTATCGAACACCCCATCAAGCGCTAAAATTGTCGTAGCTGTGCTCATGGCGAGAATGGTATCAGGTTTGTCAATTCTGCCAAGCGCTAACGCTCCGCTGCGATGATAGTCTAGCGACGCGGCCGACGATGGCGCGATCAAATAGGGAAGAAAATGAGGACCATTAAAGTGTTCCTGCTCACGGCGGCCCTCGTTGTCGCCACCGGCGCGACAAGCGCAATGGCGGATACGACAGGCAGCTCGAAGTCAACCCAACCACACCCAAAGATGGAGACGATGAAGATGACACATATGGGCTTATTCGTGCGGCTCGACGCCAAGCCTGGCAAAGAAGCGGCTTTGGAAAAGTTTCTGAAGGACGCGCTGCCGTTGGCACAAGCCGAAACGGGTACTCCGGTCTGGTATGCTGTAAAGTTCGGACCAAGCAGTTTCGCGATCTTTGACGCCTTTCAGAATGATGGCGACAGAACCGCACATCTCAACGGTCCGATCGCGGCGGCACTCATGCAGAACGCCGATGAGCTTCTGGCCACGCCGCCGGTCATCGAGCGCTGGGATGTTCTCGCGGTCAAGTAAGCTAGACAGAGCGGTATGTGGCATCGCTGCGACCGCTCTGCCGCCATCGTCGTGGTGAGTTTCTTCTTCCACGTAAGCGATGTCGCGCTAGTCTAGAAGCCAGCCCCTGCTGCCTTCTCTGGTTTGAGATCCTCGTTAGGACACCTCTTGTATACTGGCAGGGAGTATACTAAAGGTACTCCCTGCCAGTATGAGAATGTCGACGAATTTGCGCTGACGCAACGGCCTCCCACCAGCAATCAGTTTAACTCAACGAGGGTCTCCCAACATGAAATCTCGCGCCGCTGTAGCCTTCGAGGCGGGCAAGCCACTCGAAATCGTCGAGATCGATGTCGCCCCACCCCGGAAAGGCGAAGTCCTCATACGGGTGACGCACACCGGTGTGTGCCACACCGACGCGTACACGCTGGCGGGGAGTGATCCGGAGGGTGTTTTCCCGGTGGTTCTGGGCCACGAGGGCGCGGGCATCGTTGTCGAGGTCGGTGAAGGCGTCACCAGCGTCGGGCCGGGCGATCACGTGATTCCGCTCTACACCGCCGAGTGCGGCAAGTGCGACTTCTGCCTGTCGGGCAAGACCAACCTGTGCGTCGCTGTCCGCGAAACGCAGGGCAAGGGCTTGATGCCCGATGGGACCACCCGCTTTTCGTACAATGGTCAGCCCCTCTATCATTACATGGGCTGTTCAACCTTCAGTGAATATACTGTCGTTGCCGAAGTCTCGCTCGCCAAGATCAATCCCGAGGCAAACCCCGAACATGTCTGCCTGCTCGGCTGCGGCGTCACGACCGGCATCGGCGCAGTCCACAATACCGCCAAGGTCCAGCCCGGAGACTCGGTCGCCGTGTTCGGCCTCGGCGGCATCGGCCTCGCGGCGATTCAGGGTGCGCGCCAGGCGAAGGCGGGTCGCATCATCGCCATCGACACCAATCCATCCAAGTTCGAGCTGGCACGCCAGTTCGGTGCGACCGAGTGCATCAACCCCAAGGACCATGACAAGCCTATCCAGCAAGTGCTGATCGAGATGACGGGCTGGGGCATCGATCATACCTTCGAGTGCATCGGCAACGTCCACGTCATGCGCGCCGCGCTTGAATCAGCGCACCGTGGCTGGGGTCAGTCGATCGTGATTGGCGTTGCCGGCGCGGGCGAGGAAATCTCCACCCGACCATTCCAGCTCGTCACGGGCCGCGTATGGAAGGGGTCCGCTTTCGGTGGCGTCAAGGGACGGACACAGCTCCCCGGCATGGTCGAGGATGCGATGAGAGGCGATATCGATCTGGCCCCATTCGTAACCCACACGATGGGTTTGGAGGAGATCAACGAGGCCTTCGAACTGATGCACGAAGGCAAGTCGATCCGCACGGTCATTCACTACTGACCCGCCGATCCGAAGCGGCGCGAGGCGCTCGGATCGACAACTCGGCCGTCATCATGGCCCGACCCCGGCCATGATGTCGCGCGCTCTGGCAAATGGGCAACGCGCCGCGATGCGGTAGCAAGCGCCGAAGTGCGGAGTTTACATGCCGATAGCGTTAAGGACCAGGGCCGCCTGGCCCAGGCGCTTACCAGCGGAGTGTGTGTGGCCTTGCCGCGCGACCCAACGGGAAAAATAGTTTTGTCGTAACCTTTGTATAATGCTGGAAAAATATTTCAACGGTGCCGAACATCGGGCCAGCCTGGCCGTTGGATGTATTGAGTCGGAAATGCATTCATCTGTTACCCGGCTTGTGATGAACCACGGGCCGCACGGGCGTATAGGCCAGGAAGACTGAATTGAAGAGCAAGGATATTCACGCGACGACGCCGGCCACCGATCATGGGCATACGGGGCCGCCCGCTTGCGTGCAGGTTCGCGGCGCGCGCCAGAATAACCTCAAAAATATTGACGTCGATGTACCGCGCGACGCCTTCGTGGTGTTCACCGGCATATCGGGCTCGGGCAAGTCATCGCTCGCGTTCGGCACCCTTTATGCCGAAGCCCAGCGGCGTTATCTGGAATCGGTTGCGCCCTATGCCCGTCGCCTGATCGACCAGGCCGGCGTGCCGGAGGTCGACGCGATCGACGGGTTGCCGCCTGCGGTCGCGTTGCAGCAGCAGCGCGGCTCGGCCAACGCGCGGTCCTCGGTCGGCAGCGTGACGACGCTCTCCAGCCTGGTGCGGATGCTCTATTCGCGCGTCGGCGAATATCCGCGCCATCAACCCATGCTCTATGCGGAGGATTTCTCCCCCAACACGGTCGCGGGGGCCTGTCCGACCTGTCACGGCATCGGGCGCGTATATGACGCGACCGAAGAGACGATGGTTCCTGACGACAGCCTCACCATTCGCGATCGAGCGATCGCCGCCTGGCCGGCCGCCTGGCATGGCCAGAACCTGCGCGATATCCTCGTTTCGCTCGGCTATGACGTCGATACGCCGTGGCGCGACCTGCCGAAAAAGGATCGCGACTGGATCCTCTTCACTGAAGAGGCGCCGACGGTGCCGGTCTATGCGGGCCTGACGCCCGAACAGACCCGGACGGCGCTCAAGCGCCGCATGGAGCCGAGCTACCAGGGCACCTTCACCGGCGCGCGCCGCTATGTGCTGGAAACCTTCGCCAACACTAAAAGCGCGCTGATGAAGAAGCGCGTATCGCAATATATCATCGGCCGCGATTGCCCGACCTGCGACGGCAAGCGCCTGAAGCGCGAAGCCCTGTCGGTCAAATTCGCCGGCCTCGACATTGCCGAGTTCGGCGACCTGACGGCGCTCAAGCTGAAGGACTTGCTGATGCCCGTCGCGCATGGCGCGTCTGGGGCGGTCTCCGCCCCCTCAAAGGGCCATGTTCTGGAAAAAGCGGCCCGCGATGCAGCGGTCGAACAACGGCTTGCGGCGGGCGGCTCTGCGCACAAGAGCGCGCCCGACGTACGTCGCACGCCCAATCTCTCCGACGAGAAGCAGATCGCCGCCCAACGCCTTGCCCGCGAATTGATCGAGCGGCTAGAGCCGCTGATCGATCTTGGCCTTGGCTACATTTCGCTCGACCGCAGCACGCCGACGCTCTCCTCCGGAGAGCTGCAGCGCTTGCGGCTTGCCACGCAATTGTCGTCACAGCTTTTCGGCGTGGTCTATGTGCTTGACGAGCCTTCGGCAGGGTTGCACCCGGCAGATGGCGAAGCCTTGCTCACCATCCTCGAGCGTCTCAAGGCTGCGGGCAACTCCCTGTTCGTCGTCGAACATGATCTCGACGTGATCCGCCGCGCGGAATGGCTCGTCGATGTCGGGCCAGGAGCCGGAGAAAAGGGCGGTGAAGTCCTCTACAGCGGGCCGATAGAGGGGCTTGCCGACGTCGAGACTTCGATCACCCGCCGATACCTGTTCGCAGAGCCGCTCCGCAGTGAGCGCACACCGCGCGATCCCAAGGCATGGCTACGCCTGGAAGGGATCAGGCGGAACAATCTCCATGGTCTCGACGTCGAGTTTCCCATCGGCTGCTTCACCGCTGTCACCGGCGTTTCGGGATCGGGCAAATCCAGTCTTGTGAGTCAGGCGCTGCCCGAGCTCGTCACGGAACACCTCGGCGGGTCCCCCGTGGCCGAGGAGGAGGATATCGATCCGCTGCTCGATGTTGCGCAGAACGACACTGAAGGACGCATTGTCGCAGGCATGGAGCATGTTCGCAGGCTGGTGCGGGTCGATCAGAAACCGATCGGCCGCACGCCGCGCTCGAACCTATCCACCTACAGCGGCATGTTCGACCATGTGCGACGGATCTTCGCTGATACGCCGCTCGCCCGCCGGCGACACTACAGTCCGGGAAGGTTCTCGTTCAACGTCGCGCAAGGCCGCTGCCCTGTGTGCGAGGGCGAGGGATACGTCATGGTGGAGCTGCTGTTCCTGCCGAGCGTTTTTGCCCCGTGCTCGACCTGTCATGGCTCTCGCTACAACCCGCAAACGCTCGAAGTCGAATGGAACGGGCGCAATATCGCCCAGGTGCTCGAACTGACGGTCGACGATGCGTGCGATTTCTTCGCTGGCGAGGCATCTGTGATGCGCTCCCTCGCCGTGTTGCGGGAGATCGGTCTTGGCTATCTGAGGCTCGGTCAGCCGGCGACCGAGCTGTCTGGCGGGGAGGCGCAGCGCATCAAGCTGGCAACTGAACTGCAACGCGCTCAACGCGGCAACACGATCTACATCCTCGACGAGCCAACTTCGGGGCTTCACCCCTCCGATAGCGACCGGCTGATGCAACACCTGCAGGGGCTCGTAGACGCCGGCAATACCGTCGTAGTCGTCGAACATGACATGCGCGCCATCACACAAGCGGACTGGATCATCGACCTGGGACCGGGGGCCGGGGAAGATGGGGGCCGTATCGTTGCCAGCGGCGTCCCTGGCGTTGTTGCGGAAGCGGAAGGCAGTCTCACCGCCCGCTATCTCAAGGCGGCGCTGTAGGTCGTAAATCTGGCCGAACGCACGTTCGATCAGGTGCATCTCGACCACACGTTGGAATGGGTCGAATCTGGAAGCGGGAGCCGGCGATGTGTCACCGCGGTTGACGCGGCTTAGGGTTTGAGTGCCCGTCAGGTGCGCCGTGTTCGTGTGATACGCGGCGTGGCGGACGGCCAATCGCTGGCCATCCGCCACGCTCGCTTTGTGCGGACCTTCCTCAGGGAGAGGGCCCTCACATGGTTTCGTCGAAACGCCCCGCCTTAATTCCCTGCTGCGGGCGCTGCGCCGGCACCTTCTGCGATTTCCTCAACGAGTTTGGCACAGAAGGCGGGCAAATCATTAGGATCGCGGCTGGTAACAAGGCCGTTGTCGACCACGACTTCCTCATTGGTCCATGCACCGCCGGCGTTCTCGATATCGACCTTCAGTGTCGGGTAGGACGTCAAGGTGCGCCCCTCAAGCACGCCCGCCTCGATCAATGTCCAGGGTGCATGGCATATAGCCGCAACAGGTTTTTTCTGATCGAAGAAAGCCCGGATGAAAGCAATTGCCTCGACGCTGCCGCGCAGCTTGTCGGCACCGACAGTCCCTCCGGGCACAACAAGTCCGTCGAAATCGTCGGCTTTCACCTCGGAAAACGTCTTGTCGATAGTATAGCTGCCGCCCTCGTCGAGATCGCCATTGACTGTGCGAGCCTTGCCCGGTTCAAAACTGACCACGGTCACTTTGCCCCCAGCGTCCTCGACAGCTTGCTTGGGCTTCGAGAATTCTGGTTCTTCCGTCCCACGGGGTGCGATCAGAATGGCAACTGATTTTCCTTCCAAAGTCATGATTTATTTCCTATTCCGTCGAAGACCAAGGTCAGGTGCCCGGCTTGAGCACGACCTTCGTCCAACCAGCATCGCGCTCGTCGAAATGCTTGTAGGCGTCTGGTGCCTGATCAAGCGGCAGTCGGTGCGAGATGATTAGGGCAGGATTGGCCCGGTTTTGCTCGATAAGCTTCATCAGTCGCCGGTTGTAGTGCTTTACATTGCACTGGCCAGTGCCGATCTTCTGGCCCTTGAACCAGAAGTTGCCGAAGTCGAACGCCATCTTGCCTTCCTTCTGAAGATCGTCGGGCGCGTTCGGGTCTTCCGGAATGAACACGCCGACGACGCCGATTCCGCCAGTGGCCTTCGTGCTTTTGACGAGGCAGTTCATCGTGTAATTGCTGCGCTCCTTGCCGTGGCGATCGCAACACTGATACCCGACCGCCTCGACCCCCCGGTCAGTCCCGAGGCCGCCGGTCGCGTCAAGGATCTGCTGGGCGGGATCGCCCTTGCGCATGTCGATCGGAATAGCGCCTATCGCCTCGGCCAGTTTCAGGCGGTCATCGTGAGAATCGACCACGAAGATCTGAGAGGCACCGCGGATTTCGGCTGAATGCGCGGCCATCAAACCGACCGGACCGGCGCCGTAGATCGCGATGCTTTCGCCAGGCAGGAAACCCGACAGTTCGACGCCATGCCAACCCGTCGGGAAGATGTCGGAGAGCATGACATAGTCATCTTCCTTCTCCTCAGCGTCCTCAGGCAACTTCAGACAATTGAAGTCCGCATAAGGAACGCGCATCAACTCGGCCTGACCACCTTGCCACGGACCCATCTCGGCAAAGCCATACGCTGCGCCGGCGGTTCCAGGGTTGGTCGTGAGGCAGAAACCCGTCAAACCGCGTTCGCAATTTTCGCAGAAACCGCAACCGACGTTGAACGGCATACACACGCGATCGCCCTTCTTGATACGATCTACGGAAGAGCCGACCTCGATGACCTCGCCAAGGTTTTCGTGACCGAAGACCCTGCCCTTCTCGAAGCTGGTACGGCCCTCATACATGTGAAGGTCCGACCCGCAGATATTGGTCGTGGTCAGCCGGATGATAACATCGGTCTGCTTTTCGATCCTGGGATCATCGATGGTATTGACAGAAACATCTTTGGGCCCGTTGTACACGACAGCTTTCACGATTTTTCCTTTCGCAGCTCTTCTCAACGCGTCATCAAATCGAGAGCCTGCTGATGATCCCGGTCCGTCGCAGCGGCGGAGGACATCGCGCCCTTCCAAGTGATCTCAGTTTTCTGAACCTTCTGCTAGCTGAGAGGTTCCTTTCCGTAGGGCCATCCTGGGATCGATTCACGGCGGTTTTCTGAATGACTGGGCCAGAATGGCCGAATAACGCTCTAAACGGAGGCGACCCGCGCCGCGCGGGAGGCGCGCCCGCCGCCGTCGACTGAACCGCCGTCGACTAAGCGGGCACCGCCGCGCCCGGCACCGCGCTCCAAGGCTCAGCCGCGCGCGAACGCCTGCGCCGCCGCCTCGGCCACGCCCTGGTCTTGCTTGCCGGTGCCGCCCGACACGCTCACCGCGCCTATCACCGTCTCGCCCTCCTTAATCGGCACGCCCCCGGCGAAGATCATCACCTTGCCGTCGTTGGAGGCATGGATGCCGTAGAAGTCGGCGCCCGGCTGGGCGAGCTTCGCCAGCGCCTTGGTCTCGACGTCGAACGCGCGCGCCGTCCACGCCTTGCCGATCGCGATGTCGACGCTGCCGCGCCATGCATCGTCCATCCGCGCGAACTCTAGGAGGCAGCCGCCCGCGTCCACCACCGCGATGTTCATCGGGTTGCCGATCCGCTCGGCCTCCGCGATCCCCGCATCGATGATCGTCCGCGCGTTCAGGTCGAGCGTCTGGGTGGTGCGCATGGAGTATCTCCGTGGCCGGTTCGGGGAAAGCCGCTCAACGCACGCCGCCGCGCCCGGCCCCCCACGCGCGCGATGAGAGCAACGCGCTAGGGTGCCGACCGCTCGGCTATTTCGCGGCCAGCAGGGTGAACTTGTGAATCTGCGGCGGTTCAGAAAACAGTTCTTCTGCCTTGTCCATCAGTGCGGCAGCAACCTTGCCGTCAAGATGGGCCTGCCGATCCTCCTCTGTGTCGAACGTATCGAAGATCGCGTACGCACCGGGGCCTTCCTCGATCGCATACCAGGTCAGAGTGCCCGGCTCAGCTTGAACGAGCGGCAATGCCGAGGTCAGGAAATCGGCGACATTGCGCTCTTTTCCGGGCTTGGCCTTCAGTGGTACATACAGGGCAAGTTTGGGCATAAATGACTCCACGAGTGAAACGGACAGATATTATTCGTCAAAGTAACGGTCTAGCAGGCCGGTACGTTCCCCGTGAGGCGGAGCACACGCGGCCCCGCCTCCTCGTCGAAATCAGAACTCCTGTGCGGTCGGCCGGATGACGATCGCGTTGACGTCGACGTCATCAGGTTGTTCGACAGCGAACGCGATAGCACGCGCCACCGATGCCGCCGGGATGGCCTGCTTATAGAAGTCCAGCACCGTCTCGGCAGCCGTGCCAGAGGTCGTGAACTTCAAATCGCTTTCGACAGCTCCAGGCTCGATGGACGTGACCCGGACCTTTTCCCCCACCTCGTGGCGCAAGCCCTCGCTGATCGCGCTGACGGCGAACTTGGTGCCGGAGTAGACCGTGCCGCCCGGTGCGAAGACCTTGATGCCCGCAACCGAGCTCAGGTTGATGATGTGACCGCTGCCCTGCTCGAGAAAACCGGGAAGGGCCGCCGCAATGCCGTAGAGCGTACCCTTCAGATTGACGTCGATCATCTGGTCCCACTCGTCGGTGTTGACCTCGGCCATCGGACGGATCGGCATCAGCCCGGCGTTGTTGATCAGCACGTCGAGGCGGCCGAAGTCGGCAATGATTGCGGCGACGACGGACTGGACCGCCGATTTGTCGGTCACGTCCAGCGCGTAGCTACGTGCCGTGCCGCCAGCTGCGGCGATGTCCGCGACGACCTCGTCGAGCCTGTCCTTGCGCCGCGCGGCGATGGCCACCTTGGCGCCGCGTTCCGCGAGAAGACGCGCGGTTTCCGCGCCGATGCCGGTGCTGCCGCCGGTAATGAGAACGATCTTGCCTTCGATTCCGTTTGTCATGATTGTATTCCTTCAAGTCAGTTGTTGATTTTTCGCCGGATCGCGGTCCCGCGCGAGCCCGCCCGGCCTGATGGGTTCACCGCGAGCGCAACAGGACGGGAGCGGCGCCGACCTTGATGCGGAGCAGCTCGTAGGGCTTGCGGCGCAGGTCCCGCCCGCCGTGGAAGCCGGGCTGGCGGTGGAGCTGGTTGGCGGTGAAGTAGAGGTAGCCGTCGGTGCCGATCGATAGCGTGTCGGGCCAGCTGATGCGCGGGTCGCTGACCACCGTCGTCCAGCGGCCCTGGTCGAGCACGCGGATCGCGTTGTTCTCGTAATCGCCGGCGAACACGCGGTCCTTGTCGTCCTCGGCTATCCCGTCCGAGGCGCCTTTGCGCCCCAGGCTGCGGACCGCGCGGCCTAACGCCTCCTCGGACACCGCGGGATCGCGCAGCATCGCCGTGGGCACCGCGTGCAGCGTGCGGCCCGACAGTGGACCGTAATACAGCAGGCTGCCGTCGGCGCTGAGCGCAATCGCGTCGCTTGCGATCGTGACCGGCGTCGCGGGGCCGTCGGCCGGGCGGTTCATGAGCACCGCGCCGTCGACGACCGGGGTGAAGCCGTCCTCGGGGTTGGTCGTCGCATGGTTCGACAGGCGCCGGATCGCACGCCCGCTGGCGATATCGACGACGATGATGCCGCCGACGCCGTCGTTGCTGCTGTCGGTGATGTAGGCGACGCCCTCGGCGCCCTGACGCAGATCGAAGCGCACATCGTTGAGGTAGGTCGTGGGCAGCACCACGCTGGGCGGCAGGACGATCGTCTTCACCACCCGGTTGGTCGCAAGATCGATCGCCACCAGCTTTGCACCGCCGGCCCGTGGTTGAGAGAATTTGGGCGCCGCCGTGTCGAGCACCCACAGGCGATCGGCGCCGTCTGCCACCACGCTCTGCACCGAGATGAAATGCCCCGCCGGGTCGGCCGGATCGGGCCGGTTGGTCGCGGCGTCGGGATAAGGCACCGCCTTGCCGTCGACCAGCTCGGCAACCGTGAACGGCGCGTTGTCGCCCCATTGCGGGAAGTTGACGAAGATGCGCCCGTTGGGGGCGACGGTCACGCCAGTCGGCATCGCGCCATCGAAGGTCGCGACCTGTTCGATCCGGGGCGCGGATGCACCCTCGCGGGTCTTCGCGCAGGCGGCAAGCGAGAGGGCAGCGCCAGCGGCCAGAAGCAGTTTGACGGAGATTTTCATGGCGTCATTTCCTTGAGAATGCGGCCCACTTCGTGAGGCTCGGACCGGAGATATTGCGGGGGCGCCTTGACCGATGCACCAAGCGCGGCGGCGGCGTGCCAGGGCCAACGCGGATCCCACAGCGCAGCGCGGGCAATCGCTATGGCGTCGGCATGCCCGTCTTCTAGGATGCGCTCCGCCTGGTGCGGATCGGTGATCAAGCCGACAGCGATTACAGGCATAGCGACCGCGTCCTTGACCGTGCGGGCCAGCGGTACCTGATAGCCGGGGCCGACCGGGATCTGCTGGCGCGGGTCGAGCCCGCCGCCGGAGACGTGGATCGCCGCGCAACCGCGCCGCTCCAGTTCCTGCGCAAACCTTGCGGTTTCTTCCGCTGTCCAGCCGCCTTCAACCCAGTCAGTCCCGGAAACGCGAACGGTCACCGGGCGGTCGGCCGGAAACGATTCGCGCACGGCATCGAACACTTCCAGCGGGAACCGCATCCGGTTGTCGAGGCTGCCGCCGTATTCGTCGCCGCGCCGGTTGGAGATCGGCGAAAGAAACTCGTGAAGCAGATAGCCATGCGCGGCGTGGATCTGGACGGCTTCGATGCCGAGCCTGCCGGCGCGCCGGGCGGCATCCGCGAACGCCTCCCGGATGCGGGCAAGCCCTGACTTGTCCAGTTCGACAGGGGGATGGTCGTCCGGAGCGAAGGGAATGGCGCTGGGTGCCACGGTCTGCCAGCCATTCTCCGTATCGGGGGGAAGCTGCGCTCCGCCGTGCCACGGCTTGGCGCTGCTCGCCTTGCGGCCGGCATGGGCCAGCTGGATGACGAGCGGCATGTCCGACCACTGACGGACGCTTTCTAGCACGCTTCGCATCGCCGCTTCGGTACGGTCATCGTACAGGCCGACGTCACCGTAGGTGATGCGACCTTCGGGGCTGACAGCGGTCGCCTCTATCGTCAGCGCGCCCGCGCCCGACAGCGCCAACTGGCCGAGATGCATCCGGTGCCAGTCGGTCATCGCGCCGTCCTCGGCAGAATACTGGCACATCGGCGCGATAACGATGCGGTTGGCAAGCCGCAGCCCCGCGACCTCGAGCGGTTCGAACAGGCGCGCCATCACCATGCGCCCGTGTTGGGCATGGAGGCCCAGGGTTCGGCCGGGGCCATGTGTTCGCCTTTTTGGAGCAGTTCGATCGAGATCCCGTCCGGCGAGCGGACGAACGCCATGTATCCGTCGCGCGGGGGGCGATTGATCGTCACGCCGCCCGCTTGCAGCCGCGCGCACGTCTCGTAGATGTCGTCGACCCCGTAGGCGAGATGGCCGAAGTTTCTGCCCCCCGTGTAAGTCTCGGCAGCGCTGCCGTCCTCGGGCGGCCAGTTGTACGTCAGTTCGACCTCGGCATCGCCCTGCTCGCCGTCGCCGCGGAAATCCTCGTCGGCGGCAAGGTAGATCAGCGTGTAACGCCCGGCCTGGTTCTCCATCCGCCGGGTCTCCTTGAGACCCAGCAGCGTGAAGAACCGGATCGCTGCCTCGGGATCGGCGACGCGCAGCATGGTGTGGAGATAGCGCATGATCAGGCGACCTTGTCCTTGAGGGCTTCCATCACGAGCTCTGCGGTGAGGGTAGCGCTGGCGGGGTTCTGGCCGGTCACCAGATTGCCGTCGCGCAGGGCGAAGGGGGCAAAATCGGGGCCGCCCTCGTGCTTGCCGCCGAGTTCCTTGAGACGCGTTTCGAGGAGGAACGGCACCGCCTGATCGAGACCGACCGCGCGTTCCTCGCTGTCCGTGAAGCCCGCGACACGGCGGCCGGCGACGAAGGGCGTGCCATCGGCCTTCTTCGCCGAGACCAGCCCTGCCGGTCCATGGCAGACGGCGGCGACGATCTTGCCTTCGCGGTCGAAGCGTTCGACCAGGCGGGCCAGTTCGTCACTGACGGGGTAATCGAACATGGTGCCGTGGCCGCCCGGCAGGAACAGCGCGTCGTAGCCGGCGGGATCGATGCTTGTGAATACAAGGGTGCTGGCAACCTCGGCCTTCAGGGCCTCGTCCTTCAGATAGCGCTCGACCGAAGCGTCGTTCTCGCCGTCGGCGTTGACGCTACGCTGGTCGACGGGGATGGCGCCACCCTTGATCGAGGCCAGCGTAACCTCGGCGCCCGCATCGCGGAACGCGTAGTACGGGGTGGTAAGTTCCTCGAGCCAGACGCCCGTCGGTTCGGTGCCGGGAATCATGCGGTCGGCGGAGGTGGCCACCATGAGAATGCGGGTCATCGTCAGTTGTCCTTTTCTAGTGATGTCGGGAACACGAGCAAACGCACCCGCCGGCGCCGCGCCCGCCACCAGGACAGCGGTGAGGGCTTGGAGCAATTGGCGGCAATTTTGCTTCGATCGTTCCTTTCGGCGGCTTAGATACGCAGGGAACGGCATCATGAAATCCAGCGGGAATGGCGGACGGCCATAAATCCGGTTATGGAACCGGAATGTCCCTCCTGCAGTTGCGCACCTTCGTCGAAGTCTACCGCCGTCGTTCACTGAGCGAGGCGGCCCGGGCAATCGGCATCACCCAACCGGCTGCGTCGCAGCACATCGCATCGCTCGAGGCGCAATTGGGCCGTCCCTTGTTCGATCGCCATTCGCGGGGTGTTCGACCAACAGCGATTGCCGACGATCTCGCGGCTTCGATCGGAAGCAGCCTCGACACGGCGGAATCGGCACTGGCCAGCGCGCGGGCCCGATCGTCGCGCATCTCGGGCACGGTCCACATCGCCGCGCCGTCGGACCTACTGGGAGAGATGATCGCGCCCCGACTGGCGCCGCTGCTGGATGCGGGGCTAGACCTGCGCCTGCATATCGGCGGGCGCGAGGCGCTCTATGCCTTGCTGCTCGAAGACAAGGTGCACCTAGCCGTCACCGCCTCGCAGCCCGAAGATCCGCGGTTGGCCTTTCATGCGCTGGGCGAAGAGCACCTGCGCGCCGTAGCCTCGCCCGCCGTGGCCATGCGGATTGCCGAATTGCCGCTTGCCGACGGGCTCAACCGGACGGCCCACCTCGCCTACGACCTCGACCGACCGCTGCTGCGTACCTGGCTCCATGCAAACCAGATCGAGCTGACGAGCCAGCCCGCGTTGACCGCGCCCGATCTGAGGGTGCTACGGTCGGGATTGTGCGCGGGTCTCGGCTGGACGGTGATGCCCGGCTATCTCACCCGCAGCGAACGCGCTGCCTGCACGCTGATCGAGATACCCGCCCCGGTCACGGTGCCGCGCAACGCTTACTACCTCGTCTGGGCACGCTCATCGCTGCGACACCCGCGCGTGGCCATGGCTCGGGACGCCCTGATTGCTGCACTCCGAAAATAATGGTGGCCACGCCTGTTGGGCCGTGAGCGCAATGTCGGGTCTGAACCAGTTGAGCGCTGGCGAAACGAATGGCGGCTTTCGGGATCGTCGGCTACAAGGCCGAACGTCCGAATTTAGGGCGCATTGCTGCCAGACGGTTTCACGGCGACCGAGCGGCAGGTTTTGGCAGAAGCTGTCGTTGAAAGCGCGACCGGCGAACGACGCATCTTGGTCGCGACCTGACGCAATGCGAACGGCGGCTATCTCTGTATCTTCGCTCGAAACGCGCCAGTCGCCTACCGGCCAGACCCAGTCATTCCCCCATCATGAAATCGACGGCCCGCTGCGCTGCCTGCCGATCGTCCAATTGATGCTGTCACCGCGCATGAGGCCGGACACCTTCTTGCCGATGTGGCGATCCAGAACCGGCCGCCACGGAACGAGGGTGAACTCCCGGCTGTTCTCAATCAGGGCGTAGCGGCCGGAAGCAAGCTCGACGGGGCGACGATAAATGCCGTCAATCCGCTCGCCCGGCCTGGGCTCGGTATAGGCGAGGCCGAGCTGGTCGGAGAGCTGACCGGTGATCCGGTTCAGTTCCCGACGGCGTAGCGTCGAGAGCAGGTTCGCGCGGACCATCACGCGTCCCTGTTCTTCCTGTGCCAGCCCTTCCGCGATCAGCCACTGCCGTCGCCGGTCCATGGCTTCCCGGACCTCGGCCCCGAACCCGGCCTCACGCAGCGGCATCGGATCGGCCGAGACCAGTTCGCGATCGAGCCAGGTTGCGCCGTCGGCTCCGGCCTGCCGATCCAGTGGCAGGGAAGACAGGGTATCGACGATCACGGGTGTTGCCTTCGCACGGTGCGCCTCGAACGCCGCCGCCCGCTCGACATGGTCAGGCGCGATAACCCATGTGCCATCCGCCTCGCGCTCCACGCTACCCTTGGCTTTACGCATGGCCTCCAGCCTGCGGACATGGGTTTCAGCAAAGCTCTCGGTCGCGGCTGGATCATGACGCAGATGCAGGTCGATGGAATAGCGCCCGCCATGGGCGGCTGCGACTTCGGCAATCGTCCGGTCGACGGCCCGTGCCTCGGTCGATTTCGGTTCGATCCGGACCACTGCGCCGGGCGGGATCGGCTCCACCGCTTCGCCTTTGCCGATATCGACATAATGGCTGCGCCCATCGACCCCGTCGACAATCAGATAATGTCGGTCATCCAGCTCCTCTGACAGGCCTCGCTCGACCACCCGCCCGACGATAGGCGTCATCCGCACCGGATCGGCAATCACATAGTCGCCCGGCGCCCGTTCCAGACCCTGCTCGCTGAAGGCCCGCTGCATGGTGCGGATGATGTCGCCACGCTCGCCGATGCGGCGCAGCACATCGTCCATGCCCTCGGCCAGTCGCCAGCGGCCCGGTTCGACCTCATTGGCTAGTCCCAGTCGCCCGAGCTTCTGGAGCCGACCTGCCCGCAGGCTCTGCTGGAACGGGTCGGACGAGGCTACGACCACCGCACGCTCGCTGTCCATATCGCGCAGCAGACGGCGGTCTATACTGGTCAGCCGCTCCTGCTCAATCTCATGGCAAAGCCGATCCTCGATCTCGATGTCGGCGCGCGGGCCGAGGTCCAGCGACACCAGCTCCGCCGCCCGCTCGCGAATGCCTTGCGTGATATAGTCGCGGGCAATGACGAGATCATGGCTGCGCTCATCCTTCCCGCGCAGGATGACATGGGTGTGAGGATGGCCGGTGTTGAAGTGATCGGCTGCGACCCAGTCGAGCTTCGTCCCGAGATCCTGCTCCATCTGTGTCATGAGGCGGCGGGTCAGGGATTGGAGGTCATCATAATGCTGGCCGTCTTCCGGCGAAACGATGAAGCGGAACTGGTGCCGGTCGCCGTCCGCCCGATCGAGGAAGGCGCGGCCATCGACCTTGTCCTGATCCGCCGAATAGAGCTGGCCCGGCGCGCCGTCGCGGGTGACGCCATCGCGCTGGATGTAGCGCAGGTGCGCACGGGCAGCATTCATACCCTTGGCACGGTCAAGGCGAACGATCCGAGATTTGACGATGACCCGGCGCTGCCGCCACGCCGCGAAATGATCGCGCGAGGCGAGCACCCGCGCAACACCGACACCCACGCCGGAGCGGTTGCCGTAAAAGCGACCACGCTGCCCTCCCGGTCCCGCCATGCCGCCCGCCAGATTGGTGGCGCGCAGCACCTGGCTCATATAGCTCCTGCCGTGTCGGATCGGCGTGGTGCGCATCCGGCCGAGCCGGGGTTCGACATCATCATCATCCATGACGGGACACCTGACCGGGCGGAGCGCGCCAAAGCAGCCATGGCGCCATAAGAAAAGGCCTCAATTCAGCAGCTTGAACCGGCCATAGCACCATGTCCCCGACGGTGGCGCCATACCAAAAGTCAGAAAAAACGATGTGCAGACAACGGCTTATGGCGTGATGCCCGGAGGGCATGGCGCCATTTCTTTCATCTTGCCTTAGCCCCATCCCCTCGATCACAGACCTTTCTTCCGATCCGGCGCCTCCTTCGAGAAGCAGAAAAAGGTGGAGCGGCATCGCTGGCCGCTTCCAATCCCTCCTTAGCCATCGGGTCGATCCCGTGCCGCCAAGGCGGCCTCCAGTTCGGCCTTGATCTGCCGAATTTCGGCTGGATCCTCGTTCCATTCGAGTTCGGCCCGAAGCTCGTCGATATGCTGCTGAAGTGTCATTTTGACCTCCTGATCCTGAAAGACAGGAGGCTTCGCCCGGCAGGGAGCGGGCCGGGTCAAGGACCGCGAAGCGGCCGCGCCAGCGGCGATGGGGGTGCCGATTTTGCGTCAGCAAAATTGGGGGTACCATCGTCCTTGAGGCGGCCTGCTGCCTGCCGGACACTGGGAAGGACTGAGCGGATTTTTTCCTCTCGTCAGGGCGCCGCGCTGTCATCTGGAACCCTCCGCCCGCTGTGCTGACGGTGCGATAATGAGAGACCGGGGCGCGGTCGCGTCATCCTTGGAGGCGGGGCTGGCCGCGGGCTTCAAGGCGATATTGAGGGTAAAGAAGAGTCGCGTGCCCGACAGGATTGGAGGGGGCATGGAGGCCTTTGCGGAGGTGGCCTCGATATAGAGGCGCGTCTCGGCGGGCAGCACCCGGCCTGATCGCAGATGCTCGGAATAGCGACCCGGGCCTGCATTATAGGCTGCAAATAGGCCGGGATAGCCAAAGCTCTCATACATGATGCGCAGATAGGCCGTGCCCGCCAGGATATTGTCGTGCGGATCGTGCGGATCGGAACCCAGACCATACCGGGCGCGCATCGCCGCCCAGGTTCCCGGCATCAATTGCATGAGGCCCATCGCCCCTGCCCGGCTGACGATCGGGTGTCCGTCAAGATGCGTGTGCCCCCCGCTTTCCGCCTTCATGACCGCGGCAATCCAGGCTTCGGGCACGCCAAAGCGCTGGGCCGCTTGGGCGATGAGGGGGCGCCAGCGTTCGATCGCAGCGCCTGGCGCAGCGGGCGGCATCGCCCGCTGCGCCGTACCGGAAGCCGGGGACATCAGCAGCATGGCGGCGGCCAGGATGCGGATCAGCGGAGCCATAGCGGGTTCGCCTTGCCGATGATCGCTTCGGGTTCCAGCGGCCCGAAATAGCGGCTGTCGAAAGAGTCCGCGCGGTCCATCAGAAGGAAAAGACGACCGCCCCCTAACGTCTCGCAGCCTACCCATCCTGGCAGGATACGGCCCATGCGGTCGCGGACGAGCCGCTTGGCAACAGGGGCTCCATTCACATAGATTGCGTCCCCGAGCGCACAAACATCGTCGCCGTCGCGGGCGACAATCCGCTTCAGCAGCGGGACATTTGCCGGGATATAATGACGTGAGGCGGCAAGCTGGCGTACCCTTGCCGGCATATGGGCCAGCACCATATCGCCGCGTGCAAGCGGGACGCCGGGATGAACGCGCCACAGGCCGATCGGTGCGCTGGCCGACGCGTTCCACACGAGCCGTGGCGCGGGGCATATCAGATAATCGAGCACCGTCGCCGCACCCATGAGGCCAGTGCCGATAGTGATCAGAAGAAGAATGGGCCTGCGCCTGAACCGGCTTTGCCGGGTAAGCGGCGGCACCCATTCGAGCAACGGCGCGGGGGCCTGTCGGCGCGGGCGCTTAGGCATCGCGCCCTCCTTTGTCAGTGTCGCCCTGGGTGCTGCGCGACCAGCTATCGAGATCGTCGATATGGTAGCGGACGAACCGACCGTGCCGGCGGAAGCTTGGCCCCAGACCGTTCCAGCGCATCTGTTCGAGCGTGCGATAGCTCAGGCCAATATAATGGGCGGCCTGCGCGGTATTGAGAAATGGACTGCCCTTGCGCGCCTGCTCGGCGCGCGCGATTTCACTCTCGCCCATGATCGTTTCTCCTGCCGACCGCGTGGGTGAAATGGCGGTCCGACGGGGTGGTGATCGGGGTTGGAGCGCAGGCGCGGGAGTGTCGATTTGCGCCCTTCGAAATTCGACACCCCCTTGGTCCAGTCCCCCGGGCGGCTTGGTCCCTCCTTTGCAGCTGCTCGCTTGGCTGATTTTTTTCGGCGATATGATCAGACCCCCGCGCCGTGCGGCGCGGGGGTCTTCAGGTCAGTCCGGGTTCCAGATGAGGGCATAGCTGTCCTCGTCATCCTGGCCGGCGGCGCGCCCGAGATTGGCATAGATGGTACGGGCGCCAAGCTCCGGGGCCGCCATGGCGACGCGGATATATTCCCGGCCCGAGACTTCGCCGGTACGGATCCACCCGCCGCCCAGCTCGCTGCCGCCGGTAAGGATGCGGTAATCGGGCTGATCGCCGACCTTGCCGCGATTGGGGATGATTTCGATCTCGGCGCGGACCGCGAGGGTCTTGAGGACGCCCTTGAAGCTGCCGTTTTCCAGGCGCTGAACATATCCGATGGCAGGCATGATAAGTCTCCTTCAAACTGCCCTGCGGCCGATCCGCCGGGCGTGCGGACCGTTCGGCAGCGCGAGGCGAGCCACCGAACCGACAGGCCGTAGCGGCAAGCGGAGGACCGGAGGCGCGCCGCCATTTGGAGCGAAGCGACCGCGAGGAGCCGGAACGGCGGGGAAATGGGGGCGGGCCGATGGTTTCGTGAGGCGACCGAGACGCTGCCAGGTCAACGCACCCAGCCAGGCGTGATCGGCGACTGGGAAAAGAAGGAAAGACAAGCCCTCGCCATCCTTGTGGAGCCCCTGAAAATCGCAACGCCCGGCACCGATCAACCCGTGATCCGCTCGAAATGGAGGCCCGCTTTCGACAAGCCGCGCCATGCCTTATCGCAATGCGCAATATGGATCTGCGAACTGGCGACGTGCGATCGATGCTGCCGGAACGGGCGCAATAGGCCTGCTGGCCGTTGCTGTCCTGTCGCGTGCGCAAGCGACCAACCCGCGCCATCTATGCCAATCTCGGCCGCGCAGACGAAGGAGAGGTGCGCCATGTCACCCACGGCGACACATGCCGGCTGACGAGCGGCGAGCCCATCCCTTTCGCGGGGATCGATGCGCCCGAAACCCAGGCTCCTAACGCAAATTATGCGGCCGAACGCCGCCGGGGTGAAGCGGCAAAAACATGGCTCAAAAGCCAGATCGAAGGCGGCAATTTTCGCTTTCGAGCGGGTCGGTCGCAGCGATGCCCGGACGGTCAGGACGGTGAGATTTCAGGGCAGGAATCTGACTGCGAGGCTGGTGGCCGTGGGCCATGCCGACTGGTGGCCGCGCGGTCGCGCCAAGCCCGACTGGTGCCGATCTCACTAAGGCATCACTCCATGGCGACATGGCGAAACAACCGGAACATCGCGCAGGGTCGCAGGTTAGGTTGCCGACGGCAGGAGAGCGATGATGGAACCCGATCCCAAGGACGGCGCACAGGATCAGGCCGATGTGCAGGACGATCAGATCGATGACGTGCCGCAGGAAGATCGCAGCGAGCCGCCCGGCGATGCGGACGATATCCGCGACACGACCGAAGAAGAGGCTGCGCGCAAGGAAGAACAGGATCGCAAGCAGTAGCGATGATCCGCGCCCCGGCCCCGCTCATGCGGGCCGGGGCGCGACCGATTTTCAGGCCAGAAAGCGTAAGGGCAGCACCGACATATCACCTGCGGCGAAATAGGCCATGATCGCCTCATAGCTTCCCAGCCTCTCGACGCGGTCGATGTCGATTACCAGCCTATCATCTTCGTCAGCAGCAAAGAGGCGAACCTCGCCGGCTCCATTGAACACCGCGCGTTCCGGGCCGAACTGCGCGGCGCAGCCGCCCGACCAGCGCACATAGGACAGGCCATGGCTTGCGCAAAATCCTTCCAGCAGATCGACCCGTCCCCATGCGACCTCATGCGCGTATAGGGATAGCGGTGCGTCGCTCGGGATGTCGTCTGCCGTGAAGGCATCCGCGTCATAATCGCGGGCCAGCCCTTCATTCTGGATGCAGGCAAGAAGATCGCCGCCCAGCCTAATGAAGAGAGAAACCCGAGCTGACATGATGAAACTTCCAATAAGCGCGCCGGGGCCGGAACGGCGACGGCGCGCCGATTTTTCGAAGGCAATGGCGAGGCGGGCGGCGACGAAGCGCCGCCCGCGCGATACCATCAGGCCGCAAGCCGCTCGTCTGCTTCCTCACCGCCGTCAGGCAGCGAAATGACGCCGCCGGGAGTAGCGGGATCGGGCATGTCCGGTTTGGCTATGGCGCTGTCATGCGCCTCCTTCGCTTTAACCACCGCCCCATGGGCCGCGATGGTTCCGACCCCACCACGCTGCGAATAGCGCGAGGGTGGGAATTGCATCCAGCGTGGCACCCAGCGATCTTTCTTGTCGCGGCCATTGGTGCCGTCGAGCGCATCACGGATGATGGCTTTCAAGGTCTTTGCCTTCTCGTTCGCATTGGAGGCAGCAACCGAGGGGCTGGTTACGTCCGCGACCAGATGGCCCAATATTTCGCGGTCACGCAGCAGCTCGAAAAAGGCGGCATCGGCCTGCCAATAGTCGGCCATGTCGATGCCAAGATGGAGGCCGACAGCATCGACGGCGGCGCTGCCGCTGGCGAGGCTTTCGCCCATGACGATGGCGATCAGATCCATGACCTGCGCATCATCAAGGTCAAGCAGGGTGAGGAAAAGCGCGACAAGGCCGGTATTGGGACCGAAGTCGCCGCCAAGCCCGCCGATGATGGCGGGTTCTTCCGCGTCGAAGCCGAGCAGGGCCAGCGCCTTGCGCCGCATATGATCGAAATCCGCCTCGCCGACCGCATTCTCGATGCTTTCCGCGACCGCTTCATTCCGGCTGGTCTGCGGTTCGACATCGACCCGCCAGAGGGGCGAACCGACGATGACATGGGCCACCATCAGGCGCAGTGCGACAGTGGGGGCACTTGTGAGGGCGGCGCGCACGGCGGCATGGCGATGCAGGTCGAGATAGGTCGCCATGGTCGAGGTAATTTCGGGGCGCACGACCTTCCCGCCTGTTCCTGCGCACTGCCCCTTTTCGATCCGCTCGGCTTCCTTGCGGGTCAGATAGCCTTCATGGAAGATGACTTCACCGGTGCCGCGCACATCGACATAGATGCGGCCACCATGGCGCTTGGTTGCCTTCACATATTCCCATGTCGAGAAATGCTCGGCGGGCGGCACGATGACGACCTCATTCCAGCCCTCGTCCAGATAGGCTTCGCGCCGGTCGTGGATGGCGGCATCCTGCGCCTTCCAGAAGCCATCGGCATCGGCGAAATAGGCGTGCTCGCCGAACAGGTCGGCGATGACGGCAAGGCCGCTCGCTTCGACATCGAACAGGGCATGATGGATGCCGATGGACTGGCCGCCCATGAGCCAGGCCTTTAGCTGATGGCCCACAGGCGTGTAGCTATCCTCATCGTCGAGCAGGGCAAGCCATGCCTTTTGCTGGCTTTTGGATGCGAGCGTCAGATGGCGGACGGTCGCCCGATCGATCTCGTCGGCGGCATAGAGGCGGCGGATGCGGGGTAGAAGATTGCCCAGCGCCAGCACCCGCCTGACGGTGAGTTCGGGCAGGCCGAAGGTTGCGGCGATATCGTCGGTCTTGCGGCCTTCCTTCACCAACCGGGTGAAGCTCTCCCACTGGGTTACTTCATCGGCATCGCGCCGGGCCATATTTTCGATCATCGAGGCTTCCACCGCGTCGGCGTCGTCGCCCTCTTCAAGGATAGCGCAGGGTAGCAGCGCGATTTCGCTGTCGGCCTCGCCCATCGCCCGCTTCTCCGCCGCGACGATCATGGCGGCATGATAGCGGCGGGAACCGGCGAGGATTTCGAAGGCATCGGGCGCGCGCCCCTCGACAGGCTCGGGACAGGATTGGGGCCGCACGATGATCGGCTGGATCACGCCGCGCTTGCGCACGGTCGGCAGGATGTCCGACACATCGGGGGCGCTTTTGGAAAAGCGCATATTGGCCTTGCTGACGGACAGCTTGTCGAGCGGGATGAAATCGAGTTTCATGGGTCTACTCCTTGTGAGTGCCGGGCCGTCGATCTTTGGCGAGTTGGGCGGCTCGGCTTTACGGAAATGCGGCGTTACGCGCCGCGCGTCATCCTGCCGTTCCTTGGAATGGATCGGTCGGAAGGTCGAAAGCCGCGTCAAATACGGCGTGTCTCAGAAGCTGTTCGGCATGGATGATGGAGCCTGCATGGCGGGCGGTCGAAGCCCAGCGGGACAGGCTGTGCGGGCTGCAAAAGCCCTCGTCGCGCTCGATCCGCATGCCATAGGGCAGTCGGATGCCTTCGATTTCCATCAGGGAGAAGACGCCCATTTCCGGGCATCCGAAGCCAAGGTCGGCGAGGCCGAACAAAGTGTCGCCGTCTTCGTAAAGTTCGGTGGCCAGCCAAGTGGCGGCGCCCAGTGGATTGAAGAATTTGACCGCTGGTCGCAGCGAGTCACGCGTCTCACAGCGAGGATCGCACGTCTCTCTCCGCGCTCGGCTGGCAGCGCTGCGACAAGCATTGGCGCGCAGCGCCTGACGAATATCGGGGGTGAGGAGGTTCATGCCGCCTTCCTTTCCTGCTCGACGGTGCTGGTCGGTTCGGCGGTGCTGGTCGGTTCCTCAATGCCCACGACGGCGACCTGTGTTTCGCGATGGCGGGACAGCAGCCAGTCGGCCGCCTTGCTGGCGGCACCTGCGGCACGGAAGATGGCGCGATTATCCTCGCGCAGCACCTCCAGCCATGAGCCGATATAATCGGCATGGCGCACGGTCGGCACGATGCCCAGCGCCGCGCAGAGGAAGGCTGACCCCATTTCGGCGATCAGTTCCTCGCGAGCATAATCCTTGCTGCCGAAGCCGTTCTTGAGATTGCGGTCGAGGCGCGATGGGTGGCCGGTGGCGTGGGTCAGTTCATGCAGGCAGGTGCGGTAATAATTGACCTGCTCATAGAAAGCAGGCTGCGGCGGCACCTGCACCACGTCCAGTGACGGCATATAATATGCCCGGTCGCCGCCGATGCGGAACTCCACGCCGCTCGCCGCGATCACCTCTTCGGCGATGGGGATGATCTGGCATTCGGGTAAAGGGGCAGGTTCGGCGGCCAGGCCGGGGCGCAGTCCCTCGCACTGGGCAATGTTGAACACGGTAAACCGCTTGAGAAAGGCGATCGACTTGGCGTCCTGCCCCGTTTCCCGCGCCTTTTCCTTTTCTGTTTCAGGTGTGAAATGATCGGCATAGACGACGGTCGTTCCCTGCTCGCCCTTGCGCACATTGCCGCCTGCATCGAGCGCCTGTTTGAAGGTGAGCCAGCTTTGCGAGGGATAGCCCCGATCGATCGCCGCGCCCCAAAGGATGAGGATATTGACGCCCGAATAGCAGCGGGCGGTCAGCGCGTTGCGCGGTAGGCCGGGGCCAAGCGCCCCGCCAATGGCGGCCGGTCCCGATGCCCAAGGCTGGACCCAAGGAAAATGCCCTTCCTCAAGCTGGGCGATGATCTTGGCGGTGACCTCGTCATAGAGGCTGATCCGTTCGGGCTGGGCGTTTGCGGCGCGACGCTTGGCCTTGGCGCTGCGGCTGGTGGAATGAGCCATGTCCTGTCCTCCTGCCTGCCCAAAAACATGAGCCTCCCCGAAAAGCGGGGGTGGGCGGCAAGATGCGACTGGAAAGGCCCGCCCCGGCGGACGCAGGCACCGAAGGGCGTAACGTAAGTGAAGCACCCGCAAGCGAAGCTGCGGGTTGCCGGCGACCGCGAAGGGCCTAGGAGGGAGCGCCGCCTGCTCCCGCTTTCTGGGAGAGGCTCCCACAAGCGCCGCCGCGCTCGCGCGGCGACCGCCGGGCGGACCTGGATGGGTCCGCCCCTGCCCGCGATCGTTACCGAATGGACCAGACCCGGAAAACGGGGCTGGGTGCCGCCGGCCCAGGACGGCGGCATAAAGCGCGACAGGCGCAGCCGCAGGCCCGGAAAAGCATATATCCCCATTTGCAGACCGATCGATGGACGCATTGCTGGGTGGGCGTTCCTCCTTCCTGGCGCGCATCTATCGACGTGGTTGATGCGGCGCTCAGCGCCTTTCCGGCGGCGACTCGAGGCTCGGCAGGCGATCCGTCTGGGTTTGGGCCGCCCGGTGCCCGCCGAAAGGCGATGATCGATCCTGATGGTCGGCGCTGCTGGTCCCCGGCCTTGGGCTCGCTGAATGGGAAGCGATATGAACGGTGTAGCCGCGATTAGCTTTGCGGCCCTGCGTTCAGGGCGAGACCATGATGCGTCTGTTTGGCGCTCAAAGCCCTGCCGTGGTATAAGGCAGTCATCGGTATCACAGGGGTTCCCGAGCACGATACCGACTGACAGGACTTCATTGGTCTGCCGCTTGCAAACGGAGACCGGTGCCATGAGTATGTCTGATCCCATGAAATTTGCGTCACAGGCGAGCGAGATGAGCGATCGCGAGATTTTCGACAGCATCCACGCTGTCGGCTCCGGCGAAAATGACCGCGACTTCAACACCGCCATTTTCGACGAAGCGCAGCTGCGCGGTATGCTGAGCGCAAGCGAAGTCGACGCCATCATGGCTTCCGATCGCTCCGCCGACTGAATCTGCGGGCCTGCAACCCGCCGACCAGCAACATCCGGGTCTGGCTGCCCACACCGCCTGGTCTGCCAAAAGTGCAGCAGACATATCTCTCTTTTCTTCGCGCGGCCGGCTCGCCTCGCCGCGAGGCACGACCCTCATGCCGTGCAAAAGGCGCCGTCGGCCCATCCGCAAATCGGAAGAAAGTGAACGATATTCACAAAATTGCGATCTTGAGATAATTATTCGCAGACAATGATCGAGATTCGCGGGCGACCTCGGTTGCGGTGATGGTTTTTCGCAGGAGTTTGCATGGGTGAATGGCCTTCACAGCCGGTGACGGATTTTCGCGGTCGCGCGCTTCCTGAACCTGCTACGCCTGTGGGCTACGCGGCATTGATGGCAGCCTATGATCTTGCGGTTCCACTATCACCACGTTTTGCCGCCATTGCGCAACGCCATCACCCGGTATCGACCGACAGCTGGCTGATGCTGACGCCACGCCATCGGCCCGAAGAAAGCCTGGCTGGACACCTCACCTTCGCGATCAAGTGGGAAGGCGTGAACCTTCCCGTGCTCGACCAGCTGTTCCGGACGATCCCGGCAGAGGATGTTGCCGATATCGTCAGCACCACACCAACGGGCGCGTTCGCGCGCCGGATCTGGTTTCTCTATGAGTGGATGACCGGGCACATGCTCGACCTTCCCGACGCGGGCAAGGTCCGTCAGGTGGAGGTGGTCGACCCGGACATGCAGTTCGCCCTCGCCCGCGGCGAGACCTCATCGCGCCATCGCGTGCTGAACAATCTGCCCGGAACACCACGCTTCTGTCCCATGGTCGATCGTTCGCCTGCACTGAGCGCGCTTGCGGCCAAGAAGCTCGACGAGCGCGCACGCGCCCAGATCGGGCGGATCAGACCTGATCTGGTGGCGCGTGCGGCGGCCTTTCTGCTGCTCAACGATTCCCGCTCCTCCTTCGCGATCGAAGGGGAACGCCCTTCGGGCAATCGCGCGGTCCGCTGGGGCCAGGCGATCGCTGAAGCAGGGCAGACGCAGCTCAGCCTGGCGGAGTTCGACCGTCTCCAGCGCATCGTCATCGGCGATGCGCGCTTCGTGCGCCTGGGCCTACGCGAAGAAGGGGGCTTCGTGGGGGTTCATGACCGCGAGACCGGCGATCCCATCCCCGACCATATCAGCGCGCGCGCGCAGGATCTTGATGACTTGCTGGCCGGCCTCGTCGATTATGCCGACCGGACCCGCGAGGGTGGCTATGATCCCGTGGTCGCCGCAGCGGCGCTGGCGTTCGGCTTCGTCTATATCCATCCCTATGTGGATGGGAATGGCCGCCTCCATCGCTGGCTCATCCATCATGTTCTGGCAGCGGCGCATTATAACCCGCCTGGCCTGGTCTTCCCGGTGAGCGCCGCAATCCTGCGGGAAATCCATGCCTATCGGCGCGTGCTCGAAAGCTATTCAAGGCCGCTCTTGCCGCTGATCGAGTGGCGGCGCACGGCAGGTGGCAATGTCGAGGTGCTGAACGAGACGGCGTCCTATTACCGCTTTTTCGACGCTACCGCGCATGCCGCCTTCCTCTATGCCTGTGTGGAACAGACGATCGAAGTGGACATGCCCGAGGAGGTCGCCTTCCTCGAAGGGTTCGATCGCTTCACGCTGGGCATTCAGCAAATGATCGACATGCCGATCGATCAGGTCGAACTGCTTCACAAGTTCCTCAAGCAGAATGATGGCCGGCTGTCCCAGCGTGCCCAGGGACGGGAATTTGCCGCGCTGACGGCGGACGAGGTTCGCGAGGTCGAACGTCTCTATTGGGACAGCTTCATCGAACCGGAGTGAAAGCTGACTACAACGCCCCCAAAAAGTGACCAGATCGTCCACCCTCGACCATGCGCCCGACCATCGCTCGTCGCCTCCCGAGACATCCCCGGAAATGCGCGCGCTCCCGTCAATCCCGCAGTGCGCAGGGCGCATGGAATGGCTGCCGTTGATCGTCCGCATGGAGATGGCGAAATATACGCCTGATATATGCGGAATATCCGCACCCTCGCGCCAGACATGGCACAAGCGCGTCAATTCGCCGCACCGGCAAGCCGTCGCGCGCCCGCTCCCACCCCCCGCTCATGCATCCTTTGCTCCTGACCAAAATATGGGAGACAGGCATGCAGGGAGCCCGGACCAGTTCATGTCGGCCAGAGATCATCGAGCGATCGGTGCCGCAGGATGCGCATCTTCTGACTGGATCGCAGATGGCATGGGAGATATTGCGAAGACGGGCGGACTATAGGGGCCAGCCTTGTGAGCGGACGCTCTTGCGAACCAGCCCTTCCCTCCAGCTTATCCGGACCTGCCGCCCGCTCACATCCTGGGGGCTATGTTTTCGAGGGCGATCCGGCCCTGACAGCACGCGACGTCCCCCTTTTCTGGGAGGCAGCGGTGGACATGAACGTCATATGCGCTTTTGCGCGGCCATGTCGGTCCACCGAGCCCGGCGCCTTCTTGCTCTTCGACCTGCCCTGGCCTGCGGTGCTGCTCGTCCAGCCCGATCGCCAGGAGCTGCTCGTCGAAAGCCCCCAAGGGCAGATCAGACTTAGTTTGACGGCAGGCGATCTGCTGCAAGGGCCGGTCGGGTTGCGATATATTATCGAGGGCGCCGCGCTCCCAGAGCGGACCCATGCGCTACAGCGATGGGACTGGCTCTTGCGCAAGGGCGCATGGCCGCAGAGTCTGGAGCGCAATTCCACGCGCGGCGAGCGATGGTCGCTGCTTCTCGCCACGCTTGACGCGCTTGCCCGACATCGCTCGCACCGAGAAACCGCGATCACCTTGTTCGGAGAAATGACGGTCGAACGCGAATGGAACCAGGCATCCGATCATCTCAAGTCGCGGACGCGCAGACTTATTGCCCAGGCCCGCGCCCTGGCTGCCGGCGGTTACAAGACGCTTCTCTAGCATCGTCGTCATGGCCGACCTCGGAGCCGGTCGCCGATCCATCGATCCGGGCTCATGCGCCAAACTCAGGCATCCGCTCGGACGGACCAGTCATCCCGTTGCCAGCTAGCCAAGCGCCATGGCCATGAGACGATGCCCGCTCGCCACGGTGGCTATGGCGATGTTGAAAAAATGCGCGATATCACGCCTTCCTGCGGCGCAGGCCCCGCATGCTGAGCGCGCCCAGATCGATCATGCCGGTGCGGCCATCCAGCCATTTGGAAAGGAAAGCGTCATTGTCGTCGAGCCTGCCGCCCAGATCCTTGAAGAGACGCTGGAAGGCCGCGATGATATTGGGCGGTTCAAGGAAGCAAAGGTCGGCGCCGCGGTCCTCGGCAAATTCCTGCAGCGACATGACCATGATCATCGCCAGCTTGGTGTCGGCGCAGTGGATGGCGAACTCGGCCGAACCGAACGGTCCCACCAGCATCAATGCAAAAGGGTCGCAGTCCGTGGCCTCCGCAAAGCTCATCAACCGCTCGAATGTAATGCGTCCGCCGCCAGCCTCGAACAGCTCGTAGCTGCGCTGCGCCATGTCCATGCGGCGCGCGACTTCACTGGTTTTGAGGCCGCGTTTGCGTCGGATGGCGCGAAGGGCACGAGAGAGACTTTCGCCGCTGTCCGCCATGTCGGTCGTGAAAGACATCGCCGCCCCCGTCCTGCGCGACCGGCCAGCCGGTCCATCCTTGGCTCGACACAGCAACTGCGTGGAGGCAGGTCCGCGAAGCCTGTCAAAGCCTCTCCTGTCAGAACGAACATCCTCTGCGGGATGACCGCTATAGGATTGCAGAGTATCAGCAGCTTGATCGCATAATGCAACCTATTGATTTGCGCGCGTCTGCCCAATCAGGGTGAAAATGAGGCTATCTCTTGCGTCCGCGCGCAAGGCGAGCGGCGATGGACTTCTCAGGGAGAAGTCGAATGACGCGCAAAGCGCCCAAATCCTACGCGGCCATATATGATGCGATTTTCAGCCGGATCGTCCAGGGCCAGTATCGCCCGATCCATCGGATCGGCATCGCCACGCTGGCGCAGGCCCTGGGCGTCAGCACGACGCCGGTGCGCGAGGCCCTGCGCCAGCTGGCCGGGCGCGACCTCGTTGTCGAGCGCCATCGTGAAGGCTTCTATCTTGCGCCCCTCAATGCCCGAGCGATCATCAGCCTCTACAGAGCGCACGAGTTGTGGATGGATCGGGCATTGCAGCTTCATCCGGTAAACGGGCACAGGGCCGGGCGACACCGGAGCCTCTGGCGCCTGTTCGACAACAGGGCCGCCGCGACCGGCGATGCCGCGATCATCTCGATCCGGCGCTATGTGGACGACAGGCTCGCTGTGTTGCGCCGCCATGAAGCGACCATCCTTGCGGACATGGGGGAACGCGCCCACGCACTTGCGGATGCGCTCACACAGGATGATCCCGCGATGGCGCGCGATATCAGCCATGCTTTTCACGAGCGCTGCCGCGACGTCGCGGACCAGCTTGCGAACGCCTTCGAAGGTCAGGGCCATGTTCCAAGAATATAGGCCAAATATAGGGCAAATATGATTTTGCTATCACTTCCACCTGCTTCCTACTGAATTCGCCGCGAATGGTCGCGGCTCGATGAAGGAGGTTGAAATGAAACAGTCCGTTCAATCCGGTTCGTCCGATCTGCGCCCCGCGAACCGTATGATCGCGCTGGGCAAGGCCCGCAAGCTGACCCGCGCCAGCTTTTCGGGCTCGCAGCCGGAGATGATCCTCGACCGCGAATATACGGTCGGCGGCTGAACGAACCAGGCGGTGCCGAGGCCTTCACTGCGCAGGGCATCGGCACCGTCCATGAGGAGCCGCCATGCTGTCTCTGGACCTTTTCGGCGCCCCCACCGCCAGATGCGGTGACGGCGTCGTGACACTCGACTTCGACGCCGATGCCTATAGCTGCCATTATTATCCAGTGGAACATGGATGGGAGGCCGGCGCGGAGCCCCTCCTGCCCATCTGGCGGGAGCCGGAGGTCTCTGACGATCGGCTCGAGGCGGGCGACCCACGCCTTTTCTTGCGCGCATGGTGCGCTGCTCTCACCTCATTCTTTCGCAAGCCGATCCGGTCCTTGATGATGGAGGCGATGCATCTTGGCCAGGCGCCCTTTCAGCGCAGCGCGGCGCCTGCCCAGAACCTGGCCGCCCGGTTCGAGCGGATGAGCCTCTATCTTCCCTATCGTGCGTCCTGCCTTCTGCGCGCCTACGCGCTGCTTCATTATCTGTCCTATCATGGACACAGGGCGGATTGGGTCATCGGGGTTCAGCTCTTTCCCTTTCGCGCGCATTGCTGGCTCGCGATCGACGATATGCTGATCGGTGAACGGGTCCATCTGATCGAGGATTATGTACCGATCTTTCGGCTGCGCCAAAGCTGATGCGCGGCGACTATCTCATCGCCGCCTGGCATCCCCAGGATGCTATGGCCGTGGCAATGGCCAGCCGGATCGAGGCCGACCTGCTGCGCGCGCCCGATATCCAGATCATGCAGGCCAATGGCCTGATGGTTGCGACGCAGGACGCATGGGCCAAGCAGATGGCCCCGTCCCACTATCTTGTCGGCGAAATCTTCAGCAGCCCACAAGCCGACACAATGCCCAGGCCAAGAACAGCAGACGAGGCGGGCTTCCGAGAATATTGCTCCGACCTGCTCTCCTCTCACTGGGGAAGCTACATAGCGTTGCGACACGATCCCGATGCCAAGATATTCCTATCCGTGTTCGCCGAGCCGATCGGGTCGCGGGAATGTTTTCATTGGCGCCATGACGGCGTGACGCTGCTGACATGCGACGCGGATCGCTGGCTCGACCGTTTTCCGCCTGCGATGCTCGCGATCAATCTGGAGGACATAGCCCATCTCCTCCACCATCCATCCCAGGCCGCCGAAACCGCGCCTCTTATCGCAGTGGCGCCCTTGCAGCCGGGGGCGATCACCAGCTTCAGCCAATCCGGCACCAATACCAGACGGTTATGGGCGCCGCGCGACCATTGCGCGCCACGCAGCGCGGCGGGCGCCCCGGCGGCGCTGGCCGGCATCGTGGACGCATGCGTGTCCGCCTGGTCATCCATGCATGCAAGGCCCATCCTGGAACTCTCCGGCGGCCTTGATTCCGCCATCGTCGCGGCGAGCCTGACGCAGGCGAAGGGCGAAGGGATCGGCGCCTTCACATTTTTCAGCGATAGCCTGGCTGGCGACGAACGCCGTTTCAGTCGCGCCGTGGCAGACAGGCTTGGGCTGGAACCGCACGAGATTGCGTTCGGCATTTCGGCGATCGACGACAGCTTGCTGGATGGGGCGGCTGTGGGCGTACGCCCCGGCATTGGCAGCACAAGCTTTTTCCATGATCGGCAATTGGCGGCCATGGGCAAAGCGCGAGACGCCGATGCGCTGTTTACCGGCCGCGGCGGCGATGCGCTGTTCTTCCAGCATCCCACGCCGCTGGTGGCACAAGACGGCTGGCCGGACGGGCAAAAGCTCAACCTCGAACGTCTGGAGGCGCTCGCGCGCTGGTGCCAGACCAGTATCTGGAGAGTCGCGGCCACGGCCTGGCTGCCTTCGGTGCGGAACGCTGATGTCGCGGGCAAACGCAGTCCCTTCTGTGTCTATCCCAGCCAGTCGCGACCTTCGACATGGGCAGGGTCGCTCGAGGGCGTTTCTCAAGCCAAGCGCATGCAGATCGAAGCGATAGCCGGCGACCGGAACGCATTTGGTCCCAGCCGCTGCGCGCAGGTGATGCGAGTGATCCATCCGCTGCTTTCGCAACCGATCGTCGAACATGCGCTCGGCCAGTCGCTCATGGCCCTGACCGAGGGAAGGCGGGACCGGGCCATGGCGCGCGCAGCCTTTGCCAACCGACTGCCCGCAGCGCTGATCGAAAGACGCGGAAAAGGCAGCCTTTCCTACTTCTTCGGACAAACACTGGCCAGAAGCGTGCCGATCCTTCGCACGCGACTGCTCGAAGGCGCACTGGCACAGGCCGGACTCGTCGATCGGACGCAGTTTGAACATGTGCTCGACCCCGACCAGCTGGTCCAGTCCAGTTGCTATGGCGAGATCATTCGCCTGCTCATTGTCGAGCGCTGGATGCGGGGATGGCAGGAGCGGCTGCAGCAACCACGGCAACAGCCCGCGCTTTTACCGCGAGATTATCCGATAGAAAGCCGATCACCCGAGCATAGAAATCCCGGAGATTTGCAGGGCTGCCGATAACATGTCCCTCTCCCCAATAGGTAATGAGCTGGGCGTCCTTGCCCTGGCGGAAAAGGGCCGAGAAGAGCTGCTCGCCCTGCTCGATCGGCGAGAAATCGCGGTCGGCCCCGATGATGAGCATCGGCACATTCACGCGATCGGCCTGGTAGATGGGGCTGTTGGCAATGTAGCGCCCCGGCGCCTTCCAGGGCGCAACGCCCATCCGCCCCTGTCCGTTTTCGGCCCAGGCATAGGAGGCTGCAACATTCAGTCCTTCCTCGGGCGACAGGCGCGTCGCGCGACCGAAGGTCCCGGCGGTCGCCGCCAGATCATATATGCCGGCCGATGCGACGACGGCGCGGAAGCGCCTGCTCTGGGCTGCTGCCATGGCGACACTATATGCACCGTAACTATGGCCCCAAAGTGCGATGCGCGAAGGATCGCAGGCGCCGGTGGCGATGGCTGCCTCGATCGCCGGGGCGAGCGCAGCGGAAAAATCAAAGCCGGTGTCGGGAAGAACGCGCGGCATCGGGATAGACGGCAGAAGAACGGCAAATCGGCTTGCCGCCAGCAGTTGCGCATTGGTGTAGAAGCGTTCACGGCCGACCTGCTGATCGGCGGGCGCAACGTCTGAATAGATTTGCCCAGGATAGGGAATGACCACCAGCGGCAGCCCCTTGGCGCCCTTCTCTCCTGGTGGAAGCACAAGCCAGCTGGTGACCGGCGAACCGGCAGCCGACAGATGAAAGAGCGGTTGCATGACGGCCGGCTCGACATCGCGCATGACGCTGTTGAGCGCCATAAGGGGGCGAGCTTGTCCCTGGCCTGCAAGGAACAGCGCGCTCCGCCCGGAAGCGGCGGAAATGCGAAGCGCAACTGCCCCGCCCTTCCCGATATCGCTCGACTGCACGGACGCGATCGCCTCGCGCCTTTGCCATGGAATCCTAATGGCGCCGCCTGTCGGCCTTTCGACAATGACGCCGCCTGTGCCAACGCGCCAGGGCACGGCAGCCCAGATGGTGCCCGGCATGGACGATGGCCGGGTGCAGGCCATCGGGACCGAAAAGCTGGCCCTCTCATCGGTCGGCGTGACGGACGCCCGGGCGGCGACCGGCACGTCCTGATGCGGGGCAAGCACGCAGCCGTCCGAGGATGCAGAGCGGCTCGGGCCTGCTGACATGACGACATGCCGCGCCATGTTCGCTATCACGGCCTCCCGGCGCCCCTTGCGGTCCGCGACGAAGCCGATATGCGCGCTATCGTCTGACCAGCGCGGATCGCCGGGCAGGCTGCACTCGGAGCAAGGTTCCCATTGTGCCCTGGATGCAAGATCCAGCAGGAGGAGATGGCGGCCATAGAAGCTGTCATCCTCCCCTACCATCTGATCGGCGGAGGGCTGCCGCGCGCGATCCGCTTTGATCAGTGCGACATATTTGCCGTCAGGGGATAGTTGCAGCTGCGCAAAGGGGCCGGTGGCAAGAGCCTGTGTCGCTCCCGTAACGGCATCGACCATCAGGAGCTGCTGCTGGGAGCGTCCGTCATCGCGCAGATAGCGGCCGCTGCCGCTGACCGATACGGCCAGAGCACCAGCGGCAGTCCGGTCCCATCGCTCCCGCATGGGGCGTTCCGGTGGCCAGTCCAGAGCCATCCGAACGGCGGGTCTTTCATCGCGCTGCGTCAGGATCAGCAGCCGGTCGTCCGAAAGCCAGCTATGGACGGGGTGAAAACCGTCATGGAGCGGCGCATAGGGCCACCACTGAACTGCGCCAGAAGCAAGCAACACGATGCCGAAGCGAAATGCCCCACCCTGCAGCCGCGCGACCGCAACCCGTTTCCCCGAAGGCGAAAACCCAAGAAGGATGGTGCCGGGCTGGTCGTCATCGAGCAGCGGTGTTGCAGGTCCGCGTCCATGGAGGTCGACGATATAGGGCCGCGCGCGCAGAATCTGTCCGAGCGACAATCGATCCTGGCGTTGCATCGCCAAATGCGAATCATATTTCTCGAACAAGAGCCATCGGCCGCCCGGATCGACCAACATCCTTCCTGTATCTTCATGCCGAAGCAGATCGTCGAGACTATAGGGCCGCGCTGCGACAGCCGCGCATTGCAGGGTCAGGATCGCGGCGACGAGCCAGCACAGGAGACAGCGCATGCGATGTCACCAGCGTCTGGCGATTTCGAGGGCGATAAATCGACCGGTCGCATCGGCATTGGCCCCGTCATAGCCGGCGCCGGCGGTCGAGTCGTAGAAGGGAGGCGCCTTGTCGAAGAGGTTCTGCGCCGTCAGTGAAAGGGTGAAGCCCGACGCGATGCCCGTAGAAGCCTTCGACTTGTAGGCGATCCGGAAATCGACCGTGTTCCATGCCTTGATCCGCTTGCCCGCTTCATCGCGATAGGCATCGACATGGTTGAGGGCAATTTGCGTGTCGAACGGGCCGCGCGCCCAGCCGATGGTCATCCGCCCCTTGAGATCCACTGGTCTTCCCGCGACATTACGGCGATCCACCGCCGGTGAATCCGGCGTCACCTGTTCGCGCCAACGTTCGAGATAGGTAGCGCCCACGCCGATATTGAAGCGATTGGAACCGCGCTCGAAAACATAATTGATGTCGAAATCGCCGCCGGCCACATCGACACGTCCGGTATTGACGTAGCGGGCATCCACGACGGCGGCGATGCTTTCCACCGGATAGGGATTGGAGGTGCCGGAGCGGGAAAGCAGTTCTTCGACAAAGGCCAGATCATCGGCACTGGTCCCCGGACTGACCCACCGGACGAAGGGGGCGTAAATCGGATCGGTTAACGCGCTGGAGAAATTCTGCTGGACCACATTGCTGATGCGGCCCGAGAATATGGTGCGGAAAGCCGTGAGACTCGCCGTCAGCCCAGCGAGGGATGATGGGGTGAGGTCGAGTCCCACGGTCCAGCTCTTCGCCTTTTCGGGCGACAGGCCGGTATTGCCACCGCTGCGCTGGATGACGACCACCGAGTTCCCCGCCTCGTTGGTTGCGATCCTGAGATTGGCGGTTTCAGGTGCACCCAGTTCGCGCAGATTGGGGGCACGAAAGGACGTGCCCCATGTCCCCCGGACAGCGACGCCATTGACCGGTACCCAGCGGAGCGAGAATTTGGGATTGGCGGTGCTGCCAAAATCATCATAGCGCTCAGCCCGAACTGCAGCGGAAAAATCCAGCTGCTGGAGACCGGTGCGGGCATTGTCGGGGCCGAACAGCGGCACGGCGAGCTCGGCAAAGCCGGCCCAGATCGAGCGGGAATAATCGGCCGGTCGTCCCGCGACCGGGGTCGGCGAGAAAATGAAATCCACCGCCTGGCTATGAAACCGCTCACGCCGGTAATTGGCCCCGACGGCAAGCTTGACCGATCCCCCCGGCAACGAAAACAGCGATCCGTCGGCGACCATGTCGGCGGTCAGGATGTTGGATCGGCTTTCATAATCGGAATAGCCGCTGATTGCCTGCAGCAAGGCGCGCGAATTGGCGTTCCCATCGCCATAAGGATTAAAATAGCCATCGCGCTGCGCGGAAAAGGCGCTGGCAGGATCATCGGCGATACTGCCCAATGCTTCTGCCAACAGATATTCGTTGGCGAGTTGATCGGTTCTGTTGCGATCGCGCTGGGCGGCATAGGCGAGATAGCTGGATAATTTCCAGTCCGCCCCAAGTTCAGCTTCGAGGCCGCCCGTCAAGGCATAGCTCCTGGCCGTGCCGGCCGAGCGGACCGGTCCCAGTTCCTGCGTAAAGGCGTAGCCGATCAGGTCGCTCGATGCCCCGGTCGGCGACACGAACCAGGGATTGGCGTCCGTGACCGAGAGGATAGTCGCATAGCCGGACGTTAGACTGGAAAATTTCCGGTGCGAAAATCGCCCTTCCAGCGAGAATTTGATGGCATCGGTCAGGCTCTGCGAGACATGAGCGTAGAGACTGTGACGCTTCTGGTCCGGTGAGAGGTCGGTCCCCTCCCTGAAATTTTCGAGATTGGCCTCGCCGGCAAGAAAATCGGCTGCGGTCAGACTGGTCCCATCCTGCCCTGCGGGAATGGCATAGGTCGGAACCAGGGCACCGCTTTCGTCGAAACCCAGGACATTGCCCGGCGAACTATAGGGATAGCGACGATCGGTGCCACCAAAGGGTCGGGAATCGGCCGACCGGGCATAAGCCCGATCGGCCGAGCGCAGTGCGACCCGACGCTGACACTCGTAGGAAAGGAGGAACGAACCGCTGCCCCAGCTCTTGCCGGCGGTCTGCGAGAATTGCAGTTCGCGCGCATTTCCCTGTGTGACGCTGCCGCCGCGCAAGCGCATTTCCAGGCCGTCGAAATCCTCCTTGAGGATGATATTGACGACGCCGGCAACGGCATCCGAGCCATAAAGGGCGGAAGCGCCATCGGTGATGATTTCCACCCGATCGAGCGCGCTCATGGGTATGCTCGAAATATCGGCGAAGTCGCCCATCATGCCGGAGCCCGCCACCCGTCGGCCGTTCACCAGCACAAGCGTCGCCTGCGGACCGAGACCCCGCAGGTTCACACCCGATGCCAACGTAGTATTGCTACCCGACCGGTCGGCATAGGAGAGCGCACTCTGCTCGGTCGCCATCCCTCCGAAATTTCCCGGCATCGCCTGGAGTGCCTGTGCCACCGAGCTATAGCCGCCACGCTCGATATCGGACCGGGTGACGACCTTGGTGGGCGACGCTGTGGGCGGCGCACCATGAATGTGCGATCCGGTCACGATGATGTCCTGCCCGCCCCGGTCGGGAGAAGCCGAGGACTGCCCCTTGGCGATGTCGCCGCCCTCAGCCCCTGCCCCGCTCAGCATGAAGACGTCGCGGTCGACCTGCCGCACGGCTATGCCGGTGCCGGCGAGTAACCGAGCCAGCGCCTCGCGCGGCGAAAACTGTCCCTTGATCCCGGTCGATTTGCGGCCGGCGGCGAGCGCCGGCGTATAGATGAGCTGCACCTTGGCCTGCTCGGCATATTGGGCGAGCGCCGTGGACAAGGCGCCCGGCGCAATGGCGAATGCGATGCGCGTCTCAGCCACTTGCGCAGTTGCGGGCATTGCGGACGCCGCCGCCATCACGATGAGGGACGACGTTCCTCTGAACAGGGCAGCGATGATCTGAGTGCGCATGGCGACGGTTCTTCCCCCTTGGCGCCGGGGCAAGACACCGCCGGCTCGGGCGTGCCTGATCGCCGCCCTCTAGCTAAGGGACGCCTCGGCCCCAGGGTCACCCTAATGGCAGGGAATGAAAAATTTCAAATTTATGACGGACGTCGATCGCGAAGCAGGAACGTGCCGTTCTCCTGCCTTTCAAAGTCCAGCGACAGCAGCGCGGCGACGGCTTTGAGGAAGCCTGAGGGATCGCCGGTCTTGAACGATCCGCTAATGGGCTCGCGTGCGCGCGTGGTTGCGCCCAGCACCACTTTGTTCTGCGTGTAGCGGTTAATCTCGAAGATCGCTTCCGACAAAGGCGTGGCCTCGAAGATAAGCCTCCCCTGCGTCCACGCCGATGCCCGCCTGACATCGAGCGACGAGACTCTCGCCGCGTGCGTGGCTTTCGAACTCCACATCTCGCCGGGCGACAGATGGATCACGTCGCGGCCTGCCTCGCGGATATCGACGCCGCCCTCGAACAAGGAGACGCGGGTGACGCCATCGACGAAACGCACGTCGAACTTCGTACCGGTGGCCTCCACCTCGACATCGCCGGCCTTCACGCGGAAGGGGCGTGCCCGGTCATGGGCGACCTCGAACATCGCCTGCCCCTGGTCGAGCCGGATCTGGCGCGCATCATCTTTCATCTGGGTGTTGAGGCGGGTTTGAGTATCAAGTCGGACCTGCGAACCATCCGAGAGCGCCACGGCCCTCTGCTCGCCCGTCAATGTGGCGAATTGCTGTGGTCGATCGACATGGAAGATCCACCAGCTCGCCACCAGCATGGCAAAGAGCACGCCTGCGCCCATGGCGAGAAGGGAGCGCATGGATCGCCTGGGTCTGGGCGTTGCCCCAGCGCGCGCATAGGCTTCGGCGGTCAGCCGGAGGATGGCGGGGCTATCGCCGTGTCGCCCGGCATCATGCCAGAGCGATTCGGCCTCGGCGAACGCTTCCGCATTGGCGGGATCGCGTCGCCAATCGAAGAAATCCTCCAGCGTCCCTCTGGAAACCGGCAAGGACTTGAGGCGCGCAAACCATTGAGAGGCTTGCGCGCGGCGGCGCTCGGCGGTGGGATCATGGTCATCCATCATCCTAGCCCCGGAGCTTCGTCATGCAGTGCTCCATTGCCTTGGACATGCGCCATTCGACGGTCTTCACGGAAATCCCCAGATGTTCGGCAATATCATGGTTCGTCATGCGCCGGAACCGGCTGAGGAGAAATACGTCACGCAGGTTTTGCGGTAGATCGACAATGATTTGCTCAAGAAGCTGATCGGCTTCCTGCTCCTGCAACCGATCGGGTCCGAGCGGCGTGATGTCGTTTGCCGCCAGAAGGTGCGATTTTTCCTGGCGCAGTTTCTCGCGCCGGCGCCGGTCCCGAAACAGGTTGAGGGCGATCCGCGACAGGAAGGCCCTGGGATGGGTCACTTCATCCGGTGCCATGCGTGCGATGCGCAACCAGGTATCCTGCGCGATGTCCTCCACCTCGGCGGAGGGCAATCGCAGATTTCTGCTCAGGAGACGCTCCAGCCATCGGCCGTCGCGCTCGAACCATGCGCCAAGCGAAGGCGGCACAGCCTTCTCCTGTTCGGCGGGCGCATCATGTGCAGACATCGGGCCACTCCACTTTCCGGAAGGGGCCCGGCGCGATGCCGAAAGGAAACGTCCATGCGCAGCATCGCCCGCAAACTCGACGGTTTGCGGACCTGCGAAGGCCGCCGGCGCAGCCAGCAGCGATCCATGTCTTGCATAAGGGTTTCCACGCCCCTGCCCGCAGCCTCCCGCGAGCCCTTTAAGGCTGATTCATTTGCAGGTCGGGATCAAGTCCCGAAAAAAGTGGAAGGGACGGGTGTTGGAACCTCTATGCAAGAAGCCCGCTTATTGGCCGGGAGCACATATGTGCCGCGACGTCCCTTCCGGCATGAACCCGGCTTATTCACGGCACCTGAGGCCAAAGTAGCGCGAGGCCTACGCCGCGCAAGCGCCCTTGGGCCATCGCACGCAGATGCGCAGGCATGGCCCTGCCGTCAAGATGGGCAGTGATCCGGATCGCTGTCTCTTGGATCCTGCCGGGAGCGCCGGCATGCAACCGACACATCGCTCGAGCCTGGCGCATACCCACAGCCAGGGCAGAGAATATCGCGCCAACGCCAGGGCAGCCCGGCCGGTCGCAACAGCGTGATGCGCGTCATTTCCATCGTAGGCCCTCCTCTCATTTGGCATGCATCGGCCAGAGACGGATCTGGCTCAGCGAAGGGTGCGAAAGGTTATCGACCAGCGCGCCGCCTCCATTTCCGCAATACTATGTTCCCAGTCGTTTCGCGCCTCGCCGACGAGATGATAGATGGCTCTTGGCATCAGCGGCGCGGAAATGCGTTCGAACCGATCCCCCTTCTTCCGACGAAAGCGCATGGCAGCCCGCTCGCCCAGCGAGATGCCGATGACATGGCGGAAAACCGGCCTGTCACGATGCCAGCCGATCCCCGCGCCTGGATCGTAGCGAATGAGGAGAGCCTGGACGATCTCTTCCGGTGCGAGCCCGGCATAGCGCGCGGCGCGCGCCCTGACTGGCAGCAGCCATTGCGGGATTGGGTCGGTCGGCGCGAATGTGCCGGTCTCGAAATCATAGCTCCAGCCATAGCTGCGCGTCAGCCGCTTGCCGGTCCACTGCTGGTAGCGGAAGGGCGTAAGGCTCGTTTCTTCGATCCGTTCGATCAGCGCTCGCTCTTCGCGCGCCGTGAGAAAATCATCGCTCCACGAAAGGCCCGGCAGGAGAGGCGCGCCGAAAAGATCGGCCTGCCCTGCGCCATTTTGCGCGACCATACCCATGTCCCGATCCTGCTTCAAAAGGCCAGGCTCGTCTGAACGGGCTTGGTCAAAATCTCTTCGACCGTGAAGATGTCTGCCGGCGGCGTCACGAGCAATTCCGCTTCGGGCACGGCGAAATCCAGCCATTTCTGCGCATCTCGGCGCTCGATGATGGCACCATGACGCGCCTGATAGCGGATGACGTCCGGGTTCGCGTCGAGCGTTATGATCCGGTAGCTCACGGGCCACTCGCCCATGGCCGGCTCCCAGATGGCGGCGAGATAGAAGAAATTGCCATCCTCGCGGAAAGCGCGAAACTTCTTCTCGCCATTGCGAATGTGGAATTCCGATGCCGCGACAAGGCAGCGATGGCCGGGAAATTGCCGCCCTTCGGACCGGATGAACTCGTAGCGCACCCCGTCGGCGAAGCGCGGGTTGGAACCCCAGACCGCCTCGATCATCTCAATCTCGGCCATATCATCGGGATTGCGCCTTATGATGGCACGGCGACTACCGAGCGCGTCGGAGTCGAAGGGTGTTGCTTTCGAGTCCATCAAAGGAACATACAGGGAACGATATCGAGGAGCAAGCGGCGGCGAACAAGGAGGTTCAATGTGCAATGACTATCGCCTGCTGATCGACATCGCGTCGATCGCCGAGGATTTCGAGGGGCTCAAGATCAAGATCAACATGCCCGAAGGTGCCCCGAATGTGCCGGCGCGCGAGGACATCAGGATGACCGACATGGCCCCGATCGTCCGGCGCAGCGAGGCGGGAAGCGGGATCAATGAACTCGTAAGCCGGCGCTGGTCATGGCCAGGCCGTAACGGCAAACCCGTCTATAATTTCCGCACCGAGGGCCGGGAATTCGCATCCAGTCGCTGCCTGATCCTGGCCGACGGATTCTACGAATTCACCGATCCTGCCGATCCCAAACAGAAGCGGCTGGACAAATGGCTTTTCACAATGGCCGACCATGACTGGTTCTGCATCGCGGGCATCTGGCGCGAGAGCCCCATGGGCGAAGCGTTCACCATGCTCACCATGGATGCCGGGCCGGACATTGCGCCCTATCACCACCGTCAGATCATCCCGCTCGCTCGCGACCAATGGGCCGACTGGCTCGATCCTGGCGTGCCAGCCAAAAATTTGTTGCGCTGGTTGCCGCAGGGAAGCCTGCCCGTAACCCAGGTCTATGGCGTACCCCCCGCGCAAGGCGCGCTGCTCTGATGCGAGACGATGCGTCCCTCGCCCGTTTTCTCGATGCCCAGGCCGGCAGTTATGCGGCCGCTTTGTCGGAGATTTCCGCAGGGGCCAAACGCTCTCACTGGATGTGGTATGTCTTTCCGCAATTGCGCGGTCTTGGTCATAGTCCGACCGCGCAATATTATGGAATCGTCTCGATCGAGGAAGCACGTGCCTATCTCCACCATCCACTTCTCGGGAAGCGATATCGCCAGTGCGTCCACGCGCTCCTGAAACTCGATACCGATGATCCTGTCGTCGTTTTCGGGGCTGTGGACGCCATGAAATTGCGCTCCTCGCTCACTTTATTTGAAGCGGCGTTCCCTGCCCCGTCCTTTGCCGATGTGCTCGATCGCTGGTTCTGCGGCGAGCGCGATCCAGCGACGCGCCGGCTTCTGCAGAGTTGATCCGTCACGAACTAACTATTGAGAAAATCGGGATTCATCGCCCTTGACGAAACGGGTGGCAGGACGGAACATAAAGAGAACATTTGAGTCGTATCCCATGCCCACGCTATCCTCTTTTCCCGATCGGCCCCGCGCCGATCAGCTTGCCGCGCTCCGCGCGGGGCTCGCGCACAGCAACAGCGCGCGCAGTCCTGCAATGCCTTTTGGCGTGTCTGCGCTGGACGAGCGGCTGGCAAGTCATGGCCTCGATAGCGCTGGACTGCATGAGATTGCGGCGGCGTCGGCGACGCTCAGCGACGATGCTGCGGCAACCCTTTTTACAGCCGGGATCGCCGCCCGCTTTGCAGCTGATCCGCAGCTCAGCATATTCTGGGCGCTCACGCAGTTCGACCTCTACGCGCCTGGCCTGGAGCAGGTTGGACTTGGTCCCGACAAGGTTTTTTACGCCCAGGCGCAAAAGGACAATATCGTCCTCGCCATGGCCGAGGATGCGCTGCGCGACGGATCGCTGGCGTGCGTCATTGCCGAAGTCAGACAGGCCGACCAGACAGCAACCCGCCGTCTTCAGCTTGCCGCTTCCGACAGTCGGACGCCGATGCTGCTCTATCGCCGCCATCGCGCCCGCGAGCGCTGCCCGCTAAGCGGCCTTTCTTCCGCCATGACCCGATGGCGCATCGGCTGCCTGCCATCCGCGCGCCTCGCCCATCCCGGCGTCGGCCGGGCGCGCTGGTCGGTCGAACTTGTACGCCAGCGCAATGGCAATCCCTTTTCCCTCGAACTGGACGCCTGTGATGACAAGGGTCGCCTCGCTCTACCTGCCGCAGCTCGCCATCGAGCGGCTTCGGCGGCTGGAGCGGACAGTCAGGCCGCCTGAAACAGGCGGGATTGCGCTCGCGCCGCGCCTTGCAACACCGATCGACGATAATCCCGGCGTCTGCTCCGTACCCCGTGGGGGCGGCTGGCGTCCCGGTGCCCGCTGGGCGCGAGATGGATCGCTCGGCAATCGCCCCAGCCAGGCCGAGATCGATGCACTCCCTGCCCATCAGCGTCCCACCATGCGCGAGATGGGGCGGCGCAGCGAATCCGCCGACCATCCGTTCAGAGACATACCCGCAGACGATGCAGGAAGAGGGGCAGCAAGTGCCCGTCCGCTCAATTGGGCCTCCTTCTGGGGAAAGCCCATGGTCCTGATCGAGCGCGCCGGCCAGCGCGATGTCGTCACGGCGGCTTGCCCGGTTGCGCTGGACCTTGGTCTGCGATCGGGCATGGCAGCCGCCCATGCGCGAGCGCTGGCGAGCGACCTGGACGTGCGCGATGCGCAGCCGGAAGCAGATCGTGCATGGCTTGATCGGTTGGCTCTTCATGCCATTGTTCACTGGACACCCACAGCCTGCATATCGGGCACCGATGGCCTGTGGCTGGACCTCACCGGTACGACCCATTTATTTGGTGGAGAGGCGCGCTTCTGTCGCCGGCTCCTTCGCTTCCTCGAGCGACTGGGTTTCACCGCCAGCATCGCGATCGCCGGCACGCCAGGCGCGGCGCATGCGCTCGCCCGCTATCGCGGCGAGGCCGTCACCCTATTGCCCCATGGCGGCGAGTCCCAAGCCATTGCCGATCTGCCGCTGGCCGCCCTGCGCCTGAAGCCCGACGCTCTGATGGCGGCCGCGCGCTTCGGCATTGATCGTATCGCCGACCTTTATCCCATGCCGCGCGGCCCATTGGCCAAACGCCTGGGTCTCGATGCCGTCCGGCGGCTTGACCAGGCCCGCGGCATGGTCGCCGAACCGATAGTCCCGCTCATTCCGTTCACGTCTCCCTGCGTCGAGCGGCGCCTGCTTGAACCGATCGGCACGGCCGAGGCCATCATCCAGGTCATCGGCGATCTGGTCGATGATCTGGTTGCCCTCCTCCAGGAACGTGGCATGGGGTTGCGCACGGCGCACCTGACCTGCAAAATCGTCGACGCCACCGAGCAGCCGATCGCGATCGGCACCGCCCAGGCGACGCGCGATGCCCGACATTTGAAGCGCATGCTGGCGATGCGGGTGGAAAAGATCGACCCAGGCCTTGGCATAGAGGCGATGGCGCTCGCCGCCCCTCGTGTCGAGCCGCTGGAAGCCCAGACGCTGGAGACATCGCTCGGAAGCGGCGATCGGCCAACCGACATATCCACGCTTCTCGATCAGCTCGCGGGACGGATAGAGCCTGATGCCCCCTTCCGCCTGTCCGCCCATGAAAGCGATGTGCCCGAACGCGCGGTCCGGCGGACGGAAGCCTTGCTCAAGCCATTGGGCTGGCCTGCATGGAAGCGGCCGGTTCGGATGCTGCCTCGCCCCGAACGGCTCTCCCATGTTGTCGCCCTGCTTCCCGATCACCCGCCGCGCCGCTTTACCTGGCGCCGGCAAGACTATCGCATGGTGGCCGGTGACGGCCCCGAGCGCATTCATGGCGAGTGGTGGAAGAATGCGCGCGAGATGTGGGCGGTCCGCGATTATTTCCGGGTGGAAGCGGAAGGAGGCGAGCGCTTCTGGATCTTCCGTCGCGGCGATGGCGTCGACGCGCCGACCGGTGACCTGAGCTGGTATATGCACGGGCTGTTTGGCTGATGGCGCGTTATGTGGAACTCCAGGTCACGAGCCACTTTTCCTTCCTGCGCGGTGCGTCCTCGCCGGAAGAGCTGTTCTCGGCCGCAGCGCTCCTAGGCCATCAGGCGCTTGGACTTGCAGACTGGGGCAGCGTCGCTGGAGTGGTGCGCGGCTGGGCGGGGCAGAAGGCGACCGGCGTGCGCATGATCGCGGGCGCGCGGGTCGATCTTTCGGACGGTCGCGCCTTGTTGCTCTATCCGACGGATCGCGCTGCCTGGTCACAGCTGACGCGCCTGCTTTCGGTGGGCAAGGCACGCGGCGGCAAGGGCTGCTGCCTCCTCGACTGGGCCGATCTAGCCAATCATGCCCAGGGGCTGATCGCCATTCTGCTTCCGGACCTGGCCGATAGCACCACGCTCGCCAACCTTGCCGAGCTGAGGCAGGTCTTTGGCAATCGCGCCTATATGGCGCTTTCGCTTCGCCGCCGACCGGAAGATGCTGCCCGTCTCCATGATCTCGATGCCATGGCACACAAAGCAGGCGTCCGCAGCGTCGCGACCGGCGACATCCTCTATCACACGCCTGAGGCGCGCCCACTGCAGGATGTGATGACGGCGATCCGCGAGCAGACGAGCATCGATGCGCTGGGATTCAAGCGTGAGCGCTATATGGACCGTAATCTGAAAAGCCCGCAGGAGATGGAACGGCGCTTTGCCGCCTTCCCCGACGCGATCCGGGCCAGCGCGGATATCGCTGAACGGTGCCAATTCGATCTGGGCGAAATCCAGTATCAATATCCCTATGAGGAGGTGATGGAGGGCCACAGCGCGCAGGAAGCGCTTGCGGCACTCACCGACGCCGCCGCACAGCGCATGTTCCCAGCGGGACTGCCCAACGACTATCGCAAGCAGATCGACCATGAGCTGCGGCTGATCGACCAGCTCGGCTACGCCCCCTATTTTCTGACGGTCAATGCGATCGTCGCCGAAAGCCGCAGGCGCGGCATCCTTTGCCAGGGCCGGGGTTCTGCGGCCAATAGCTGCGTCTGCTACATGCTCGGCATCACCTCGATCGACCCGATCAAGCATCAGTTGCTGTTCGAGCGGTTCGTTTCGGGCGAACGCAAGGAGCCGCCCGATATCGACGTCGATTTCGAGCATGAACGGCGCGAAGAGATCATCCAGTGGATCTACGACACCTATGGTCGCACCCGCTCCGCGCTGACGGCCGTCGTCACCCGCTATCGCACGCGTGGTGCAGTCGCCGAAGTCGGCAAGGCGCTGGGCCTTCCGCGTGACCTGACCAAAATGCTGACCGGTCTCGTCTGGGGCTGGAGCATGGACGGGATTTCGCAAGAGCAGATCGAAAACGCCAACCTCAATCCGCAGGATCATCGGCTGAAACTCACCCTGGAGCTTTCCCGCCAGCTCATCGGCACGCCGCGGCATCTCTCCCAGCATCCCGGCGGCTTCGTCCTGACGCAGGACCGGCTCGACGATCTCGTGCCGATCGAGCCTGCCCGGATGGAAAATCGCCAGACGATCGAATGGGACAAGGATGACATCGACGCGCTGAAATTCATGAAGGTCGATGTGCTCGGTCTGGGGATGCTCGGCTGCATGAACCGGGCGTTCAACCTGCTGGAGGAGCATAAGGGCATCAAGGTCGGCATGGCCGATCTGCAGGATGATGACCCGGACGTCTATGCCATGATCCAGCGGGCCGACACGCTGGGCGTATTCCAGATCGAGAGCCGGGCGCAGATGTCCATGTTGCCCCGGATCAAGCCAAAGGAATTCTACGATCTGGTGATCGAGGTGGCGATCGTTCGCCCGGGGCCGATCCAGGGTGACATGGTCCACCCCTATCTCCGGCGCCGAGAGGGCAAGGAGACGCCAGAATATCCCAGGCCCGAACTGGAAGCAGTGCTCAAGAAGACCCTGGGCGTCCCGCTGTTTCAGGAACAGGCGATGAAGGTCGCGATCGTGGGCGCAGGCTTCACGCCGGTCGAAGCCGATCAACTGCGCCGTGCCATGGCAACGTTCAAGCTCTCCGGCGGTGTCAGCCATTTCTACGACAAGCTGGTGAACGGCATGATCGCGCGGGGCTATCCCAAGGACTTTGCCGAGCGGACCTTCAAGCAGATCGAGGGCTTCGGCTCCTATGGCTTTCCCGAGAGCCATGCCGCCAGCTTCGCCAAGATCGCCTATGCAAGCTGCTGGATGAAGCATCATCACCCCGACGTCTTCTGCTCCGCGCTCCTCAATGCCCAGCCCATGGGCTTTTATGCGCCGGCGCAGATCGTACGCGACGCGCGCAACCATGGGGTCGAGGTTCGGCCGGTATCGATCAACCATAGCCATTGGGATTGCACGCTGGAGCCGACCAGGGGGCGATATATGGCTGTCCGTCTGGGGTTCCGACAGGTACGCGGTCTCGCCAATCTTCATGGTGCGGCGATCGTCGGGGCGCGCGGCCCGTCCCCCTTCGCCAGCGTCGAAGAGGTCTGGCGCCGAGCGGGAGTTCCACGCGCTGCAATCGAACGGCTTGCCGAAGCTGACGCTTTTGCCTGCATCGACGAAGACAGGCGACAGGGGCTATGGAAGGTCAAGGGCCTGGGTGAAGCCCCCCTTCCCCTCTTTGCGGCAGCCGATGCACGTGCAGGTGGCTTTTCACCGGAGGGGCATGAAGCACCGGTGGCGCTTGTCCCAATGACTGAGGGGCGGGAAGTCGTGGAGGATTATCGTGCGCTCCAGCTCTCCCTGCGCGCGCATCCATTGCACTTCCTGCGACCGCAGCTCGACGCCATGCGCATCGTGCGCTGCGCGGATCTTCCGTCGATCCGCGATGGGCGCAACATCGAGGTGGCCGGCGTCATTCTGGTGCGACAGCGTCCCGGTTCGGCCAAAGGGGTGCTGTTCGTCACCATCGAGGATGAAACGGGTGTGGCCCAGGGCATTTTGTGGCCCGACCGGTTCGAGATTTATCGCCGGCAGGTCATGTCCGCCTCCATGATCGCCATGCGTGGACGGCTTCAGAAGGAAGGCGAAGTTATCCACATCATCTGCGACCGGATCGTCGATCATGACGAGATGCTGCGCTCGGTTGGTCGGATGGATTTTACGGTTGCGCCAGGGCGCGGCGATGGCGCGAGCCATGGCGGCGGCCCCGATCCGCGTAAACCGGCCATCTGCCGCGGTCGAACGCTCGGGTCACCGCCTTATGGCACATCCCCACCCCAGCAAGACGAGATCATGCCGATACGCAGCCATGATTTTCATTGATTACGCAGGCCCGAGCATGCGCCGCTCCCGACCATCGCCATCAACAGCCGGCGCGCGTCTTGCATCATCAGATAGGCCCATCCCCCATCCGGCAGATCGCAGATCGACTAGCGCCCATGCCTGCGAAGGGGCGCGACATCGATCGGCAGACCCGATAGACGCACCGGCATGACATCCGACCAATCCCTGCTGCTGCTGGGTCTCGCCCTCGCCATTACGAGAAGATGGCTCGCAAGGCTGAACGAGCCGCAACGCCATTATCACACCCGCGCACATGTCGAAGCGATGTTGGCGAACCTTCCGCCAGCCGACGCGACCAGGGAGATGATCGCGGCGATCTGGCTGCATGACATCGTTTATGACCCAAAAGCTTCGGACAATGAAGAAATGTCGGCAAAGGTGGCGCAGCAGGATCTCGCGGGATCAGACATCGCCATAGCGTCGGTGGTAGAACTGATCCTGGGAACCAAGCGGCATGAACCGGGCTCGGAAGCGCAAAATCTCCTGAACGATCTCGACCTCGGCATTCTTGGTGCACCACCGCCAGCCTATGCCCGTTACGCGCATCAGATCCGCCTGGAATATACCCATGTTCCGACGCCGCAATATCATGCGGGTCGCGCGACCGTGCTCAGGGCGCTTGACCAGAAGCAGATTTTCCAGACCGAACGGTTCGCGCATCTTGAGGAGCGGGCGCACAAGAATCTGCGCTCGGAGATTGCCAGATTGCAGTGATCAGCATGCCGTAGTCCTTCGACCTCATAACTATGGCGGCTGAGTGCGGTTGAACGATGGCCTCCCGCAAGAAGCAGGGACGCGCAACCAATGCAGCTCCGAGCGGTATTGGATCCTAGCCTTGCCAGGGAGACCGACTGCCATGACCGAGCCTCTTCCCCTTTCCCATGCGGCCGAGCGACCGGGAAAAGACGACCTGCTTGCCGTACTCAGGGTAGAAAAAGCCCTGTATGCTGCCCTGGAGGCGGAGGCGCGCTCGCCAGGCATGGGCAGGATCGGCGGCGATACCGATGCGGTGGATGCGATGCGCATTTCAAGGGCGCGGATTGCGATGCTTCAGCGCCTCCATGATCGCGCCAGCGAGGCAGAGAGCGGCTAGTCCCCAAATCACTGCTCCTGGTGCCGCAGGGTCAGTCCGCCGGAAGCGCGCCGCCGCCCAGATGCTCCTGGCAGATGGTCTGGGTCAGCGCCTGCAACTCACGGATGCGCGCCGTCAGCCAGTCAAGCTCCTCGTCGGTGATCTTGTAGAAATCGGAGTAGCGCGCCTTGATATAGGCCGCGCGCAGCAGTTCGTAGCAGCGCTTGCCCTCCTTCGATTCCCGCTGCCAGATGCCGATCAAACGTTCGTCCAACTGCTCGCAGCGCTGGGACAGAAAGTTGAGATTGTGCGATTTGGGCCGGTACAATTTCAGCACCAGCAGGATGCAGTAATAGGCGCGCTCCGTCGCTTGGTGAAGCTGAAACGCTGCTTCGTTACGCCACTTCGCGGCAGCCTTTGGCTCTAGTTCCGCTTCGGCCTGCTGTCGTTGAAAAGTTGACGTGACCAATGCCCTTTGGATGCCTGGGAAATCATCGTCAAAATAGAACTGCGCTTCCTTTAAAGCCTCTTCAGCCGAAAGCGGAACGGGATCAGCAAGCGGATGCCCCGGCTCCTCGAACAGCGCGATGCCATCTTTGACAATATCAGTGAAGAAATAGCGACCACGTTCGAGCTGGTGATTAATATCGTCGATGCTATGGACAATCAGATTAAGAGGCTGCGGCCAGAAGCGACGCAGCAGCATGTCGACCATCCGATCTTCAGCCTGCACCCAATATTCTGCAGCGTCCGTAAGATCTTCATGGCTCACTATCACCAGGATATCATAGTCGGAAAAATACCGGCCCACCGGGTCGATCACCTGGCGGCCACGCGCATAGGATCCGAACAGGATGATCTTCAGGATGCGGCCCTCGCGGACGTGCCGACCATTGCGGCGCGCAACCTGCTTGCCGAATTCATCACGCAAAATTTCGACCGCGCGGGCAAGGTCGCGACGCGCTCGCCCTGGCAGATGTGCGGTATCGGTCTTCAACTCAGCCATAATCATGTCATCGCCGGAAGGTTGGCCAAGTGCAAGCACGTCCGACCAAATCCGGATGTTGGGCAGCGGGCTATTGCCTTGCGCACCGAAAATTGACTGACGTTCGTCCTTCCCGCAAATGAGGGCGGCATTTCGCCATCAACGAATGTCTGCCCGTCCAATTTTTGAAATGTGGACGCTGCCGGGACGCGGCAGAAGAAGTCCACATTTTAAATTTGTCGATACCCACCGCATCAGAGCTGTCGCTCCCCTTCCCTTCGGAGCGGCTCTCCATGGGCTATGGCCCCGCCGTGGAGACCTCTCCGGCGGGGTTCTTTTATCGACCTGGGATGGGTTTATTAGGGCTGTACTGGTAAGCACTGGGACTTTGCTGCCGTTCGCCTGCGGCATGTCGAACGGCGCCTCTCGTCAGAAGCCGACATTCAACGTTCGCCCGACCGGCCTCTGGTTATGTCAGAAGCTTGGCCGTTATACCAAGGATCATAGATGATGACTCCCCGCGCCAATGCCGAGGCGATCAAGGCGGCGGGCATTTTCCAGCGCTTTTATGTCTCGACCGGCATCGGCCATGAGTTCCTGACCTAGGGGCCAAACCTGTACGAAATGGCGCCGTTGCTGTTTCGCGACCGCACGGGGGCGGGGCATCCGAGGAATTCAATTGCGCGCGTGTTTCATTGCAAATATGCGTAATCGAAGATCACGCCGTCGCGGGAGCGACCCTCGGCGGCGTGGCAGGCAAAACAGGGGCGGAGCAGGGTGCGCAGCACGAAGCGGCAGGATCTACACGTCGCGCACCGTTGCTGCAGCGGGCCTGCCGCGCTCGCCCTACTGCTCGCCTCTACCGGCACCGCAGTAGCGCAGGAGGCGCCGCCGCCCCCGCTCAGTTTTCAGGCAGCGCTCGCCAGGCTCGACAAAGCCTCACCGGGGCTCAGCGGCGACGACCATGCCGTCCGCGCCAGCGAGGAAATCGCCGCCGCCACCCGAACGCTGCGCCGCCCGGTGGTCACCGCCTCGGCGAGCGTGATCGAATATCAGAAGACGCTCTCGGTCGACCTGTCCGAGCCCAAGGCCGATGCGCTGAGCGCCACCAACGGCTTTCTAGACCAGCTTGGCGGGCAATTCTCCGGCGCGAGCGCGCAGATTGTGGCGCAGGTGACCCAGCGGATCGGCGCGGCCCTGCCCCGGCTGTTTGGCGCGATTCCCAACACGCTGGAGTTCCAGACGCGCGACACCGTGTTCCGTCCGGCGATCACCGCGGCGATGCCGCTCTATACCGGCGGCGCGATTCCCGCCGTCCAGAAGGGCGCGGACGCAGCGGTAGGCATCGCCCGGGCCAAGCAGGCGGGCGGGCAGGATCTCTCCCGCGTCAATCTGGTGCGCGCCTATTTCGGCCAGAAGGTCGCGAGTCAGCTGACCGTATCCACCCGCGAACAGCTCGAAGCCTTCGACCGGCACCTCTCGGACGCGCGCAAGCTGGAAGCGGAAGGCGTGCTCGCCCATGCCCGGGTGCTGGAGGTGGAGGTCGCGCGCAACACCGCCCAGCGCGCCTTCGAGCATGCCCGCAGCGAGGAGGCGATCGCCACCGATACGCTGGCGCGGCTGCTCGATCAGCCGCTGGGCGTCACCGCCTCCACTCCGCTGTTCGTCCATTCGGAGCCGCTGCCGCCGCTCCAGCGCTTCCTCGACGGCATCGACCAGTCGCCGCGCGCGCAGGGTGCGGATGCCGCCAAGAGCGCAGCGCAGGCCGGGGTGGATCTCGCCAAATCGCGTTATCGCCCCCAGGCCTTCGCCTTCGGCAGCTACAACGCCAATCGCAACAACGCGCTGCCGACCGAGCCCGACTGGATCGCCGGCGTCTCGCTGCGCATGACCCTGCTCTCCAACTTCGATCGCCAGAAGGCGCTCTCGGCCGCCCGCGAGAACCAGGCCGCCGCCGCCGATGCCGCCGCGCAAGCGCGCCGCGACGTCGCCGGTGAGATCGTTCGCGCCTGGAACATCGCCGAAGCGGCGCGCCGCTCCTTCCTGCTGCTCGATGCCAACCTCGCCGCCGCGCAGGAAAATCTGCGCGTGCAGCAGCTTTCCTTCCGCGAAGGCGAGGTCGCCTCATCGGCGCTGATCGATGCCGAGGCGGCGCTGTCGACAGTCCGCACCCAGCGGCTCGCCGCCGCCTATGAATATGACCTGGGGTTGATGGCGCTGCTCGCCGCCAGCCACCGCGTCGACGACTATAGCGACTTCATGGCGCGTGCCGACCGGCACGTGGAGGACCAGCAATGACCGACGAGACCGCGGCTCCGCCGCGCCGCAAGCCGCCCATCCTCGCGATCGTGCTCGGCATCGCGGTGCTGGTGCTGATCGTCGGCGGGCTGTGGCTCGCCAACCGGCCCGCACCCGAGCAGCTGCAGGGCATGGTCGATGCCGACGAGGTCAATGTCGCCACCAAGGCGCTCGCCCGCGTCGAGACTCTGGTGGCCGAGGAAGGCCAGCGCGTCCGCGCCGGCACGCTGCTCGCGACGCTGTCGAGCCCGGAGATCGCCGGCGGCAAGGCGCAAGCGCAGGGCGCGGTGGACGCCGCCCGCGCGATCGCCTCGGAAACCAATGAGGGCGTGCGGCAGGAGGACATCGCCTCGTTGCGCTCCACTTGGCAGGCGGCGCAGGCGGCAGCCGACCTCGCCGCAGTGACCAGCCGGCGCACCGCGAACCTTTATGCGCAGGGCGTGGTCGCGGCGCAGCGGCGCGACGAGGCGGCGGCAGCGCGCGACGCCAGCGCCAAGCAGGCCGAGGCCGCGCGGCAACAGTATCTCAAAGCGCTCGCCGGCGCACGCCCGCAGAACAAGCAGGCGGCCAACGCCCAGGTCCGCATCGCCGAGGCGGCGCTGCAGACCGCCACCGCGCTCGGCAGCGAGACCCAGCTGGTCTCGCCGATCAACGGCGAGGTTTCGCGCAAGCTTGTGCAGCCCGGCGAAGTCGTCAGCCCGGTGATCCCCGCCTATCAGGTGCTCGACATCGACCATAGCTGGGTAGCGCTCACCGTGCGCGAGGATCGCTTCAAGTGGATCGCGATGGGCAAGCGGCTGCACGGCCACATCCCCGCGCTCGGCCGCGACGGCGATTTCGCGGTCTATCATATCGCCCCGCGCGGCGACTTCGCGACGTGGCGCGCAACGCGGCAGGCTTCGGGCTATGACGTCCGCGCCTTCGAGGTGAAGCTGCGCCCGGTCACGGCGATCCCCGGCCTGCGCCCCGGCATGAGCGTGCTGTTCGACTGGCCGCAATGAGCGCCTTCGGCCACGCCTTGGGGGCGGAGCTGCGCCATCTGGCGCGGGACCGCTGGGACCTGGCCGGGCTGACGCTGATCCCCGCGCTTCTGCTGTTTCTGATCGGTGCGATGTTCTGGCAGGGATCGATGCGGCGGCTGCCGATCGTGGTGATTGACGACGATCGCAGCTCGGCGAGCCGCGATATCCTGCGCGCGATCGACGCGGCGCCGCTGGTCCATATCGTCGCGATGCGCGCCACCGAGGCGGAGGCAGTGGAGGAAGTGCGGCGCGGCCATGCCAATGGCTTCGTCCACCTGCCCAAGGATCTCGGCGCGGGGCTTGCCCGCCACCGCGCGCCGGTAATCCGCATCCTCTACAATGCCAGCTTCCTATCTTCCGGCTCGCAGGCGGCGAGCGGTGCGGAGAGCGCGGTGCAGGCCGCCGCCGCGTCGCTGGTGGTGGACCAGCTTTCCGGCCACGCCCTGCCCCCGGATCCGACGCGGCGCTTCGCCGTCGAGGCGGTGCCGCTCAACAACGCCGCGTCGAGCTTCGAGTGGTTCCTCAGCACGCTGATCTATCCGGCGGTGCTGCATCTGGTCGCGGCGGTCACCTCCGCGATGGCGCTGGGCCGGGAACTGGAGGGGCGGTCGCTCGGCGGCTGGGCGGCGCGCAGCGGCACGATCGTGCCCGCACTGTTCGGCAAGCTGCTGCCGTATGTCGGAGCCGCAAGCCTGTGGGGCATCGCCTGGCTGCTGTTCGTGACGCTGGGGCGCGGCTGGCGGGTGGAGGGCAGCGTAGCGGCGATCGTCGCGGGGCAGACGCTCTTCTATCTCGGCACCGCCGCGATTTCCGCGCTGCTCGTCGCGGCCACGCGCGAAACCGCCACGGCGCTGTCGGTCTGCGCGGTCTATGCGGGTTCGGCGTTAGCCTATGCGGGCGCCACCCTGCCGCTCAACGGCGGCAGCGGCTTCGCGCGCTTCTGGAGTGAGGTGCTGCCCCTCACCCATTACCTCGCGCTCCAGACCGGGCAGCTGGGCGGACAGGATGTCGCCACCATCTTCCCGCCGATTCTGGCACTGCTCGCCTATGTGCTGGTGCCGGGCGCGCTCGCCTGGCTGCTGATCCGGCGGCAGGCGCGATGAGTTTCGCCGCCGCCTTCCGCGCCACCTGGGCGACGGTGCTGACCTCCCGCACCCTGCTCAGCACGATGCTGCTCGCGGTGGTGCTCTATGCCTTCTACTATCCGGCGCCCTACAGCCAGGAAGTCGCTCAGCAACTGCCGGTGGTGCTGGTCGACGAGGACGGCAGCGCGCTCAGCCGCGAGCTGGTCCGCAACCTCGAAGCCACGCGCGCCGTGATCGTGGCCGAACATGCACCGAGCGTAGCCGAGGCTCAGGCGCAGCTCCGCGCGGGCAAGGTGGACGGCGTGGTGCTGATCGCCCGCGGACTGCAACGCCAGCTGCGTACCGGCGCGCCGGGGGCCGGGATCGCGGTATGGGTCAATGCCTCGTACCTCCTGCGCGCCAGCACGATCGGCGAGGCGGTGACCGAGGTGCTGCGCGATCTCGCCGTCGAGAAGCTGGACGTGCTGGGCCAGGCCGTGCGCACCGGGCCGCCGGTCACCATCGTCCGCGAGCCGATGTTCAACCCGACCGCGGGCTACAAGGGCTATGTCTTCCCCGCCGTGACCATCGTCATCATCCAGCAGACCCTGCTGTTCGGCGTCGCTACCTTCGTCGGCGGGCGGCGGCGCGATGGGCGCTGGCGGATGGGGCATGGCGAATATCTCGGCACGTGGGCAGCGTTCACATCGGTTGGGCTGCTGATCTGCCTGTTCCTGTTCGGCTTCATCTTCTGGGTGCAGGGCATCCCGCACGACGAGAATGTCGCGGGCATGCTGCTCGCCGCGCCGTTGTTGGCGGCCTCGGTCGCCGGGCTGGGGCTGTGGCTGGGCAGCTATTTCGACCGGTCTGAGCGGGCGATGATGATCCTCGCGCCCACCTCCGCGCCCTTCTTCTTCCTCTCGGGCATTGCCTGGCCGCTCGACCAGATGCCGGGCTTCGTCCGCGCGGTGGCGCAGCTGATCCCCTCGACCAGCGGCGTGCAAGTATTCGTGCCGCTTAACCAGATGCACGCCAGCCTCGCCGACGTGGCGCCGGGGGTGCTCACGCTCCTCGGCCTTGCGCTCCTCTATGGCGGGCTAGGCTGGTGGCGGATCACCGGGCTGCGTCAGAAGCTGAAGCTGAGCTAGCCGGCGACGAAGTCCGAACTCGCATAGCCTGCCTTGGCCGACGCCGGCCCAGCGGCGAGATGCTCGTAGCGGCCGGTCAGCGACAGCCGCGGGGTGAGTGACCAAACCTCCTGCAGCCGAGGGACATCGGAGGTCCGAGTGTGGCGGACTTCACTCTTTATACCGAAGGCGATCAACCACGATGCGGAAGGCTGTGGTTGCCTAGGGCCGCTTTCGGCCCGAGCGGTCGTTCAAAGTGACTGGTGGGAACGGCTTGAGCTGGTCGACACCCGCCGGAATAGCGGACGGTCTGCTGCTGGGGAGCGAAAGCCCGGCGCTGAATGGCGACAAAGGGTCGTTGTCGTCCTTGGCAAGCATACAAGATATCGGCGCGCGGTAAGGGTACTTCCATCAAACGCCAGTAGGTGAGGACGTCATCGATCGGCCATTGGCATTGTCTCAAAGGGCTTGGAAGAGACGCCCGTCCAATGCATCAACCGCGTAACGGCGGACTGCGCGCCGCGCGCACCGTCGTTCTGGACGAGATAGTATAGGCCATCTCCCAAGGGCTGTATTCCGACATCGGCCTTCTGATACCACCCCCGCACACCGGTCTTCACATCATGAACCCCGTCCTGAGCGAGCGGCAGTAGCAGGCCCCTTTCTGGATTCATGCCTTGAGGAGAAGCCAGGCCTTGCAAGGCCTGGCGACGTGGCCGGCTGCGGGCATCGAGCGCGAACAGCAGATAATTGGGCCAGTTGGGTTTGGCACCCTGATAGACGCCCATGAACCAGCGTTGCAGGCTTGAATCATAGGCGAGGTTCTGGACGCCATAGCGGGTGTTGCCGGTAAGGACGAAATATTTGCCCCGAGGGGTAGTCGGGCCAGAATGGTGCAGTGCCTGTTCGTCAATCGGCTGCGCCTCTCGGCCCCAGTCCGTCGCGTCATATTGCAGGAGGACCTGATGATCATTGTCGCTGCGGGCGACGTCGCCATAAATGCCGTAAGCGACGGTCAGGTAGAGCGGGCCGTCGCTCCGGCCGAAGGCGGGGCCAAAAGCGACGCCATCGATGCCTGAACAGCCATAGCGATGATCCGCCTTGCCGTCGCCATCGAGATCGGCGGCATAGTCGCGCGTCACTTCGGGCAGATAGACGGCGCGCAGCAGGTCGGTGCCGGCAACCGTCATGCCGACCCGATCGATCCGTGCCCCGTCGATCATCGCGATATAGAAGGCGTCCTGCTTGCCATATTCCAGCGAGCCATAGACCCGTCGGTCGACCGGGTTGAAGTCCAGGTCGCCCAGATGCCCCGACCAGCCGGTCAGTGTGCCGACGAGCCGGCCTTCAAAGTCATATTTGGCGAGCATGTCGGTGAAGGAATAATAGATGAAGCCGCCCTTGCGATCGACCGCGATACCCTGAACATGGCCCGAGGCGAAAGGGCCCGCGACCTGTTCGCGCGACAGGTCGGCAGGCGGAAACGGCGTAGCCGAATGAGCAGACTGGGCAAGGCCAAGCAGAAGTAGCGCAACGATCGCGGACCGCATCATAATCTCCTGATCAGGCGCTGAAGACACGGCGGCCGCGCTCGACCGACATGCGATGGGTGCTGGCGATCCGCGTGCTGCGCGCCTTGATCGTATCGAGGAACAGCCATTCGCCTGTCACCCGATCACGGCTGATGTCTATCATCATATAGCCACGCTGGTGCGTGTTCGCCCATTTGAGTTCGGGATTGGCGGCGACGAAGCCGCGCGCCACCGCCGTCGGATCGCCGCGCAGGTCACCCTCCATGCCACCCGACGTGACCGCCTGTCCGGCAAATTCGACACCGGCGGGCTGGCCATCCTCGACCAGGCCGTAGGCCCAGGCATTGTGGCTGTCGCCCGCCAGCATGATGAGGTCCGAGTCGGCCGCCTGTGCCGACCGGAGCAGGCGCGAGCGGGCAGCGGGATAGCCGTCCCACCGGTCCATCCACATCGGCAGGCCATTTTGCGCCATGCGCACGCTGTTGCGATAGCGTTGGACCAGCTTGGCGTTAGCGTCGGGACGGAGCCAGTCGCTGACATTGGCCGGCATTACCGTACGGCCGATGATCGTACCCATGCCGACCATCTGCCAGGTGGTGGTGCGGGCGTTCGCCCGGAACGCATGGGCCAGCCAGCTTTCCTGGGTGCTGCCCAACATGGTGGCCGATGGGTCCTGCCACACGCCATCATGGAAGGCCTTTAGCGCGGCGTCCGCATCGGGCGCGCTGGCGGCGGCCGTGATGTCGGCCGGGCGCGTACGGGCGAGCAGGCGGGATTCGGTGCGATACAGCGTCGCCAGCGTCCCGATATCATAGGCCTTCCACGGCTCGTCCGACACCGGCATCCATTCGCGATAGACCTGCATTGCGGCGGCGCGGCGGGTGTTCCAGTCGCCTTCCTTGTCGGCCTGATGGTTCTGGGCGCCACCTTCCCAGCTGTCATTGGCCGATTCATGATCGTCCCACAGCGCAACCATCGGCGCCATCTGGTGCAGCCGTTGCAGGTCGGGGTCAGCCCGATAGGTGGCGTAGCGCAGGCGATAGTCGGCAATCGCCAGAATTTCCGTGTCGGGCATCAGCGTGCGCCCCACGATGCCCTGACCGGGCCGTACCGACGCATTGCCATATTCGTAGATATAGTCGCCGACATGCAGCCACAGGTCGAGATTGTCGCGCGCCGCAGCATGGGCATAGGCGTTGAACCAGCCATAGGGCAGGTTGGAACAGGAAAAGACGCCCAGGCCAAAGCGCGGCACGTCGCCCTGCGGCAACGTCCGAGTGCGGCCGACCGGCGATTTGCTGCCATCCGGCGCGACGAAGCGATACCAGTAGGTCGTGCCCGGCTGAAGCCCGTCAATCGTCACTTTCGCTGTCCAGTCGCGATAGCCGCCGGTGCGTACCGTGCCGCCGCCGACGGTCCGGGCGAAGTCGGGATCGATCGCGATTTCGACGTCGAGGCGCACGCTCTCGGCATCGCTCGCAGGGACATAGCGGGTCCATAGCAGCATCGAATCCGCCCCCGGCTCGCCGCTGGCTACCGCATGAGTGAAGCCGCGCGCGCCGATCAGTTCGGCTGCCAGCGCCTGGCCCGCAGGCAGCGCCAGCGCCCCAATGCCCCAGGCTCCGCCCAGGATCATGCTGCGGCGGTCGATTTGCATTACCATGATGATGCCTTTTCGTTGGGATCGGAAAGGGATGGAGCGGCCCAAGGCCGCTCCATCCAGTGGGGGAGGATCAGAAGCTGCCCTTGATGCCGATGTTCCACATCGAGCCGTAGATGCTGTACTGGCGCACCCGGCTTTCGACGCTGGAATAGATGACGTCGGGCGCATTGAAGATATTGCGGCCGGCGACGTTCAGCTCGAAATTGGTGCTCAGCTTGTAGCTGAAGCTCACATTCCATAGCTGGCGATCGGTATGATAAAGGACGCCATTGTTAGCGGTGGTCGGCGTGGCGCTCAATGCACTCACCCGATATCGCGACTGCCAGTTGCCCGTCAGCTGGAAGTCGAACGGGCCATAGCTGTAGCGTAGGCCCCAGTTGGCCGATTTTTCCGGCGTGTTGACGCGCTCGGCATCGGGGAAGAGACGGGTGAAGGAACCGCGCAGACCCAGCCCCTTGAGGATGCCCGGCAGGAAGGTCAGCTGCTGGTCATATTCGAAGATCAGCCCCTCATTGGTGCTGGTCCCCGGAAGATTCTGCGCGCTTCGGAATGTGTAGCCGGCATATTCATCAGGATCGAAGCCGACGGCGGCGGGATCGACCTCGATCCCGGTGACCTGCATGTCCTTCATGTCGAGGCGATAATAGGACAGACCGATGATGCCCGACGGCTCCAGATAATATTGAAGGCTGGCGAAATATTTGGTCGAATGTTCGGGCTTTAGCAGGGGATTGGGTACATTGACGATCTGTGTATCGTCATTGACCGACACCACGCCGCCCAGATTGCCATAGTCGGGCCGCAGGATCGACTGGCTGAAGGCGATCTGGCCGACCAGACGGCGGCTGAAATCATATTTCATGCCCCCGCTCAGGAACCAGTCGTCATATTCGCCATGGCGGGTTGAATAGGTACCGCCATTATATTGGTAGAGCAGCCCCTCGATCGTGTTGGTCTTGTAGCCTGCCGCCTCGACCTCGCTGGTCGGACGGATATTGGCGACCAGCGCGCCAGTCCTGGTCTTCTCGTAGCGCAGGCCGAGGTCAAAGGTCGCCTTGCCAACGCGCGCCTCCGCCTCGACATAGGCGGCGTAGATATCTTCCTTGACCCGCTTGTTGTTGTCGAGGTCGCGCTTCAGATTGCCGACCGTATCGGCAACGAAATATTCCGGATGCGCCTTGTAGATGTCGTACATCGCGTAATTATTGTCGGCGCGCCAATTCTGGTCGTTGAGGTTACCTGCGTTGAAGCCGATGATCTCGAACTGGTAGCGATTGGTCCAGGGAATGACCGCGGCCGGGTCCTTTTGGCTCAGATCGCCGTTCGGGCCGACATATTGGAACTGGTCATAAGACCCCTCATTTGTGCGCCAGTCATTCACCCGCGCGCCGGCCCCCGCCATCAGCGTCAGCGGCACGTCGCCGACGAACAGCTTGCGCTTGATGTCCAGATTGCCGCCATACATTTCATTGCGGGCGTCCGATTCAGCCGTGCGGATATTGTTGCCGATGTCGTCGTCGCGGTTGAAGCTGGTCGGGTCGCTCCAGGACCGACCGGCAGTCTGCTGCAGCGTCCAGGCATTCGAGCTTTCCGACGCCCGGTCTAGCGTAAAGCCGATCCGCGTCAGCCAGCTGTCGGTGCGCTGGAAGAAGCCTTTGGAATTGTCGCGGAAATTGAATTCCGAGCTGGAATAGCTGCCGCGCAGCGCGACCTCCCAATCGTCATTCTTATATTCGAGCTTGGGTGCCAGCAGCATTGCCGGGGTGCCGGCATAGCGATGCGAATATTGGGTGTGCAGCCGCGTGTTGGTGCCATTGGGATTGACGACGATATGGGTACCGGTCGAATCTGGCGTGGCATAGGATTTGGTCGAAGTGCCGAAAATCAGATAGGTATATTGGTTGAAATATTCGACCTCGTAGAGGGAATAGCTGCCCCGCAACGACAGCGCGAGTTCGTCGGAGAATTTATAGTCGACCGATAGGTTGGCGGCGGTGCGGCTGGTCTTCTTCGGGCCAGGACGCCACATGACCTGATAGGGGATGACCCGGCCGTCGGCGAGATAGGACCAATCGGTCTGCACGCGATCCTGCTGGACATAATTGGCGTTGTAGCTGGCGCTCAGCGCGACGCCGAGCCGCCCGTCCATAAACACGTCGCCATAGTTGAAGCTGGCCGACGGATAGATGCGGGCATGTTTGTCATTGTCGGGCAAATAGATTTCGCCGATCCCGGCGTCCGAGGTGCCGACTCCGCCGACCTGGAAGCGCAGTTGGCGCTTCTTCAGCTGAAACGCATATTTGCTGCGCAGGTTGATCGCGCCGCCAGGCGCGTCGGCATCCATGCGGGCGGTCAGCGTGTTGTTCAGCTCGATAGACTCAATGCCGGTGATCGACATCTGCTCGAAACTGTTCTGCCGGCCATTATTGTTGTTGGACGTCGCCGTCGCCATGCGGGCGCCGTCGGTGGTGAAGGTCGAATATTTGGGGTCGAGACCACCAATGCGGACCGCCGTGGCATCAACCTCGGTATAGTCGAGCGAGATGCCCGGCATTTGCTTCATGAATTCGCCGACATCGCCCATGGTCAGCAGGCCGTAATTGTCGGCGGCCACCACGGTCTTGGCATTGGTGGCAGCGCGGCGTTCCATGATCGCGGCCGCCTGCCCCTCGCGCCGGGCGGTGACAGTGATGGCTGAGCCGTCGTCGGCGGAAGAGCCCGCAAAGGTCGGTGCGCGCAACGCCACGTCCAGCGTCGCGACTTCACGCGGGCTGACAGTGGCGATCAGTCTTTCGGTCTGGAGGCCGGTATATTTGACGAGGATCGTCGCTTCACCGGCCGGAATGTTGGACAAACGAAATTCGCCATTATCCTCCGAATAGACGGTGATCGGCGTGCCTTCGACGCGAATTTCCGCGTTGCGCAGATATTCGCCGGTGACGGTGTTGAACACGCGGCCGCGCACCATGCCATTCCCGACGCTGGCTTCCGGGCGGGCCGAGCGCAGGGTGATGACATTGCCGTCATCCGATCCAACCCGCAGCGGCGTGCCTGCGATCAGGCGGCGCAACGCTTCGCGCACGTCCATCCGCCCCTTGATTGCAGGCGTGTTGATGCCGGCCAGATCACGGGCCGGGGCTACGATCTGCACTTGTGCCTGTCGGGCCAGTTCGGGGATGGCACGGACGGCGGGCTGGGCGGGTATGTCGAAGAGACGCTCCTGCGCATGGGCCGGCACGGCGACGGCAAGCGCAACGAAAGAAGCCCCACAAGTGAGGAGAGAATGACGCGAATACATTGGCTGGTAGCCCCCTGCTGGCCGCGCTCTGCACGGCGTTCGACCCTAAGAGGTGGGAGGCCGGCGGTTCCGCTAACGCAGGGTCAATTTTTTTTCGACTGCGCTGTGCGGCTCAGGATGAGGTCATGGTCCTGCTGGACCAGGCGGGCATCGAAGATGGTCGAAATCGCGCGGCTGAAGCCCGCGGGATCATTGGCTGTAAACAGACCCGTTACAGGTTCGCGCGCCAGTGCCGCGTCCGGTATCAGGATGCGGGTTTCGCTGTAACGGGCAAAGGCATTGGCCGCCTGCTGCAAGGTCTCGCCCTCGAAGGCCAGTTTCCCGTCGCGCCAGGCCAGCTCCCGGTTGATGCGCTCGGGCGAGATCGGTTCGGGCCGTTCCGCGACGAACAGGCTGGATGCCGCATCGGCCATGACCATGTGGGTATTGCCAGCTAGGGCGACAACCTGACCGCTCATGGGATTGACTGCAGGCAGTTCGACCAGCCCCTGATGCACCAATATGTCGACAGGCGCCCTTGCCAGCTTGCGGACGCGAAAGCCGGCCTGCGCTGTGCGCAATCGGCGACCGCCCACCTCGACAATGAATGGGCGCCGCTCGTCGCGTGCGACCGAGAAATAGACTTCGCCATCCAGTAACGAGACCAGACGTTCCTTTTCACCATAGAGGATGCGGATGCGGCTGTCGGTATTCAGCAGGGCGGTCGACCCGTCCTCCAGCGGCACCAGTCGCATCTCGCCCCGGCCGGTGCGGATTTCCGCGCCCGATGCCGGCATGCCGACGGTCAATGCGGCCATGCCCGCCATGGCGGCCAGTGCGCCACCGCCGATGCCGAGCAAATGTCGTCGCGACAGGCCGCGCTGTTTTGTTGGCTCGAACGGACGAGGATCGAAGTCGGGGCCCAGCGCCTGCGCGGACTCGCTCATCAACGACAATGCCTGCGCTCGGAGCAGGGCGCCCTTATGGCGCGGATCGGCGCTCAGCCATTGCTCAAGTTCCGCATCCTGCGCCGCGGACAGCGCGCCACGATCCAGCCGCGCCGCCCAGTCGGACGCGGTCTGGTCAATGCTGCGACTGTCTTCTTGTCCGGCCATCAGCTGCGCGCGTCTCCCTTGTCACACCCCTAGAGGTTTGGGGCAGCGTCTTTCCACCACGACCAAACCAGTCAATCAAAAATCGGATACCGCGTGAAATATGCGTCTCGACCGTATTTTCTGATATGCCCATCCGCGCTGCTATCGCGCGTTGCGGCAGGCCCTCCACCCGGCGCAAAATGAAGGCCTCGCGCGTCTTGAGCGGCATGGCCGCAATTGCGCAGGCCAGTTGGCGCAATTCATCCCGGTCGATCGCAGTCTGTTCGGGTGATGCGGCATCGTCAGGATGGTCAAGATGGTCAAGATTGTCGACCGCATGAATAGGAACGATCCGCGCACGGCGGACATGGCGGGTTACCACAGACCGGGCTACCTGGAACAGATAGGCGCGGGGGTAGGTGATGGTGTCGACCCGCTCCATCTCCGCGAAGATGCTGTAGGACTCCTGGATGATATCGTCCGGTTCCAGTCCGCCCAATGGACGACGCGCAAGCCAGCCGCGCAAGGCAGGCTCATGCGGCAAGATGTTGCGCAGCAGCCAGCGCGCTCTTTCCCTGTCCGTTCCGCTCATCCCAGTTCCGCGACCGTTTATTATGACGAAGTGTCGATTCTGGGGGTGGCTAGAGGGGAAATGTGACAAACAGACTGCGGGGCCGACATCTTCAAAACGTGCGCCCCATCTTTTCGAGGGCGGTGCGTTCAAACTGCCAGCATCCTTGGGTGCCCCCTTTCAGCTTACACTGCGGGAGAAGCACGGCCTTAATCGAATCTAACAAGCAGACCGTCAGCACTTGGCGATTGAAAATCGACCTCCGAACGGCAGCAATGGGTCGAACCCTGCCTTGCAGTAATGGCTGTCCGGATTCACTGACCTTGTCGTCAGGAGACAGGCTCTAATTGGTGATCGGAGGGTGATGCGGGAGGCGCTATTCTACAGCTTCAGCCTGGAAGATCATGTTCCCATAGCGACATGTCGTGGACGTTGGATCACGTCGCGGATCCGGACGGCATCCGGGAGAAGCTGCGGCCGTTCTATAACGAGGCGGGGCGGCTCTCGGACTTGGAACGCTGCCCGCCGCAGAAAGTTATCCGGAGAATGCGTTGGAGATAATCATGGCTGCACGACCTTATTGGAAAGGCCAGATAAGGCTGGCCCTGGTTTCGATCCCTGTCGAAATCTATTCGGCGACCAAGAGCGGCGCGACCATCGCATTCAATCAAATTCATGAGCCGTCGGGCAAGCGAATCAAATATGAAAAGGTCGTGCCTGGCATCGGCCCGGTCGATCTCGATGAGATCGTCAAGGGCTTTGAATATGCCAAGGGCGAGTATGTCCTGCTCGATGAGAAGGAGATCGAGGGCGTCAAGCTGGAGAGCAAGAAGACGCTCGAACTGACACAGTTTGTAGATAGCCACGACATCGACCCGATCTATTTTGAAAAGCCCTATTATGTCGTGCCGGCCGACGACCTGGCCGAGGAAGCCTTCATTGTGCTGCGGGAGGCGCTTCGGCGCAGCCGGAAAACAGGACTTGGCCAGCTAGCGATGCGCGGGCGGGAATATGTCGTCAGCATCAAAGCCTGCGGCCGCGGAATGGTCATGGAAACCCTGCGTTATGCCGACGAGGTCAACAAGGCGGCGAGTTATTTCCGCGAAATAGGCGATAGCGATCCCGATGACGAACTCCTCGATCTCGCCACGACGCTGATCGACAAGAAGACTGGCAAGTTCGATGCCAGCGACTTCCATGACCGCTATGTCGATGCGCTCAAGGACCTGATCGAGCGCAAGAAGAAGGGAAAGACCCTCAACATCGATGCGGACGATAGCGAAGCCGATCCGCGCGGCAGCAACGTCGTCGATCTGATGGCCGCGCTCAAGAAATCACTTGGCAGCAGCGATTCCAAACCCGCTGCGAAGAAAGCGCCTGCCAAAAAGGCTGCGAAGAGCACCGATAAAAAGCCGGCTGCGAAGTCGCCGGCGACGACGCGCAAGCGGGCGTAAATTCATGACCGATCCAATTTGCAAGGCTTCCGGCAGCGAAGATGATGATGCTGCGTTCGCGGAGGGCGCGATCACGCTCTGGAGCAATCTGGTGGCTCTGATCGGCACGCACTTGCTCGAAACCGGCATGCCCCGTCAGGAACTGCTTGATATGCTGACAATGCTCCACGAAACCAATGAGGAGACCGTGCGATCGCCGCGCGCCCGCGCCATTGCAGGACAGCATTTGATGTCGGTATACCAGGTGCTCGGGAAAGCCTGAAGGTTATTCATCCTTCGGGCCAAAGCGCCGGCGTTCGGGGTCGCGACGGCACGCGAAGCGCCCCTTGATCTGCTCGTTGAAATATGTGCCCACCGAGACGGCTTTGCATAGCTCGTCAAAGATGGTGGCAGGCACGTCATAGTAGAGATATTTGCCGGTCTGACGGAACGAGATACTCAGCGTGTGTGCGTCATCATCGAACGCGACACGCTCGATCATCGAAGACTGGTTAAAGCGATATGCGCGCATCAGCATCCATCGAAAGAACCAATGTCGCGTTCCCTTTCTGCAGTCGAGCCGAATCAGAAACAAGGCCGGATGAAAGTCCTGCGCCGACGTGGCGTTTCGAGGCTCCATGAACCGGGAGCCAGCTAAAGGGTTGTCGTGAGATGGCACAGGTGGCGACCGACCAAAAACTGCGCGACATGGCCGAGCATCGTGGCCTCAAGCTTGTAAAATCACGCAGGCGCAAACCCGGCGTCGGCGACTATGGCAAGTTCGGGCTGATCGATGCAGCCGGCAAGCCGCTGCTCGGCATTGGCGCACAAGGGCTGGAAGCGTCGGCGCAAGATATCGAGACCTATTTGCGGGCCAGTGCCGCCAGCACTTGGAAGGAATCAGCGGAAAGCACCCCCGCCAGACCAGCATCGAAAGCCCGACCCTCAGGCGGCAATGATGACGACGATCAACGTCTGGAATCGGCCATCCGGCCACGCTCAAAAAAACGCAGGTCTGGAGAACAGCCAGAACCGTTAAGCAGAGAATATCCAAAAAGTCGGAGCGAGGCCGAAGATCAGCCAAGAGATCGGCATAATCCCGCCGCCAAAGTGGCCGCGCGTGTCAGTTCAGCATCTCGCCCAAGCGGCCGCCGTCCCGCCCCTGCGCCGGCACCCGAGCCGAAGCTGCTCATCCGCGCCGCAACGGCAGCCGACGCGGAAGCGCTCGTTCCGCTGGTGCGACAGCTGTCCGGGGTAAGGCTGGACGAACTCGGTGTGGCCCGGAACTTGAAAGCAGCGCTCAAGGCGGAAGCCGGCATGGCCGTTGCTGAATTCGGAGAAGTCGTCGGATGCTGCGCCTGGGCTGTCATACCCACGCTCCAGCATGGGCTGGTCGGCAGACTGACGTTGCTGCTCGTTGCCCAAGCACATCGAAGAAAGGGCATCGCCACCGCTATGGTAGATAAAGCCGTGACGTCGCTTCGCAAGAAAGGTTGCACGCGGCTCGAAGCGATGAGCGACATCGATGTGAAAAATGCCCACAATTTCTTCCGGACATTGAATTTTGAGCAGACAAGCTACCGGTTCGCGCGATCAATCGCCCCCGAATGATCGAAGTCCAGTTTAGCAGCGCTTGTCAGGCCTGAGCGACGCAGGAACGAGTCATGGCATCCGCGAATTAAGGGAGCGAAGGAATCCGGGACCAACATGCCGAACGTTCAGACCAAGAAGGAGGACAGGCTCGCCACCTACCGCGCCAAGCGTGATTTCGCGCGCACCGCCGAACCCTCCGGGGCGACACAGCCCGCCGCCGGCAATGGCTTTGTCGTCCAGAAACATGCCGCGTCCCGTCTACACTATGATTTCAGACTGGAGCTGGACGGCGTTCTCCTGAGCTGGGCCGTCACGCGCGGGCCCAGTGCCAATCCGGATGACAAGAGGCTGGCTGTGCGGACCGAGGACCATCCGCTCGACTATGCCCGGTTCGAGGGCACCATCCCCAAGGGCGAGTATGGCGGCGGCACCGTCATGCTGTGGGACAACGGAACATGGGAACCGATCGCCGGCAAGGATCCGCGTACGACCCTGCCCGAAGGTCACCTCCATTTCACTCTCCATGGGCGCCGGATGCAGGGCGAATGGATCCTTTTTCGTCTGAAGCCGCGCGGCAGGGAAAAGGCCGAGAACTGGATATTGCGCAAGGTAAACGATGCCTTTGCCGGCGGCTCGGACGATCTGATCGGGCTCCACCTGACCAGTATCGACAGCGGCCGCACGATGGAGGAGATCGCTGCGGGCAAACCGGTTGCAAGATCGAAGGCCAAGGCATCGCCGGCGGCTCCAGCTTCAGCCAAGGCGCAAGTCAGGAAGCCTGCCAGGGCGACGAAGCGCAGGAAAGCTGGCCGTATCCTGCCGCCGTTCCAGCCCGTGCAGCTGGCGACTCTTGTCGACCATGTGCCGCCGGGTGATCGCTGGCTGCACGAGCTCAAATATGACGGATACCGCACGCTGCTTGCCATCGGCAATGGCGAAGGCCGCGCCTACACGCGCTCGGGGTTGGACTGGTCGGACCGGTTCGCCGGACTGATCGGCGACGCGGTCACGCTCGATGCTGAAAGCGCCTTGATCGACGGTGAAGCGGTCGTGGTCTTGCCCGACGGCAGGACCAGTTTCCAGGCTTTGCAGGCAGCGCTCAAGGACGACCCGAACGCGATCGATTATTTCGCATTCGACTTGCTCGAGCTCAACGGCGAAGATCTGACTCAACGGCCGTTGCTGGAACGCAAGGAGCTTCTCGCCGCGCTGATCGGCGAGGGCCAGAGTCATCTGCGCTATTCCGACCATATAATCGGGCGCGGCGAGCAGCTTTTCGACAGTTTTTGCGGTGCGGGACTGGAGGGCGTCATCTCGAAACGCACCGACGCGCGCTATTCTGGCGCGCGCTCGGGGGCCTGGGTCAAGACCAAGTGCATCCGCCGCCAGGAGTTTGTCATCGTCGGATGGACACCCTCGGACAAGCAGCGGGGCTTTCGCGCTTTGCTGCTGGGAGTGAACGAGAGGGGCGTACTGCGATACGCGGGGAAGGTTGGAACTGGGTTCACGGGCGACGAGATCGAGCGCCTGATGGCGTTGATGGCGCCGCTCGAACAGAAGACCGCAACCGTGGAAGCATCCCGGGCTGCCGTGCGCGGCGCCCATTGGATCAAGCCGAAGCTCGTCGCCGAGGTCGCCTTCATCGAGTTTACCCACGAAGGCGTATTGCGCCATTCGAGCTATCTGGGCCTTCGAGAGGATAAAAAGCCCGAAGCGGTTGTGGTCGAAACCGAAACGCCGGTCGGCGATCTGACCGCTCCGGCCGCTACCAGTACCGTCAAGATCAGCAATCGCGAGCGCGTCATCTTTCCCGAGGGCAAGCTCACCAAGGGGCAACTCTCTGACTATTATGAAGCCGTTGCGGAGATCATGCTGCCCTGGAGCGGCAGCCGGCCGATCAGTCTGGTGCGCTGCCCGCAAGGGCGAGACAAGAAATGCTTCTTCCAGAAGCATGATGCCGGCAGTTTTGGTGACGAGGTCAAGCACGTCGCGATCCGCGAGAAGGATGGGCATGACGAGCCCTATCTGTTCGTGGACACGCCCGCTGGACTTCTGACCTGCGTCCAAATGGGCACGATCGAATTCCATGGTTGGGGCGCTCGGATCGAGGACGTCGAGAAGGCCGACCGGCTTGTGTTCGATCTCGACCCCGATGAGGGCTTGGAGTTCAAAGATGTCGTCTCGGCTGCTTTCCACCTTCAGGACGTGCTGGGACAGATGGGTCTCGCAACCTTCCCGATGGTGACCGGCGGCAAGGGCGTTCATGTTATCGCGCCGCTCACGCCGACTGCGCAATGGCCAGTGGTCAAGGATTTTGCGCGCCGCTTTGCCATGGCCCTGGCGCAGGCAGATCCTGACCGGTTCACTGCGGCCCTGGCCAAGGCCAGACGTACCGGACGCATCTTCATCGACTATCTTCGCAACCAGCGCGGCGCCACTGCAGTCATGCCCTACAGCGCGCGTTCGCGCCCCCTTGCGCCGATCGCGGTGCCGCTCAGCTGGGAGGAGTTGCGCGATCTGGACAGTCCGGCCTGCTGGCATATTGGTGACGCCGCAGAGATGGTGAAGCGAGCAGGATCCAAGGCGCTCGCGCAATGGGGCCGTGCCGACCAGGTCCTGCCAGACCTGTGAAGATCGCCACCTACAATGTGAACGGCGTGAACGGCCGCCTGCCGGTCCTGCTTCGCTGGCTGGCCGAGGCCGAACCGGACATCGTCGTGCTCCAGGAACTCAAGGCGCCACAAGAGAAATTCCCGCAAAGCGCGTTTCGTGCTCTTGGCTATCAGGCGATCTGGCATGGCCAGAAGAGCTGGAATGGCGTCGCCATTCTCGCCCGTGTGGGGGAAATTCATGAGACACGGCGCGGATTGCCAGATGACCCCGACAGCAGTCAAAGTCGCTATATCGAGGCAGCGGTCAACGGCGTGCTGGTCGCTGGCCTCTATCTGCCGAACGGAAATCCGCGCTCCGGACCAAAGTTCGATTACAAGCTGCGTTGGTTCGATCGGCTGATCGATCATGCAGCGGCGCTGTTACGATCGGGCGCTCCGGTGATCCTGCTCGGCGATTTTAATGTCATGCCGACCGATCGAGATGTCTACAAACCCGAACGCTGGCTCGACGACGCCTTGTTCGCGCCCGAAGTCCGGGCGGCATTCTTTCGGCTCCTCGATCAAGGCTGGACGGATGCCCTTCGCACTATCCATCCGGACGAGACGATCTACACTTTTTGGGATTATTTCCGAAACGCTTATGGCCGAAATGCGGGCCTACGCATCGATCATCTGTTGCTCAGTCCACTGCTGCGCGACCGGCTCATCGATGCCCAGGTCGACACTCACGTCCGGGGCTGGGAGAAGTCGAGCGATCATGCGCCGGTGTGGGTCGAGCTCTCCGACAACAAGGCTCGACGCCGTACCCCAAGGTCCTGATGCCCCATTCAGGACCACGCCATTACTGCAAGACCGGGCTTCACAATATTGTCGGCCGAAATCGGTAGGCGGCTCCTGGGTCAAAGCAGTCGTTCGCGAGCACGATCTCGCAAGTCGGCTAGAGGGAAAATCGGACGATCACGAAAGGCCGCTTCGGCGCCCATACAAACAAGCGCAGCAAGCAGGATGGCTAGCGCACCGCGACATCAGCAGCCAGAAGGCGTTGATGTCATCCGCCGAAATTTTTAATGTCCCCGCGACGCTCGCCACTGCGACTCTGTACGTGGGCCGTCACTACGAGACTTTCAAATGGCCACCGGGCATTCCGGGAATGAGGGGACATGAGCCATTCGACGATGTACGGCCCCAAATTCGACGCCGGTTTGTGGCTTTCCTCGGTGGTCGACAATTCCGGCGACGCGATCCTCAGCAAAACGCTCGACGGCGTCATCACCAGCTGGAATGCGGGAGCCGAGAAGCTGTTCGGGTTCTCCGCCGCCGAGGCCATCGGCCAGCCCATCACGCTCATCATCCCTGAGGACCGGCTCCACGAAGAAGCCGAGATTATCGGCAAGCTGCGGGCAGGCGAACGCGTCGATCGGTTCGAAACGGTGCGCCGCCGCAGTGATGGCGAACCCGTCCATATCGAGGTCACCATTTCGCCGGTGCGCAACGCCGAAGGCGAGATTATCGGCGCGTCTAAAATCGCGCGCGATATCGGCGAGCGGCTGCGTCATGCCGAGGACCAGCGGCTCCTGGTCCGCGAGATGCATCACCGCATCAAGAACCTGCTCTCGATCGTGCAGGGGCTGGTCAGCGTTGGCCGACGACGGGCCGACGATGTGGATGACTTCGCCGATAACCTGAGCAGCCGGATCATCGCGCTCGGCGCAGCGCAGCAACTCGTCCTCGGACTTCCAGGCGAAGAACGCTCCGGTGCCGCGCTGAGCGAGCTGATTGGAGCAGTCCTGGAGCCCTATCGCGACGAGGGTCAGATCACCGTCGCGCAGTGCGACGCGCCTGTGGGCGCGGGCGCGTCAACGTCACTAGCGCTGCTCATGCACGAACTCGCCACCAATGCCGTCAAATATGGCGCGCTCTCCAATTCCGACGGCCTGCTCCAGGTTGATATCTCAATGACGCAAGGAAACGTCACCATCGCCTGGCGAGAACGCGGTGGCACTTTCGACAATGGCGATCAGGGTTTCGGGACAGAGCTGATGCGCGCAGCCATGCGTGGACTTGGTGGCACTATCGAACAGGCATGGCGGGACGGCGAACGGGTCGTGACCATTTGCCTCGCACGTGACCATCTGACTCGCTGACAGACGAACCGTAAGCGCTCAGTCGAGACCGAGCTTCGCCTTGAGCACGTCGATGCGCTTTGACGCTTCGGCGGTTCAGAACGTCCTCGCTTCCATCGATGGTTTTTTCACAAGCGTGGATCAGGCGAACCGGTCGTCGACATACTCCGTTTCAGCGGTGCCAGCCTAAATGTGTTCGACCGCCAAGCGTGGGCAATTATCCGTTCACGATGGCTACCATTGGGGTGCAGGACCTACCCGACATATAGCTCGGGTCATCGCGCGCCAGGAACAGCAAACTAGGCGCCCCGTCACTGGTGGTCCGGCATTTTGATCGCGACCATCACTAAAGGCCCCCTGCCCCAACAGAATCTTAGGGGGCTGGCTTCCCGTTTGCTCGGGCTAAAGCGCTGTTGCCGTACGCGCGCAAAGGGCAACCCGAGAAATCTGCCTTCGATCCGGCACCAGCAAGAGCGCTTCGCGTTAGTCGCTTCTGACCTTTTGATCATGGAGCTACCCGAGTTGGAAGACCTCGCCGGTTGGATTGCCCCTGCTGCCACCATGATTGCGGCCATGATGACCGCAGCCAATCTGGGCGCACGTGTCACCGGCTGGGGTTTCGGGGTCTTCACCCTGGGATCGATCGCCTGGTCGATAGTGGGATTCTCTTCGGGACAGGCAAACCTGCTGGCCACCAACGGATTTCTAACCCTCGTCAATCTCATCGGCGTCTGGCGCTGGCTTGGCAAGCAGCGCGCATATGAAGATGGCGGCAAATCCGCCGCCCAGGCAAGCCAGCGCTCCCTCTATCCGAGTCTTTTTACCGCGACGAGCGTCGCTGGCATGCCGGTCGTTGATGCTGAAGGCGAGCCGATCGGAAAAGCCGTTGAGGCCCTCGTGACCTGCAAGAGCGGCAGGGTAAGTTACGTCGTCATCGCATCTGGCGGTTGGGGAGGCGTGGATGAAGAACTTCGCGCTTTGGACTGGGCAGACCTGAACTTTGCCAGTGATCGGCTGACGCTGCTGCGCCCACGCGCATGGTTCGATAGCCTGGCGCCTCTAGTCGAGGGAGAGTGGCCCGCAGCACTGGCGGATTTTAACGAGAGGCGGAGCAGATGAGGTTTTTCGCAACCTTCACGAAATCGCCCTGTCTTTGCCAAAATGTCAGAGCCCAGATAGCTGCCTCGACATGAGAAAGGGAGCATTGTTGCTGTAGAATATCCTCTCGCCAGTTCCCAGGACGATCCGGAACTCGCCAGCACCATCTGCAAGCGCGTGCGGCGAAGTGTCGCTAGCCCTCACTTCAAGAGGTAGCTGGCCCCTGCAAGGACCTTACCCGACGGCGATTAGCTTCCGGCCAAGCCTTGCGACTTAGAGAGGATGACCACTGCGGTGGAGGATTCTGTCGGTTAGTGGTCGCAAGGAATGGGCCGCCGCCGTTTTCAGGCGCCAGCCCATTCCCTTTTACTGGCACGGGTCAGGCTGCGAGCAGTTTCACAGCCGTCGGCTTCGCGGCGGGCAGCCCGCCTGTCTTTGCCTTCGCAAGCAATTCCTTCTTGCGTGCGGCCATCGTGTCGCGGAGTGCCACAAGATCAACGTCAGTTTTCCGGCATTGAGCGAACATGCCCTCAGACGGCATTTCCTCCTCATGGACATGATGCTTGATTTCTTCCGAAAGCACCTTGACCTTAGCGTCATAGAAGGCGTCGCCGGGCGAGCCGGCCTCTATGTCGTTAATCAGCACCTTGGCGCCATCATGTTCGACATAGGCTTCGTCGAGTGTGTCATCCTCGATCAACCCGCGAAAGGCGGGATAGAAGATTTCTTCCTCGAGGAGCGTGTGGATTTTGAGCTCGACACAAATCTCATGCGCCAGCGCCTGCTTGCGGTCTGCGGATTTTGCAGCCTCGAACTTCTCGAACAGATCCTCGACCTTGCGATGGTCGGCCTTCAGCAGCGCGATCGCATCGGTGAATTGCGGCTCAGCCATCCTAATTCTCCTATTGTGTGATCGCCAATGAAGTTGTCAGCACCGGCTATGGTTCCTCGCTAACGACTCGCAAAAAGGAAGTCGTTCGCGCGTATGAGCCATCCACATATGTCTACTCGCCAGTCTGGTTATGAGGTGCTGCCACGGCCTTGGATTCCGGCGATTCCCGTTGGCGAAGGAAAATGGATAGAAGCACCAGAACTGCAGTCGAGAGAAACTCGCTTTGCCAGTTCTGAAAGGATTCAAACCAAAGCTGAGGATCGCCAAGATAGGCTATCGTTGTCAGTGGCTTTTCACCATGTGCTACAGCATCTTGCGCTGCGACCCTGGCGCTTTGTGTCCAGTGGATGACGAACGAAGCAAGGAAGAGGGACGCCAGGGCCAAACCGAGCGATTGCGCGTAGAGAGCGCGCCAGATTGGTCCCCATCGCAGGATTTTCGGTGCGCCGGGCTTGCTGGCCTGGAGATCAAGGTCTGCGTCGCGCGGCGGGCCGTCCGGATCCTTGGACTCCGCCGAACCACGCTGGATGAGGAACGCGGTCAGCACCACATAGGCTGACATCTGCAGGAACTCGCTCTCCCAATTTTCAAAGACACTGGAGAGAAATTCGGGGCTGAAGCTATAGGCGATGAGCGAAAGCACCTGTTCACCATGGCGGTGGGCGTCTTCGACCTGAACATGCCAGCCAGCGATCCATTGTCCGATAATAGTCGCCGCAAACAACAACAGCAGGACGAGCGTCAGTCCGTTGTTTCGCAGCATGACCATCTTCCAGTCCGACTAATGGAGGATGCCCAAGCTAACGGCTTCAGCTATCGTCCGTTCCAGCGGCAGGAAGCAGGCATGCACGCCTGAAGAGCCTCGCGCAGCCATTTATCGCGGAACCCGGCGTCGCTGCGGCACCGACACTGATCTCCATCAATAAGATTTATGCCGGCGCTTATGGGTCCATTGCTGCGGCAATGGCGTTGAGTAGCGGTGAGACCAGGGCTCGCCTTTGATGTGCCCTTCCCGGCTGCCGCAGCCGATTTTCTCTTGCCCAAGGAGCTATGCCCATGAGCCGAGCGACAGACGATGCCCCTGCGGCCACCGCCAAGTCGAGCGAACAGAAGAAAGAGGCTGCAACCGACATCAAGGGTGCGGGCCATGAAAGCCTCATCGGCAAGTCCGTGACCATCAATCGACCTCGCGCCGAACTCTTTGCCTACTGGCGCGACTTCACCCAGCTGCCCAGCTTCATGGACAATGTGGAGCGCGTGGACGTTATTGCCGCTGAACGTTCCCACTGGGTGGTGAAGGCGCCGGCTGGGAAGACCGTAGAATGGGACGCGGTCATCACAGAAGAGATAGACGGTGAGCTGATCGCCTGGGCTTCGGTCGAAGGCGCTGACGTCCCCAATAGCGGTCGTATCGAATTTCGCGACGCGGGCGAACGGGGCACAATCGTCACGGCCACCATCGCCTATGATCCGCCCGCCGGGTTCATCGGCAAGATCGTCGCCAAGATGTTCCAGCGCGAACCGGCCATCCAGGCGCGGCGCGATCTGCGACGCTTCAAGCAGCTCATGGAAACCGGCGAGGTCGCCACTGCCGCCCGCACTGCACAGCAACTTGCCGAGGAGAAGAACTGATGCGCGCGCTCACCTGGCACGGCAAGCATGATGTCCGCGTCGATACCGTCGACGACCCTGAAATCCTCAATCCGCGCGACGCCATCATCAAGATCAGTTCGACCGCCATATGCGGTTCGGACCTGCACCTTTACGATGGCTACATCCCGACCATGAAAGCGGGCGACATCCTTGGCCATGAGTTCATGGGCGAAGTCGTAGAGACCGGCGCAAAATCCACCTTGAAGAAGGGGCAGAGGGTGGTGGTGCCTTTCACCATCGCCTGCGGGAGCTGCTACCATTGCGCCAAGCACCAATATTCCGCCTGCGATAACGGCAATCCCGCCGACAATCAGGATATCGGCCAAGAAATGTATGGTCAGCCAATGTCCGGACTGTTCGGCTACAGCCATCTGACCGGCGGCTATGCCGGGGGGCAGGCCGAATATGTCCGGGTTCCATTTTCCGACGTCGGGCCGATCGTCGTTCCCGATGGGCTTGAGGATGACCAGGTCCTTTTCCTCTCGGATATTCTCCCCACCGGCTGGCAGGCGGCCGAATATGCCGACATCGAGCCGGGCGACACCGTCGCGATCTGGGGCTGCGGACCGGTCGGCCTTTTCGCGGTTCAGTCCGCCTTCCTGATGGGCGCGCAGCGGGTGATCGCCATCGACCATTTTCCTCATCGCCTTGAGCTAGCGAAGCGCTTCGGCGCGGAAACCATCAACTATGAAGAAACGAAGACATATGAGGCGCTGATGGAGATGACTGGCGGCATCGGTCCGGACGCAGTCATCGACGCCGTTGGCCTCGAAGCGCACGGGTTCTTCCTCGACAATGTGGTCGATCAGATTAAGGCATCGATGTTCCTTGGCACCGACAGAACCCATTCGATCCGACAGGCGATCCATGCCTGCCGCAAAGGTGGACGCGTCTCCATGCCAGCCGTTTATGGTGGCTTTGTCGATAAATTCCCTCTGGGCGCCTTCATGGAGAAGGGGCTGACGCTCAAGACCGGCCAGACCAGCGTCCAGCATTACATGCCCCCGCTTCTGAATGCGATCGTCGAAGGGAAGATCGATACGACCTTCCTCATCTCGCACCGCATGGGGCTGGAGGATGCTCCCAAAGGCTACAAGATGTTCCACGATCAGCAGAATGAGGTGACCAAGATCGTGCTGAAGCCCGCTTTTGATCGCGTTGCGGCATGAGGACAAAAGACATGGCTAGTAAATTCGCAATCATCTCCGGCGCGTCCAGCGGGATTGGCGCTGAATTGGCAAAACTGGCGGCCGCAGATGGCTATGATCTCCTCGTCGTTGCCGACACGCCGTTTGCCGGTGCCTCGGCTGGACTCGCAAGTTTTGGCGTCGCGGTCGATACGCTCGAGGTCGATCTTTCGACCGTCCAAGGTGTCGATCAGTTGCTCGATCGCGCCGACGGGCGACAGGTGGACTTGCTCTGCGCCAATGCGGGGCATGGCCTGGGACATGCGTTTCTAGACCAGCAACTGTCCGATTGGCGCCATGTAATCGACACCAACATCACCGGCACCATCTACCTCCTGCAGAAGGTGCTCGGCCCGATGTTGGCGCGCGATGCGGGAAAGGTTCTCGTAACCGGCTCGATTGCCGGTTTCATTCCGGGGAGCTTCAACGCGGTCTACAACGGCACCAAGGCTTTCATCGACAATTTCACCGAAGCGCTGCGCAATGAGCTGAAGGATCATAAGGGCGTCACGCTGACGACGCTGATGCCCGGCGTGACCGATACGGAATTTTTCGACCAGGTCGCAGCAGCGGGTATTGTTCCACAATCAATATTGGCTGAGCAGCATCGTAAAATGGCTGAGCCCGGCAGTGCGCAATAGGAGGCTGAGATGTCCGAAGACACCCGCAAGGTAGCGCGAGGCCCGCTCGGCGATGCGCGTCCAGACCATGAGGCTGAGGATGATCGGCCTAAGGGAAAGCCCTCCGAAAAGGTGGAGGACCGGCCTAATGTCGGCACGGTAAAACCCGAGGACTATCCGGCCGGGGATCGCGACAGCGCGCGCCCGGATTGAGATGTTTCAAACTATCGCCGGAGGCCCGATGAGCAGCCCGATCCCCTATACGACCGACATCGAGCGGATTGACCAGGATGAGGCGGACGTAAATGCGGAACTGGCGGACACTTTCCGCCAGATCATCGAGACCACATATCGTGATCTGGGCCACGGGTTCCGCGGCGTCCATGCCAAGAGCCATGCCCTCCTTCAGGCGCGCGTTCGCGTGCTTGAAGGATTGCCGCCTGACTACGCGCAGGGCGTTTTTACCGAGCCGAAGAGCTTTGATGCTTTGGTTAGAATATCCACCGGTGCTGGCGACATATTGCCTGACAGCGTCTCATTGATCCGTGGCTTCGCAATCAAGCTCGTCGGCGTCGAAGGCGAGCGGCTGGCAGGGAGCGAAGGCGACACTACGCAGGATTTCCTGTTCGCCAATGGTGTTGCCTTTCCGACCCCGGGTCCAAAGAAGTTCCTCGCGAACCTGAAGCTGCTCGCCAAGACCACCGACAAGGTCGAAGGACTCAAAAAGGCAGTATCTGCCGTCTTTCGAACGGCCGAGAAGGGCGTCGAAGCACTGGGCGGCGAGAGCGCCTTGCTCGAACAGCTTGGCGGCCATCGCCACACCCACCCCCTTGGCGAGAGCTTCTTCACCCAGGCGCCGATCCGTTATGGCGACTATATCGCCAAACTTGGCGTGGTCCCGCTCTCAGAGAATTTCAGGGCGCTCGAAGGCCAGGAAATCGACATCGCCGGTCGTGACGATGCGCTGCGCGAAGAGATTGCCACCCTGCTGGCGGCGCAAGGCGGTGAATGGGAAATACGCGTTCAGCTTGCCCGTGATCTTGCTGCCAATCCGATCGAGGATGCGTCGGTTGCCTGGCCTGAAGAGGACAATCCCTACGTAGCGGTCGCGGTCATCAGCATTGCGCCGCAGGCGAGCTGGACCTGGGACAGAGCGCGGGTGCTCGACGATCAGACAGCGTTCAACCCCTGGCATGGGATCAAGGCGCATCGTCCGCTCGGTGCGGTGATGCGAGCGCGCAAAGTGGCCTATGCTGCGTCGTCCGAGCTGCGCGGGCGGTTGAACGGCTGCCCTTTCCATGAGCCGCCAAATGCGCAGCTACCCGATGCCGAATAAGGAGAGATGCGATGCCGAAAGGTGACAAGTCGAGCTATAGCGACAAGCAGAAACGCAAGGCCGCCCATATCGAAGAGGGCTATGAGGATCGCGGCGTTTCTCACAAGGAGGCCGAGCGCCGCGCCTGGGCGACGGTCAATAAGGAATCCGGCGGCGGAAACAAATCGGGTTCCGGACGCGGCAAGCCTGAAAATCATGACAGTTCGCGCAAGGGCGGACGCAAAGGCGGTTCCAGCCAGAGCGCTTCTGATCGGTCCGCTGCCGCGAAAAAAGGTTGGGAAACGCGGCGACGTAAAGGCAACGCCTGATTTCCTGCCTCCACAGGCAAGCATGACCAGGCACCCACAGTCCTAATCTGCAAACAGGAGAAGATCATGGCCCTCAAGGCGCTGGCGGTAAACTGTACGCTCAAAGCCGATACGACGGATGAGAGCTCAACCGATGCAATGATAGCTGTCCTTGAAAAGGCCTTTGCAGATGTGCAGGTCGAGGTGACCGAAACAGTCCGTGTCGCGGCATTCGACATCAAGCCGGGCGTTACCTCTGACGAGGGGGAAGGTGACGAATGGCCCGCCCTGCGATCGAAGATACTGGCCCATGACATTTTAATTTTCGGTGGTCCGATCTGGATGGGCCAGATTAGCAGCGTCGCCAAGCGCGTGCTGGAACGAATGGATGCTTTCTTGTCCGAAACTGACGAGCAGGGACGCATGCCAAGCTATGGAAAGGTCGCTGTGGCTGCGATCGTCGGCAACGAAGACGGCGCCCATTTTTCATCCGCTCAGCTATTTCAGGCCCTGAACGACGTCGGATGGACGATCCCGGCTGTGGCCGCATGCTATTGGGTGGGGGAAGCAATGGGATCGACGGACTTTAAGGATCTGGACGAAACGCCAAAGATGGTCACCAAGACCGCGAAGATGGTGGCGGGCAATGCCGCGCATCTTGCGGGCCTCCTGAAAGCCAGTCCTTATCCAGGATGATGCGCGGCGCTTTAACACTCGATTGAGACGGTGGAACCAGGCACGACGCCATTTGCCGATTATGGCTCGGCCTGACCCCGCCATCTGTCGAGAGCGGATCGGTAAGCCTTGTCTTCCCGATCTCGCCGCTCTTCCAATTTAGCCAGAGCCAAATCCCGCTTTGACCGGAGGGTCTCCCGCTCTTGTCGCAGGTCAGCTATCCGACGGTCGATTTCCGACAAAGCGTCCGCGAACTGTCGCCTTTGCTTTTCCAAAGCATGCGTAGCATTGTCGAGCCTGCTCCGACTGGGCTTTGGTTTGGGCTTCGCTCGCGCCAAGCTGGGTTCCCCAGCGTTCCCGCGCTGTCCTTTTCGCCCCGACTTGGCGCGACGCGGCCGAGCGGCGCCCGCAGCCGCGAGGTGCTGCGCTGGCGTGCCGCGAGGCGCCCGGATGACCTTGCCTGGCTGTGCAAGCGCCGCCTTGGTGAGTTGCGGATCCGTGACTATCTCAGCCATGCCGCTGGCGAACAGGTTCGACCTCGCTCCCCATGCCTCCAGCGCAGCCTTCTGGCTTTTAGCAGCGACATAGGCATCCTCAAATCCGGCCGAGGTTCGAAAGACTTTGAAAGGACGCTGGGCCATCCCCCCACAACGCAGGTCGAGGGCTGCCGGTCCCACGCTCAAAAGGCATTATCACAATCACAGTCTGACGCATGAGGACCGGGATCGACCTGCAAATAGCCCATGCCCCTCCGATCATCGGCAAGATCGCATGACAACGCAGTTGATCGATGGCGGAACATCCTGAAGCGCAAGCCGTCTCCTTGGTACCCCTCACAAGGAGAAGCCATGATGTCGATGACCGTTGCCGAACTTTTGGTGCAGACCCTCGACCAGATTGGCGCCCATCAGGTCTTCGGCATCGTAGGGGACGCGCTTAATCCCTTTACTGACGCTATCCGGCGCCAGGAGGTCGTCCGGTGGATTGGTGTCAGGCATGAGGAAGGTGCCGCCCTGGCGGCTACCGGCCAGGCGAAGTTGACTGGCAGGCTCGGGGTATGTTGCGGCACGACTGGTCCCGGCGCCAATCATCTGGTGTCCGGGCTATATGAAGCGCGCAAGGATCACGCGCCGGTGCTCGCCATTTCCGGCGGCGTCGCATCTGCCAAGCGTGGTACGGATTATTTGCAGGAGGATGATCCTGTAGCGCTGTTTGGCGACGTCGCGGTTTATAGCGAGATCATTGCGTCTCCCCAGCAGGCAGCCTCCGTGATCCACCAGGCTATAGCGCAGGCCTATGGCAATCGGGGCGTCGCGCATATCTCGATTCCGCCGGACATTTTTTCTGCGAAGGTCACCGCATCCGTGCCGAGCATCGCCACGCTGAGACCGCGGCCCGAAGTAGCGCCGGCAGCCGAGGATATCGCAGGAATAGCTGCGCAAATCGGCGAGGCGACCAAGGTTGCCGTCCTATGCGGCCATGGCTGCCATGGCGCCGCAGCCGAACTCAGCGCCTTGTCGGACAGGCTCCACGCTCCCCTTGTCCACACCTATCGCGGCAAGGACATTCTCCCCTATGATGACCCACGCTGGATCGGTGGTGTCGGTCTCATCGGAGGTCGTCCCGGAGTCGACGCTCTTGCCGATGCGGACATTCTGCTCATGCTTGGGACCGACTATCCCTATTCGGAATTTCTCCCCGAGGACGTAAAAACCATCCAGATCGACGAGCGCGCCTTTGCCCTTGGACGGCGGACCCCGGTCACGCTGGGCGTTGTGGGTTCGGTCCGGCCCGCTTTGCGCCTGTTGCTAGACCGCCTGCCGCAACGCTCCGACACGCATTTCCTGGATAAGGTCAACGCCGACCGCGCAGCCTGGAACAGTATGCTCGATGAAAAGGCTGCTCTCGACCGGTCACATGACAAGCTTCATCCGCAGGTCGTCGCCCGGGCGATCAGCGACCGGGCAAGCGACAATGCCATCTGGGTGACAGATACTGGAGAAGTGACCTTGTGGGCGTCGAACTGGTTACGCCAGTCGGGTCGTCAGCAAATTATCGGCTCATTCAACAATGCGGCGGTCGGCACAGGCCTTGGCATTGCCAATGGCGCGCAGGCACTGGACCCGCAACGCCAGGTGATATTGCATGTGGGCGATGGCGGTTTCACCATGCTGCTCGGCGAATTCATGACCGCGGTAAAGCATGCGCTTCCAGTCAAGATCGTCGTCTATGACAATAGCGGCTGGGGCCTTGTCCATCTGGAAATGGAGGGGGCTGGCGTGCCCCCAGCGCCTGGCTCCGTTTTCCCAAACATGGATTTCGCCGCCTTTGCGCAGGCGTGTGGCGTCCAAGGATTTCGCGTTGAAAAGCCTGCCGAGCTTCCGGCTGCGGTCGACCGCTGGCTGGCAGCAGAGGGGCCGGCCATCCTTCATGCCCTCGTCGATCCTGATGAGATACCCGCGATGCCCCACATTGAGCCGGGCCAGGCGGCGCGCTTTGGCATTTCCAAGCTCAAGCAGGCCATCAATAGCCTTTCACCATTTAGGCGCTCACCGCCGTAATAGCCGCCATGACGAAAACGCCTCCGTAGGTTTGTTGGCACAACTGGAGGCATCATGAGGTGAGGCTATTTCCCTCATTGCGATCAATGTGACATTTGTTGACACAGTCCTGTGCCGTTGTCATCTCCGGCACCATGGCCAATCGTCTTTCCCGGAATGTCTCCCTTACCGCCGAGCTTGATCGCTTCATCGAAGCTCGGCTTGAAGCTGGCGAATATGGCAATGCCAGTGAAGTAGTCCGCACTGCGCTCAAGCTCCTGCGAGAACGGGAAGACGTTGCATCCACCGACCCATTCTGGTGGCTGAAGGGCCGCGGAGAATCGATCGACCTCATGCGCCGGGTGGACTGGGCGTCAACGCAGCTTGGCACTCCCTCGCGCTGGTCGGCGCAGTTGCGCGCTACGGTCAACAATGTGCTGAACTCGCCGGTGCCAAAGGTCCTCATGTGGGGACCCGAGCATGTCATGATCTACAATGACGGCTATGTCGCCATTGCAGGCGATTATCACCCTAAGGCGATGGGTGGGACCGTACCAGGAATCTGGCCGGAAATCTGGGAATTCAATCGGCAGATTCTGGCGTCCGGCTTTGGTGGCGAGGTCGTTTCTCATCTTGATCAGCCCATGGTGCTCAATCGCTACGGCACGCCTGAAGAAGTGATTTTCGATCTCTTCTACACGCCGATCTATGATGAGGACGGCAAGGTCGGTGGGGTGATGTGCACCGTCATCGAGAATACCGAAAAGGTCGAAGCGCAGCGCGCCCTGGCCAAGAGCGAGGCCGAACTGCGCACCATCACGGATTCTCTGCCGGTCCTGATTTCCTATGTCGATGCGGACCATGTCTATCGCTTCGCCAACAGCTTCTACGAGGATTGGGTGGGCAAGCCGCCTTCGGAAGTGATTGGTCGCCATGTCAGGGACGTCGTTGGCGAAAAGACCTATGTGGCCCGCCTGCCGCTGATCGAGCGGGCAATGGCGGGCGAATGGGTGGTGGCCGATACCACCATGCCGCATCGTTCGGGCGAGGACCGCGCGGCCGAAGTACGCTATATCCCCCGGATCGAGGCAGACGGCTCTGTTGCAGGCTTCCATGTGCTGGTGTTCGATATAGAGGATCGCGTCCGGCGCGAAGCGGCCCTTGAACGACAGGTCCAGCATCGTGAACGGGCGGAGGAGCAGCTGCGCTATCTCAACGAGACGCTCGAAACCCGTGTGGTCGAAGAGATGGCAGAGCGGCGCCAGGCCGAGGCGATCCTGGCGCAATCGCAGAAGATGGAAACGATCGGCCAACTGACCGGCGGCGTCGCCCACGATTTCAACAATCTTCTCCAGGTCGTCTCGGGCAATCTTCAGCTGCTGGCGCGCGACATTGCCGGCAACGAAAAAGCCGAGACCCGGGTTGCCAACGCCATGGCTGGAGTAACCCGCGGCGCCAAGCTCGCTGCCCAATTGCTCGCTTTTGGCCGGCGACAGGCACTTGAACCCAAGGTCGTCAACGTGACGCGCTTCGTGCGCGATATGGATGACATGCTCCGCCGTGCGATCGGCGAGGGCATTGAAGTCGAAACGATCGTGGGCGGCGGGCTCTGGAACACATTCGTCGATCCTGCGCAGGTCGAAAATGCCTTGCTCAACCTTGCCATCAACGCCCGCGATGCGATGGAAGGCCAGGGCAAGCTCACGATAGAATTGGGCAATGCCAGCCTCGATGATGAATATGCCCGCAGCCATAGCGAGGTCGCGCCCGGCCAATATGTGATGCTGGCTGTCACCGATACCGGCAGCGGCATACCGCCGGAAATCATCGAAAAAGTGTTCGATCCATTCTTCTCAACCAAAAGCGAGGGCAAGGGCTCGGGTCTTGGCCTTTCCATGGTCTATGGCTTCGTCAAACAGTCGGGCGGACATGTCAAAATCTACTCGGAGGTCGGCGAAGGCACGACCATAAAGCTCTATTTCCCTCGTTCCGTCGAAAATGAGGATCTCGAGGTCGAACTGGACAGCGGTCCGATCCGCGGCGGCAGCGAGACGGTTCTGGTCGTCGAGGACGACGACGCCGTCCGGGCCACGGTCGTCGAGATGCTGAATGATCTTGGCTATGGCGTCCTCAAAGCAGTCGATGCTTCGAGCGCGCTCAGCGTGATCGAGAGCGGCATCCAGATCGACTTGCTGTTCACCGACGTCGTCATGCCGGGCCGGCTCAAGAGCGCGGAACTCGCCCGCATGGCGCGCGAACGGCAGCCGGACATCGCCGTGCTGTTCACCTCGGGCTATACGGAAAATTCCATCGTCCATGGCGGCCGCCTGGACGCTGGCGTTGAACTTCTCTCCAAGCCCTATTCGCGCGACGCGCTCGCACGAAAGTTCCGCCATGTGCTGGCCAATCAGCGCCAGCGCAACCTTGCCCGGACGATATCCGCCCGCCCGGCGTCGGACGCCAAGCCAGAGCGCCGCAATGCGCTTGCGCTGATCGTGGAAGATGATGCGATCATCCTGGCAAGCACCGCAGAGATGGTAAAGGATCTCGGTCTCACCGTCATCGAGGCGCTGAGCGCCGAGGATGCCGTTTCAGCGCTCCAGACGACCCATGTCGATGTGCTGATCACCGATGCGAACCTGCCGGGAATGACAGGCCCTAATCTTGCGGCGAAAGCTCGCGAAATGTTGCCCCATATCGGCATCATCTTCGCGACAGGTGACACGCAGCTCGACTATGATCGGTCCGCGCCAAAAACGGTGCTGCTCGCCAAGCCCTATGATGGCAAGGCGCTTTCGCAGGCTATCGCGGAGGTGGGTATCGACCCAATTTCAGTCGAGATCCGAGCCGCGAAAAACAATTCGAGCGACTGAACTAGCAAAGGGCGCTGATCTCGATCAAGACGAAAGCCTTCGTTCATCCGCAGGACAAATGCTATGTCTGCCACGAGTCCCTCATAAAGCGGGTAACGCCTATGGCCCCCATCCAAGTTGCACCTTTATTCTCCCTGGCCGCCCCAGACGATGTGGAGGAAGAGACCTCGGATGTGGCGCTGCTTCATCGCATCAGCGTCGAGCTTATCGGGGAGCAGGATCTGGGTGAACTATATAGCAAGATCGTGGCAGCAGCAGTCACGATTACACAGTCGCAATTTGGAACGATGCAGCGGCTGTGCCCCCCGGGAGATCCTTCTGGCCATGGCGGCGAGCTGCAGCTCCTGGCCCATTGCAACCTTCCCCCGGAAGCCCTGGAATTTTGGCGATGGGTAAGCCCTGCGGCGCATAGTAGTTGCACCATGGCCCTTCGCTTCGGACAGCGGGCCGTGATCCCCGATTACGAACAATGGGATGAGATTAGCGGCACCTCGGATCTGGAAGCATTCCGCCAGGCTGGAATCCGCTCCGCGCAAACGACGCCCCTGCTTTCCCGCAGCGGTAAGCTGCTTGGCATGATATCGACCCACTGGGCGGTTCCGCACGAGCCATCAGCGCGAGACCTGCGTCTCCTCGATATTCTTGCTCGCCAGGCAGCGGACTTGTTGGACCGCACCATCGCTGAGGAGGAACTGCGTAGGCTGAATGAATCGCTGGAAGTCAGGATCGAGGTACGCTCACGCGAATTGCTGGCGGCTGAAAACCAGGTCCGCCAGATGCAGAAAATGGAAGCGATCGGCCAGCTGACCGGCGGTGTTGCCCATGACTTCAACAATCTTCTGACGATCATTCGTTCTTCGGCTGAATTGCTTGGTCGGCGCGAACTGCCGCGTGACCGGCAGCAAAAATATATCGACGCCATTTCAGAAACCGCAGACAGGGCAGCAAAGCTGACAGGGCAGCTCCTCGCCTTCGCCCGTCGGCAGGCTCTGCGGCCCGAGATTTTCAACGCTGTCGCCCGGGTGGAAGCGGTGGCCGACATGCTGAGGACCGTGGTGGGCGCGCGTGTCGATCTCATCGTTACATCTGAAGGGGAAGGCTGCTGCGTCGAAGTCGATGCGAGCCAGTTCGAAACCGCACTTGTAAATCTCGCGGTGAATGCGCGCGATGCGATGAATGGAGAAGGGCGCATCGAAATCGCGATCGTGCCTGCCGATGGTGTTCCGGCGCGTCGGGGACATGCCGCTGCCAAGGGCGACTATGTGAAGGTCTCGGTGATCGATGCTGGATCCGGGATCCCCCCGGAGGAGCTGGAGCGTATCTTCGAGCCATTTTTCACGACCAAGGAAGTGGGCAAGGGCACGGGCCTCGGCCTTTCCCAGGTTTATGGTTTTACCAAGCAATCGGGTGGTGAGATCGACGTGGTCAGCAACGTCGGTCAAGGCACGATGTTCAGCCTGTATCTTCGCCGTGTCACCGCATTGGACGAGAAGGGCGCGGAGGTTGCGGAACCGCGGATCGATGCGGCTGCTGCAAGCATTCTCATCGTGGAGGATAATGACCAGGTCGGTGAATTTGCGTCTCAACTGCTTGGCGATCTGGGCTTTGTAACCCAGCGCGCAGCCAATGCGCTCGAGGCTATCGCCATTTTGGAAATGGCTCATGACGATGTCGATATCATATTCTCGGATGTCGTCATGCCGGGCATGAATGGCGTCGAGCTGGGCAAGAAAATCCGGGCGCGCTGGCCCGACAAGACGGCGGTGCTCACCAGCGGCTATAGCCATGCCCTGGCCGAAGATAGCGGGCACGGATTTCCACTTCTCCATAAACCCTATTCGGTAGAGGAATTATCTTGCATCCTCCGCGATGCGGCCGCCTGAGATTGGCCCGGCGCTCTTGATGTGAGAATATGAAGGCGTCGCAGCGTTGCGTGTCGGGTGCCTTCAGTCCAGGCCGGTATGAGGATGAACGCGCGATATCCTCGACGCGGCATTTGCTGGCAGGGCCAAAAGCCCCTTCGATCTGCCTCATGCAAGATCGAAGGGGCAGGGAGCCGGGTCATTGGCGATCACCGCCATGGCCCGTCCGTACACGCAGAGATTCTGAAAAAGGAACGTACGCTCAGGACTTAAGGCCCTTCGCCATGTTGAGATGTGCCGTCACGATGGGAACAAGCTTGGTAGCGAATTCCTTCAGCGAGGGAACGTCACCATTGCCAGAATATGCTTTGAGCGTGTCGAGCGTCTCCTGATGTCCCCGGGTCTGCGCTTCGATATAGGCGGCATCGAAGTCTGCCCCTTTCTTGCCCTTGAGCGCGTCGAGCGACTGTTGCTGCGCGCTGGACAGGAGCGGCTTGGGCACGATAGCTGGCGACGCAGCGCTCGCAGCCTGGCCGAGCTTTGCCGTTGAATCGGTATGCGCCTTGATCATCGACTCCGCGAATTTCTTTACGGACGCCGACTGGCTGTTGGCTTGTGCCAATCTCGAGCTTTCGATTTCGAATGTATCGCTCGCCGCTGCCGCATTGGCGAACATCTGACCTGCGCTCTCCGCAACGGGCGCCGGTTCGATGGCGTTGACACTGTTCAACGGCGCTGCCGCGGCGTTGTTGGACGTCGTATCGACCTTCTTGCCGCATCCGCCAAGTGTCAGCGCTGCCAATGATATCGCCACTGTCGCGAACTGCATCTTCATCGATCGTCTCCCGGATCATCCTCTGTCGGAACGTCAACCCGCCGCGTCCAAGCTCGTTCCCATGGGAGCCTTCTTTGCCACCCGCCGTTTGGTGATGATTGAACCATCACATGGAGGACAGGCACATGGGCATCTTCAGCAAGATCAGGGACAAGATTTTTGGTCATGACGACCAGACGGCAAGCAATGGCGCTCCTGCACCCGCCACGAATGTCCAGACGGCCAGCCCGACCCCGCCAGCCACTACGCCCGCTGCGTCGCCCGCCGCGGCCACCGCGTCACCTGAGGCAGCCTCGCTGCCGCAGGTCGATGTCGGCGCGGTTCTCTCGGCCATGGCCGACGCCAGGGGAGGCGGGGGAAATTATCAAAGTTCGATCGTCGATCTGCTGAAGCTGCTCGATCTTGATTCCAGCCTTGCGGCGCGCAAGGAACTGGCCGACGAACTGGCTGTCCATGAGGGCGCTGATGGCAGCGCCGAGCAGAATATCGCGCTGCACAGGGCGGTGATGACGAAACTCGCTGAAAATGGCGGTGTGGTTCCCGATAGCCTTCGCGACTAAGGCCTCTGGCCATGCCGCTCCTTCTTGAGGTGGCGGCCCGGCGTTATCCTGTCAGAACCATTTCTGTTGGGATGGTGGCCCCGCGGTGACGCGGGGCCATCCTTGCGTCAGGCGATCCCTGCGCCGCCGGTCACGCCATAGACTTCACCGGTGATATAGCTGCCCTCCTGCGAGGCCAGCAGCACATAGACGGGCGCGATCTCGACCGGCTGACCAGGGCGGCCAAACTGGCTCTGCTCCCCGAACGTGGTGACCTTGTCCTGCGGCTGACCGCCACTGGATTGCAGGACCGTCCAGAATGGACCGGGGGCAACCACATTTGCCCGGATGCCCTTTTCGATCAGCTGTTTGGCCAGCGCTTTGGTATATACCATCAACGCCTTCCTGCGCGTTGGTGCCCAGGCGGAGGCGAAGGCTGCTCTGACCTGGTTGCTTAAGCAAATCGAGGAAGTGGGGCCGCGCGTCTGCTATTCGATCTGGGGCGGCGCAGCTTCAGACGTCCGGACAGTCGATCTGCCTGGCTATGACCGTTCAGAGCCGGTTGTTGCTGGAAACCGCGCCACGGATCAGCGGCAGCATGGGATATATGGCGATATCTTCGAGACCGCGGCATGCTTCGTAGACCATGGCAATATCCTGGACGCGCGCAGCGCAGAGATATTGGCCCATCTCGCCGACCAATGTGCGGACATCTGGCGCCAGAAGGATAGCGGCATCTGGGAGCTTGCCGAAGAACAGCATTATACCATGTCGAAAATCAGTTGCTGGCAGGCCCTGGCTCGCGCCGTTGAACTGGCCGACGCAGGACAATTGCCGACGACCTGCCGCGATCGCTGGTCACGCGAACGGGACAGGATCGAGGCCTGGATAACGGAGCATTGCTGGTCCGAGAGCTTGGGCGCCTATAGCTTCTATCCGGGCACCGATCGCCTCGATGCGTCCCTCACCCTTGCCGTGCGCTTTGGGTTCGATGGACGGGATCGCCTGCGTCGAACGGTCGAAGCGATTGATCGAGAGCTCGGCTGTGGACCCTATCATTATCGCTATTCCGGAGCCGACAAGGAAGAAGGCTGCTTCCTCGCCTGCACCTTCTGGATGGTCGAAGCCAAAATTCTGCTTGATCAGCCTGAAGCGGCGTCCAGGGCATTTACCGAAGCCATTGGAGGGCTGGCGCCCACTGCTGGCGTATATCCTGAAATGATCGACCCTGCGTCCGGGCGCTATCTCGGCAACATGCCGCAAGGACTGACCCATCTTGCGATCATTCAGGCTCTCATGTCGCTGCAGGCTCGCAGAGGCTAGGCTCCCGAACATGGCCCAGCTTCCAGGCTCCGCTGAAACCCGCGCCGTTCAAGGCTGCTGATTATAGGATGGGCCAGTATGCTCGGTCGCGACGTTGTTGCCGGTGGCCTGATCCTGCTCAAGTTCCTCGCCATGCCAGACATTCCTCGCGACGAATATGATGATGAACAGGGCGATGATGACGCCGCAAATGAATGCGCCGGCCTTTGCGAGCCGGCGCGGCGAGGGCTTCTCATCTGACGCCATCAGTGAGCGTCCTCCAGCAATAGCTCGCCTTCCTCCTCGCCATCCCAATAATGCGCGCGCTCGCCGATCACCCGGATCAAGACAAGGCCAGGCGTCTGCGTGCCCTGCGGCCACCACCGTTCCAGGCCTTTCGTCCAATGCGCTTCGAACTGGGCCTTGTCGCGGATGAGCATGGCGGTCCCTTCCACCGCCAGAAAGAAGGGACGTTGTCCCAACAAGCCCGATTTACCCTGATAGCTTAGATTTACTGCGGGATCGGCCTTGATATCGGACACCATGAGCGTGGTTTCCTCCGTGAAAAACCAGGCGCTACCGTCATAATCGACCTCGCGGTTGTTGCTCATCGGACGCGATCCGATCGCGCCGCCACCCGTATGGGTAGCAAGCATCGCGAAATCGATCTCCTTCATTTTGCGCGACAGGTCTTCAAGCGACATGGACATGACTGTCTACTCCCATTGTTACGGCATCAACGCACGAGCAGAAACAACGAGCCACCCCACGGCGAAGCGTCGCTACAAGAACGCGTCCGCCTGGACAGGATCAGCCTTGTACGAGCTTTCTCGCCTGCGACGGCAGTTGCGCCTCTGCCTGGGCGTCCGACGATGACGGGCGGCGGCCGCCTCGGACCATCTCCTCTATCCAGGTGAGCAGCAACTGGTTGTAGGCCCGTCGGCCGCCTTCATCCCGCAGCGAATGATCAGCGCCTTTTAGAATACGATAACTCAGCGAATTGCTGTTGTGGAACGCCGACATGTAGGAGCTGATGGTGGCGTGCGGCACATAATCGTCATGTTCCGATTCAACGATCAGAACATCGCCGGCAAAGCGCTCACAAGCGGCCAGAGCCTTGTCTTCCCGGCCCGTTCGAAAGTGTGCCCGATAGGCATTGATGAGATCGCGGTCGAGCTTTGCCTTGGGCACATCCCAATGTTCGTCAGGATAGAGCGCAGGAACACGAAGCGCCAACCAGTTGACCGGGCGAGCCGCAGTCAGCAATGCCGCGAGATAGCCACCATAGCTGGTGCCAACGACCGCAATCGCCGAGGGGTCGACCTGGTCCTGCCTGACGAGAAAATCATAGGCCGCCGTCACGTCCGCAAGACCGTGCGACCGGGTCACGACATTGCGCTCTTCGGCATGTCTGGCATGGCCTCGCAGGTCGAACGTGAAGCAGATGCAGCCCAATTGGGCGATCTCTTCGGCTCTCACCATGTCCTGTTCGCGCGAACCGCCCCATCCATGGATGAAGAGAATGCCAGGGACCAGCTTGTCGGGCGACAACAAGGTTGCCTCCAGGCTCTCGCCCTCGACGTCAAAGCATAGCTGACTGCCTGTCATTCCAGCTCCATCGCATATTTTGTCATCGGTCCTGCCACGGGGTCGACACCGCTATAATAGATAATGCTGCCGTCCGGAGCGGCATCGACCTCGCCATAAATCTCCATCGTCATGCATGTCACAGCCGAGCGGCCGGCATCCCGCGCCAGGGCTTCGAACGCCGCGATCTCCGCGCCGCTCGCGCCGCCGGCGCGCCAACTCTGCTCGAGCACGCCGATGCGACGTTCCCCGTAGGAATTGACGCCCGCGGCGACATCGTAATTGCGGCGAGACGCCAGCAAATCCGGATAGAATCGTGAGACGATAGCGTCATAGCCGATCGCTTTATCGATCCCCTGCTGCAGTTCGTCAGCCAGACCCAGGCTCGCAAGCCGGTCCAGACCGCCCCTCACGACATGAAGGGTGGAGCCACCATAGACAGTCGCGCCACTGTTGTTGGTGGTGAGCCGCTGCGTGCCCCAATAGGAAATCACCTCGCCAAACAGGCGCGTCGTGCCGACGCTGTAGGTGACAACGTCATCGAGATTCTCCTCGATCACCACGCCATGCCTCGAAATGGCAGCCTGGTCGAGCTGGGCGATCGCTTCGTCCAGTTCCTTGACCGAGGTCGCGACGAACTGGCCTAGTCCGGCAGTGGCCTCGACTTCCTTCAGGCGGATCGCCGTGCGTCCGAGCATATCAAGAGCGGCGGCGCGGACCGCATCGAGAGTGAAGGCCGACCAGCCCGAAAGAACGTGAGGAGCAAGAGCCAAGCCCAGTTCAGCGCGCCATCCGGCGGGAATTGCAGGGTCGTCCCCGAGGACCGGATGCGTGATGACCTTGCTCCCGACAAAGGGAAACGGCACGACGCCACCGTAGATCTGGCTCTCAGTCTGGATGCCCAGTTTTCTTGCCGTCGAGAGATCGATTGTGCCTGTCGGAATGAAGAGCGTGTCCGCCTCGCCCCCCGAAAGCTGCTGGTCGCTCAAACTGTCATGATCGACAAATCTTGCCTCGCCGAGCCGGGCAATCCTGCGGGCAAGCTCGCTCCGTGAGGCCTTGTCATGTTCATTGTTCAGGGCGCTGGACTGCGTGGAATGGATCTTCACAAAGTGGGTCTGATGCGAGCGAGCCATTGGGCCTCACGGATTTGGAGGGGCTGCCGAGCGGCATCTTGCTACAACCCCATGCTCAGACATTTTATCCATGATCTCGCGAACCAGGCATCCCTGATTTGCGGCTCCAGATGTATAAGGGGGTCAGGGCTTTTCCTGGAATGCGCGCCACCAGGGCATCTCGCCGCTTAAATGCCCCTGATCGCCTGCAAAATGATCCATGATATCACGCATATGATCTGCGCAGGCTCGGACGAGAATCCAGCTTGGATCGCCTTTACCCTGCGTGGAAAGGTCGCGGAGGAGCGAAATTTCCTCCGCCATGAGCGTCAGCGCTTCGACATCATCACGCATGCGTGAATCCCGGCTAATATGTTCCTCTCATCCTGGTGAACTCGACACAGGAGAGAAATATCCTGATCGGCTTCATTCCCGCGCTCGCAAAGGGGATCATTTGGCCAACCCATCCATTTCTCCGAAAAGGAGAAAGGCGGTGAAGCAAATGCATTGGCCGAGGAAACTGACGGTCGTTCGGCATGGCCAGAGCGCAGGCAACGTCGCGCGGGATGCAGCCATGCAGGCCAATGTCGATCGCATAGACTTGTCCGAGCGAGACGCTGACGTGCCCCTGAGCGACCTGGGCCGCGACCAGGCCGGAGCGCTGGGACGTTGGTATGCCGGCGAGGCACCGCGTGAGCGTCCGGATGTTCTCCTTGCATCTCCCTATCGACGCGCGTGCGAGACCGCAGATCTGTTCCGTCAAGCCGGAGGTTGCGCAGGCAATGTGCCCATCTGCTTTGACGAGAGGCTGCGGGAAAAGGAATTCGGCATCCTCGATGGGCTAACATCCATGGGGATAAGCAGCATCGAACCGCAGCAAGCAGAATTTCGCAGGCTGCTAGGCAAATTCTATCATCGCCCTCCAGGAGGCGAAAGCTGGTGCGATGTCATTCTGCGACTGCGCTCCGTCATGGATACGATCGCGCTTCATCATGCGGACCGGCACGTGATGATCTTCACGCATCAAGTGGTGGTGCTATGTCTGCGGTACATCATCGAAGGCATGACCGAGGCCGAGATACTGGAAATTGACCGTGATGGCGATGTCGCCAACTGCGCCATCACCGAATATGCATTCGACGCGGAGACGGGCAAGGATGGAGGGCTATTGCTCGGTCGATACAATGTGACGGCCCCGGTCGAGCGGGAGGACATGCCCGTTACCCGCGCGCCCGATGCCATAGCCGGTGCACGCGGATGAGTTGCCAGCAGCTCGACGAGGCGTGGCTGAAGGGACATCCACTGCCAGCGATCGCGCAAGGCGCCGACAAGAACGGCCGCGGCCGCGTCCTGGTGGTTGGAGGTGCCGAATTCGTGCCCGGTGCGCTTCGCCTCACCGGCGAAGCTGCGCTACGCGCAGGCGCCGGAAAGCTGCAGATGGCGACCGTGCGATCTTCGGCCTTGTCCCTGGGCGTGCTCGTACCGGAGGCCGCCATGATCGCGCTGCCCGCCGACGAAGAGGGAGAAATCGCTCCTGCAGCAGCGGAAATATTGAAGGCTCGAATCAAGTCCTGCGACACGCTTGTCCTGGGACCAGGCATGAGCTCGGGCAAAGGAGCGCGGACATTTGTCGCCAATCTCCTCGATAGCCTCGATTTTCCTGGCAGTCTCATTCTCGACGCCGCGGCTCTGGTTTCACTGCGTGACTTCGACCCATCACGGTGGCGAGTAAAAGAGAATGTGATTTTTACGCCCCATTATGGGGAGATGGCTGCTCTTAGCGGCCTTTCAGTCGAGGAAATTAAGGCGAGGCCCTTGGCGGTAGCCATCGAAATGGCATCGCGATGGAGCGCAGTCATTCTCCTGAAAGGGGATAAAAGCTATGTGGCGTCGCCCGACGGAGAAAGTCTTGTCTATAGCGATGGCTGTGTCGGGCTCGGCACGGGTGGCTCGGGCGATGTCCTGGCTGGCCTCATCGGGGGCTTGGCAGCGCGGGGTGCACCCGCACTTCGTGCTGCTGCCTGGGGTGCCTGGGTCCATGGAAGAGCAGGAAGAACCTTGACGAAGGTCATTGGCGAAGTGGGTTTTCTGGCGCGCGAACTTGTGCCGCTTATTCCCGAAATCATCGATGGAGAACTTCAATAACCTGCTTTGAGCTGGAAGCTATCGTCAGCAGAAATGTTATGTCGACTACCGGTGAGGCTTAACAGGTGTACGTGGCCGCAGACCAGCAAGCTTTGGAGCGACAATCTGCGGCCGGTATGGGGTGAGGCAAAGGCGCTCGCGCGGTGACGTCATAGGGGCGACTAGCCCGGTCGGGCATATCTAGCCTTCCCTTCAATCAGGGTGCGTTCGGCAATGATGCCCGACTGAAGATTGCGCTCCATATGGACACCACCGGTCAGACTTGTGTCGCTTGATGGAGCTGCCAATCTCGGCAGTTTGTTTTCACGCTTTCCGTAACGGAACTATTCTCCTTTATGTCCGATTCATACAATGCGAATCGATTGCATGAGCATAGCAGGATAGCGCGACCCGAAGGCTTCAAGCCTTTTACTGGCCCGCTCGGCTTTGCCGGGCGGGCCTTTGTTGTTTACGCGGCCCCTGCTTTTACAGCTGTCTTCTTGGCCCGCTCCTTCGATGCAATCGACGTCGACACAGTCGCACTGTTCCCTCGGCCGCTCGCGACCCAACCCAACCGGCTAGGAGCACCTCAAAGCGCGAATTCCTGACGCTACATGCCGATGCTACTCATCGCATGCTGGATCGGCCTCATGGCCTCGATCCAATTTACTGCCACGCTTTGTGCGCCTGTGCGAATGCCCTCGACGACAACATTGCTTTGCAGCAGATGCCCGACATCCTTCAGCTTTCCGATCTCCCAGAAAGCGCCATCACGAGCCTGGACATACAGGCTTGTCGCGCCCGCAATCAGCATGCCTTCAAGGCGGAAATATGAACCGATATTCATGTGCCTGATCTATGCGGGGCGGTATCGGATTCCATGTTTCGTGCCATATGCCGTGCGATTTCTCCGGCGATCCGAAACCAGTTTGTCATTCCGCAGGAACGAGCCCGCTGATCTTGCTGCCACCGCCCTGCTTCTCGCCTGCCAAAGCGTCTGTGTGATGTTGGACAGCAGATCATCATCGATGTCGGCATGGCTCCCAAAAGCCAATGCACATCGAAGATTGTCCGCGCCAAGGGCCTTGTGCAACGCTTTAAGCGCCGCGTATGATCCTGATATGTTCCAACCCCTTCACGCCAACCTCTCTGCCAACGCCGCGGCAACTGCACGAAATGGCGATACCGAAGAACCAGACTTCGTGGTCATCGACGTCGAGACGGCGTGCTCGCGTGTCAGCAGCATCTGCCAGATAGGCATTGTCGGCTTTCGCAACGGCGCTGTCGCGTTTGAGTATGAGACCCTTGTCGATCCGCAGGATCATTTCAGCAGCTTCAATACGCGGATCCACGGGATTGCTGCCAGCCACGTACTGGGCCAACCCTGTTTCGCTGACGTTCACGGCATCCTTCAAGCCCATCTGAATGGCCGCACGACCGTGGCCCATTCCTATTTTGACAAGGGCGCCCTCGCAGCAGCATGCCGTATAAATGATCGCGCGATGCTCGAGACCACATGGCTGGATAGTGTCCGAGTTGCCAAGCGCGCCTGGCCCGAGCTGCCCAGCCATCGGCTCAATATCGTGGCGAAACATCTGGGTATCCCGCTCAAGCATCATGATGCGCTCAGCGACGCCCGCGCGGCAGGCATGATCGTCGTGAAAGCGATCGATCATACCGGTTTGCAATTATCATACTGGCTGGCACCCCAGCCAAGAAAACGCGCAACGGCACCGCCCACGCCCGCTCCCGACGGCACATTGAAAGGTCAGCGCATTGCCATTCTTGGCGAGTCTCGCAACGGCCGCCTGGCGCAACAAATTGCCGCCAATGGTGGTCGGATCATGGCATCAGTCGGCGCAACAACGACTATGCTGGTGGTCGCAGCGGACGAGCCATTTGGCTATGTGCGTTATGACGCCGAATTCAAGAAGGCCGAAGCTCGTCGCCTGGCGGGCGATGATATCCATATCGTCTCGGCCAGCGCACTGCTCAGCACATTACCGGATCGGCGCGATGTCTGATCGCAGGACGCTTCGCCAGTGGCGCGTGTTACCTGGGCGAGGACATCTATCCAAGCGGCCATTCCATAATGTGGCGAGCACAATGGAGGGGGCCGACAGCCCCCTCCTGTCATGAAGGATTCTGCACCCGCCTTACTCTAGCGAGCAATGATCTTAGCGGAGCTGCGCCTTCGGGTGGGAAAACGAAACTCGATATCGACAGGTGGTAGCACCCGTCGACGCGATTGCGGTCCCATTGCCTTTGCGGGCAGATCAAGCAGGACTGACGGTGCGGACAAGCCGTCACTCAACATGTCAGCCCAGGCCATGGCGAGTTCCCTGCGACGGGGCATGTAGGCTGCGCGATTATACGCCCCTTCAACCTTGCCCGTAGGGACATGGGCAAGCATGAGGTCGATCACTTTGCGATCATGTTCCTTGCCTTCGCGCTCGGCCCACTCATTCATGATCGTAGAGAAGGCGGCGCGGAACCCATGAGGGACATGGTGGCCGTGGTAACCGGCCCGATTGAGAAGATAGCCGATGGCATTTTCGCTCATGGGGCGATGGGCGTGGCGGTTGCTGGGGAAAACCAGCGGTCCTTCACCCGTAAGCGGCCACACTGCCCTCAATACCGCCAATGCCTGTGGCGTGATCGGCACGAGATGATCGCCGTGGAGCTCATCCTTGCGATCGGCGTCGCCCTTCATCCTCCAGGCCGGAATGCGCCACAAGGGCTCCGAGCCGTTCAGATCCTCGAACTCATCCCACTGCGCGCCGCGCAGTTCACTGGGTCGCACCGCGGTCAGCGCGAGCAGACGAAGGGCGAGACGCGTGACGGGGCGCGCATAATCTTCCTCAGCCGTGCGGATCATCCGGCGAAGGGGAACGAGATCGGTGATTGCAGGCTGACGCCCTTTTCGCAGGGGCTTGAGGACCGCTCCCAGCTTCTCGGCAGGATCGCTCGTCGCGATACCCTCTGCGATACCATAGATGAAGACCGCTGAAATGCGCTGCCGGACGCGCTTTGCAGTCTCGATCGCGCCGCGCGCCTCGATCTCCCGCAAGACGCTCAGAACGAGCGGGGGCGTCAGCTGGGCGATCGGCATGTCACCGATGGCCGGAAACACATCCCTTTCCAGGCTGCGAATAATATCGGCGGCATGTACGATAGCCCATTGCGCTTTGGCATTCTCATGCCACGCCCGCGCGACCCGCTCGAAGGTCTGCCTGCCGGCCTCGAGCTTGGCCACAACCTTGAGTTTCCTCAGGATCGTGGGATCGTCGCCTTCCATCAGATGTCCGCTGGCCTCATCCCGCTTCGCTCGGGCATCCGCCAATCCCACCTGGGGCCAGGCGCCGAAGGCCATCGTTTTCTGCTTGCCGTCGTAGCTGTAATTCCACCGCCACAGCTTTCCCCCGCTCGGCGTCACGAGCAGGAACAGGCGATTGGTGTCGGTCAGTTTGTAGGATTTGGGGCGGGGCTTGGCCGCCCGGACTTTGGCGTCACTGAGCATCGGTCGTCGTCTCCAAAAAGTACCACGTTTTTCGACCGCCGAGACCACGAATCAGTACCACAATCACCGCAAAACGCCTGCGGAGGGCTGTGGACGACTGCGGCCGAGCTGGTGAGCCAAGCGTCAGTAATCAGGGAGAAAAAGTCGATATCAGTGGACTTCTGGAGACCCCTGCGGAGGGTCAAATGGCGGAGAGGGTGGGATTCGAACCCACGGTACCCTCTCGGGCACGCCGCATTTCGAGTGCGGTGCATTCGACCACTCTGCCACCTCTCCGCAGATGGTCCGACTTGCGCCGTCCCGGTCGAGGGGCGGCCATTAGCGAATGAAATCGTCCTTGCCAAGCAGCCTTTCCGGTATTTTTCTTGTGTCCGCGCAGCAGCATCCTAAATTGGAGGCATGAAAGACACGATTCAGATTTTCGGCGCTGGCGTCACCGCCCCGCCGATCGTCCATGCCCGCTTCAATATCGGCGATGTGCTCAAGCATCGCATGTTCGGCTTTCGCGGCGTCGTGTTCGATATTGATCCGGTCTTCGCCAATAGCGAGGAATGGTATGAGGCTATCCCTGAAACCGCGCGGCCCGACAAGGACCAGCCCTTCTACCATCTGCTCGCCGAAAATGGCGAATCCAGCTACGTCGCCTATGTCAGCCAGCAAAATCTGGTCAATGACGACAGCGACGAGCCGGTCGATCACCCCGCCATCACCGGCATGTTCGGCCCCTATGCGGACGGCAAATATCGCCTGCGTCCGCTCCACCGCCATTAAGGGCGCAATGCCAGGCGCGGGCCTCCGCCGGACGGCGCTGCTGGCCCTGCTCGCCTGCGCGCTGGCGGCCCCCGCCGCCGCGGTGCCGCCGCCCGCGCCTGGCCGCGCCAACCCCGCGCCCAATGCCGACCCCACCTTCCCCTTCTCCAACGAAGTGGAGGCCTTCGCCAAGGCCAACAGCGCCGGTGCGCCCGTGCGCGACGCCACCCTCTTCCTGGGCAGCTCCAGCATCCGGCTATGGGACATAGCGGGCAGCTTCACCGATATTGGCACCGTCAATCGCGGTTTCGGTGGCGCGACCACCGCCCATGTCCTCCATTATTACAAGCGGCTGCTGCCGCCCGTCCCGCCCCGCTCGGTGGTCGTCTATGTGGGGGAAAACGACCTGGCCGCGGGCACGACGCCCGACGCAGTGTCGCGGGACATCCTCGCCCTGCTCAAGCGGCTGCGCGCCGATTATCCGCGCGCCGCCATCGTCTGGCTCTCGCTCAAGCCCAGCCCGATCCGCTGGACGCTCTGGCCCAAAATGGCGCAGGTCAACGCCGCCATCGCCGCGCGCGCCAAGGCGGAAAAGTTCGACTATCTCGACGTCGGCACCGTGCTGCTGGCGCGCGACGGCCTGCCCGACGCCTCGCTCTTCCGCCCCGACGGGTTGCACATGAATGCGCGCGGCTATCAGCGCTGGACGGGGCTGGTCAATGCCTGGCTCGATCAGTCCTTGCCGGTCGGTACAGGCAGCGGCAAAAGTTCATAAACAGCGCCGCTTTTTTGCGCTGTCCTCATGCGCAGCGCGGGTCCATAGTCCGTCGCATATCACTTTCCGATTGATCCACGGCCAAGCAACATTATTACCAGCCGGATCAAGGATGCCAGAAAAGCCAAGGGGACATGCGGGTGACGACGGATAGCAAGGCAACGCCGATGGCGGAGCTGACGATCAGGGGCGTGATCCTGGGCGCGCTCATCACCCTCATCTTCACCGCGGCGAACGTCTATCTGGGCCTCAAGATCGGCCTGACCTTCGCCACCTCCATCCCCGCGGCGGTCATCTCCATGGCGGTGCTGCGGCTGTTTTCGACCGGCACGATCCTGGAAAACAATATCGTCCAGACCATCGCGTCCGCCGCCGGTACGCTCTCGGCGATCATCTTCGTGCTGCCGGGCCTGGTCATCATCGGCTGGTGGCAGGGCTTTCCCTATTGGCTGTCGGCCTGCACCATCGCGCTGGGCGGCATATTGGGCGTCATGTATTCGGTGCCGCTGCGCCGCGCGCTCGTGACCGGCTCCGACCTCCCCTATCCCGAAGGCGTAGCCGCCGCCGAAGTGCTGAAAGTCGGCGCGGGCTCGCGCGAGGGGCTGGAGGAAAACCGCCGGGGCCTCGCCGCCATCGTCGCCAGCGCGATCGCCGCCGCCAGCTTCTCGATCATCGCCAAGACAAAAATCCTGGCCGAAGAAGCCGCCACATTCTTCACGTTCGGCGGGGGCGCGACGTCCGTCTCCACCAGTTTCTCGATGGCGCTGATCGGCGTCGGCCATCTCGTCGGGCTTTCCGTGGGCGTCGCCATGTTCATCGGCCTGCTTATCAGCTGGGTCGGCATCGTGCCTTACCTCACCACCCCCGTCCCCGCCGGCGCGGACCTCGCCGACCTGGTCGGCACCACTTTCCGCATGAAGGCGCGCTTCATCGGCGCGGGCACCATCGGCGTCGCGGCGATCTGGACCCTGCTCAAGATCCTCGGCCCGATCGTCAGCGGCATCCGATCCGCCCTGGTCGCCAACGCCACGCGCAAGGCGGGCAATGCCGCCGACCTCGACATAACCGAGCGCGACCTGCCCATCTCCATCGTCGGCGGCACGATCCTCGCCGCGCTGGTGCCGATCGGCTTCCTGCTCTGGGTCTTTGCCCAGGGCGGCCCGATCGCCGATAATCCGGTGCCGATCATCGGCCTGACGCTGGCCTATGTGTTGGTCGCGGGCATCATCATCGCGTCGGTCTGCGGCTATATGGCGGGCCTGATCGGCGCGTCGAACAGCCCGATTTCAGGTGTCGGCATCCTCGCCGTGCTGGGCGCATCGCTGATGCTCGCCGCCATCTACGGATCGGGCGGCGACGACCCCCAGCAGACGCAGGCGCTGATCGCCTATGCCCTGTTCACCACCGCCATCGTCTTCGGCATCGCCACCATCTCCAACGATAATCTGCAAGACCTCAAGACTGGCCAATTGGTCGGTGCGACGCCGTGGAAGCAGCAGATTGCGCTGATCCTGGGCGTATTGTTCGGCGCGCTGGTGATCCCGCCGGTGCTCGACCTCCTGAACAGCGCCTTCGGTTTCGCCGGCGCGCCCGGCGCTGGGCCGAACGCCCTGCCCGCGCCCCAGGCTGCGCTCATCTCCGCCCTCGCCAAGGGCGTGCTGGGCGGCGATCTCGACTGGGGCCTGATCGGCATTGGTGCCGGGATCGGCGCGGCGGTGGTGCTGGTCGATGAACTGCTGGGCAAGTCGGGCAAGCTGCGCCTGCCACCGCTCGCGGTCGGCATGGGCATCTACCTGCCGATGGCGCTCACCCTGCTGATCCCGGTCGGCGCGGTGATCGGCCATCTCTACAACCGCTGGTCCCTGCGTCAGGCGAACCCGGAATTTGCCGAGCGCATGGGCGTGCTGATGGCGACCGGCTTCATCGTCGGCGAAAGCCTGTTCGGCGTCGCCTTCGCCGGTATCGTCGCCAGCACCGACAGCGATGCGCCGCTCGCGCTGGTGGCGGAAAATCCCTGGGCCGTGCCGCTCGCCATCCTGATCTTCGCAGGCGGGATCGCCGCGCTCTACGCCAAGCTAAAAAACTGGGCGAGCAGCCCGCTAGTGGAGTGATGTTGACATTTGCATCCCCTGGCGGCTGGGATGGGCCTGCAAATGTCAAAATCGTAAAATCCACTAGCATCTAAGATTTCCCGTGGTCCGAACGGATTTTGACATTCGAGCGCGACTTGCCGTCATACGGTATCGAATGTCAGAATCCGACCACTGGCCTAAGCAACCTGTCCTAAAGGGAAGCGGAAAAGCGTCGCGATTTATGCGTTTGTACCTGTCCTATGAGACACGCACCAAAGACCAGCGACCCCTATATGGATGCAGACCGCGTCACGTTGGATAATGAAGCGGCAATCCTCTACTGGACCTATCGCTTTGACGTATCGCCCGAAGAATTGGCGGAGGCCATCGATGTCGTCGGCGACAGCGTCGATGCCGTCGCCGCCTATCTCAACACGGGCCGCTGAACGAAAAAGGGCCGCGCATCGCGCGGCCCTTCCCTTACGATTGTGCCGACGGATCAGAACGCCATGCGCGCCATGACCTGGAACACTGGCCCCGCCTTTTCACTCTCCAGTTCATATTCGTCGAAGTTGCGATCCAGCTGGTCGGCCAGATTGTCGAACTTGTTGAACACTTCGCGCTTGGCGCCATTCAGCAGGTTGGAGCCAACGGCGCGGATGGTGAACTTCTTGCCGAACCGCTTTTCCACGAAGATTTCCAGGTCCGCGCCATAGGTGGTGGTCACTTCTTCCGAAATCACGCGACCAAAGGCCGCGCCCTGCTTGCGATAGGTCGCGCCGAAGGCGGCCTCCGCCTTTGGGAAATCCTGGATGAAGCCGAAATTATAGACATATTTGGACTGGTCGTTGAACCGGCGCTTGCCCGCAAAATCGGTGACTTCGCTGTCCAGCCATGACACATTGCCGAAAATGCCAGTGTCGGGCAGGCCGATCACGCCCAAATTGGTCGATAGGTCGAACTCCACGCCCCACACCTTGCCGTCGCCGACATTTTTGGGCTGATAGACGAAGGTGCCTTCGCCTTCCGATCCTTCGACGCCGGTGTTGGTCAGCTCGATCAAATCCTTGATCTTGCGATAGAACAGGTTGACGCCGACGATGCCGCCGGTGCCCATGCGATGTTCATAGCCCAGGTCCACGCCCCACGCCTTTTCGGGCCGCAGTTGCGGATTGCCCAGCAGGTCGCTGTCGCCCACTTCTTCTTCCAGCAAGGCTGGCGAGATATAGTTGAACTCTGGACGGCGCAGCGTGCGCGCGACCGACCCGATGATGCGGTCGCTGGCGGTCAGCGAATATTTGAACGAGGCCGACGGCAGGAAAGCGTCATAGCTGGCCTTCTGGTCGCGCAGGTCGGCGTCGACGGTATAGTCGCTGATCCGCACCTTGGTATGTTCGTAGCGCAGGCCCGCTTCCCACTTCAGGCTGTCCATATTGCCTTCCACCAGGGCGAAGGCATCGCGACGCTTTTCCTTGATCCGGTTATCGCCGCCATCGGCCGCTTCCAGATCGCCAAAGGCGCCCGCCAGCTCGGTCGGGTTACGCTCGAACTGGTTCCAGTCGAACCCGGCATCGCCATTATCATCGGATTCCGCCTCGAAGATGCCGGTGCGGCGGTTCTTGTCCTGATAAAAGCCGCCGAACACGAACTTCATCGTCTCGCTGAGCGGCACTTCATGCTCCAGCTTGACCGAAAATTCCTGGTCCTTGATGTCGGTCTGGGTCAGCGCGCCCTCGAACTCAGGATCGTCGCCCTCGTCCACGTCGAAACCGATCTCATATTCGGTCTCGCGACGATCTTCGATGAACTTGGCATAGCCCACGCGCACCGACGTCTTGCCCGCCGACCATTCATGGCTCAGCTTGCCGTCGATCGTGAAATTCTCCTGGTCGATCTTGGCGACATTGGCGTTGTCGCTCAGCAGATTGCCGGTCGGCACCGGGCCGGTGACCGCGGTGGCGTCGTCATATTCGAAGCTGCGCTCGGTCTCGGTCCGGTCGGTCTTCACATAGAAGCCGTTCAGCTTGAAATTGGTGTCGCCCGTGTCGATTTCATAGCTGCCGTTGAAACTGTAATCCTTGCCGTCGCGCGTGTCGGTCTGGTCCTCGCGATTGTCGAACTCGTCGGTCGCATAGTCCGCGTCGTTTTCCGGCGAATCGCCGTAGCGATAGCTTTCCTTCTTCTTCGGGTTGTGGCGTCCCTGCAAGTTCGCGCCCAGCAGCAAACGGCCGGGGCCGACCGCGCCGCCCCAGACCAGACCCAGGCTGGGTTCCAGTTCATTATCGTCATAGACCAGGCCACCGGCGCGGACATAGCCGCCATTCAGTTCATAGCCGTCGCGCAGATTGATGTTGAGCGATCCCGCCACCGCGTCGCCGGTGCGACGCGCAGAGGATGAGCGGACGATTTCGACGCTGGAGATCAGTTCGGCCGGGATACGGTCGAGGAAAAAACTGCGGTCCGCGCTGGAGCCAGGCACGCGCTCGCCGTTGATCAGGATCTGGGTATAGCCCGGCGGCAGACCACGCAGGCGCGGCGCGTCGCTTTCGATCACATCCGACAGGAAGGTCACGGACGGCACGCGCTTCAGGGCATCGCCCGCGGTCAGCGGCTCGAAGCGCTGGAAATATTCGGTGCCATATTTCAACACGGGTTCGGGCGTGTCGGTGCGGTCGCGATAGCCGATGCCGGCGATGACGACGATGTCGCTCGCCTGGGTGATCGGCCCGTCCGTCTTGGCGATGTCGTCCGCCGCGGCCGGCGCCTGAGCAAAAGCGTGAGAAGAAATCATCGCCAAAGATGCGCAACCAAGCATCAGCCACTTATTCGCGACCATATGTGCCCCCTATGTCTTAAAGAGTTTAATTGACCATCGGGCGCTTTCTTGTATTGGCCCGTCGCATTGGGCCGCTAGGAGTTAAACATGACCGGATCGCGTAATAAATATTACAGTTCAATGATTTCCTGTTTCACTTTTATTACATTGTCCGCTTGCACTACCGCCGAAGTCGAAGTCCCGGTCGCCGTCCGCATCGCCAATGCAACCCCTGCCGTCTCGGTCACCGCGCGCGGGGAAACCACCCCGGTCGGCACCGCGAACGCCGACGCGGCCGACGATCCGGCGATCTGGCGCAACGCCGCCGACCCGGCGCAAAGCCTGATCGTGGGCACCGACAAGAAGGCCGGCCTCTATGTCTATGGCCTGGACGGCAAGACCCGCAGCTTCATCGACGCCGGCCGAGTCAATAATGTCGATCTGAAGGACGGCGTGGCGATAGGCGGCGCGCCCGGCATCCTGGTCGCCGCCAGCGACCGCAACGACATCGCCCATGCCAGGATCGCGCTCTTCCGCCTCGACCCCGCCACCGCGAAGCTGACCGCGCTGGGCAAGGTCGATGGCGGCGCGGGCGAAGCCTATGGCATCTGCCTTGGCCGTGACGCGGGCGTCCTGTCCGCCTTCATCGTGCTGAAGGACGGCACGATCAACCAGGTGGCGATCGACGCATCAGGCGCAACGCCCAGCGGCAAGATCGTCCGCACCATGAAGCTGGGCACCCAGTCGGAGGGCTGCGCCGTCGATGACCGCACCGGCACGCTCTATGTGGCGGAAGAAGATGTCGGTCTGTGGCGCTTCGATGCGCGCGCGACCGGATCGACCACCCCTACCAAAATCGCCGCGGCCGACGGCAAGAATCTGGTCATGGATGCCGAAGGCGTCGCCATCGCGCCCGTGGGCGAGAAGGACGGCTATGTCCTCGTCTCCAGCCAGGGCGACAATGCCTATGTCCTCTATCGGATCAGCGACGACAGCTATGTCGGCCGCTTCCGCGTGGTCGACGGGGCCATTGGCGGGTCGGAGGAAACCGACGGCATCGAACTGATGCTGGGCGATTTTGGCCCCGCCTATCCTGGCGGGCTGTTCATCGCGCAGGACGGCCATAATGCGGCCGCGGCCCAGAATTTCAAGCTGGTCGCCTGGGATGATATCGTCAAGGCGCTGGGGTTGCCGCGCTGATGTCCCACTAATGGTGGATTGCTCTCTCCCCCGGTCCGGCCGACAAGGCGGCAACAAGCCGGGGAGAGGGCATGACGATCAAAGACCTATATGAAGCCAAGCGGATGACGGCGGACCAGGCCGTCGCGCTGATCCCGCACAGCGCGAAGATCGTCGCCGGCCTCGCCGTCAGCTTCCCGCCCGCGCTGGCGGCGGCGCTGGCCGATCGGGTCCGCGCCGGCGCGCTGCGCGACGCCACCCTCTACGCCATGCTCGCGCCCGCCGCGTCCGCTGCCGCCATCCTCGCCCCCGACCTCACTGACCGCATCCGCCGGATCAGCCTGTTCCATGGCGGCGTGGAGCGCGCCAATGACGCGCTGCTGGCAAGCGGCGTTGAACCTCTCACCGAATTGCTGCCGGTCCCCTTCCACCAGATACCCCGCGCCCTGACCGATCATATCGGCGTGGACAGCTTCATCACCACCGTCTCGCCCATGGACGCGAACGGCTATTTCAGCCTCGGCACCGACACCGATTATGCGCTGGCGGTCGCGCGCAGCGGCGTCCGGCTGATCGTGGAGGTCAACCCCGCCATGCCCTATGTCCATGGCGACTGCCTGATCCATGTGTCCGACGTCGCCGCCTTGGTCGAACATCATGTCCCGCTCTGCCAGATCCCGTCCCTGCCCCGCAACGCCACAGACGACGCGATCGGCGCGATCATCGCCGCCATGGTGGACGATGGCGCCTGCCTGCAAATGGGCATCGGTGCGGTGCCCGACGCGGTCTGCGCCGCGCTCATGGGCCATCGCCGCCTTGGCATCCATACCGAACTCCTTTCGCCCGGTCTCGTCAGCCTGATCCAGGCCGGCGTGGTCGACAACAGCGCCAAGAGCCTGCATCCGGGCAAATCGGTCTTCGCCTTCGCCATGGGCGACCAGCCGCTCTATGATTTCCTGCACGACAATGTGACGCTCGAAGCCCGCCCGGTCGATTATGTGAACGCACCCCATATCATAGCCCAGAACGATGCCATGCTCTCGGTCAACGCTACGCTGCAACTCGACCTGGCGGGCGCCTGCAATTCGGAGTTCGTCAACGGCCGCCAATATAGCGGCACCGGCGGCCAGCTCGACTTCGTGCGCGGCGCCTATGCGTCAAGGGGCGGCCGGTCGATCATCGCCTGCCACTCCACCGCCGCCAAGGGCACAGTATCACGCATCGTCCCCTGGCTCGACGGCCCGGTCACAACGCCGCGCACCGACACCCATATCGTCGTCACCGAATTCGGCTCCGCCGACATGAAGGGCAAAAGCCTGGCCGATCGCGCCCGCGCGCTCATCGCCATCGCCCACCCCGCCTTCCGCGACGATCTGGAACGCGCCGCGCGGGAACGCCGCCTTTTCTGAATCAAAAAGGGCGGTGGATCGCGCCACCGCCCCTCACGCTTACTTCCTAGCCGCGAACCAGGCGGTCAGCGGCGCCTGCAACCGGCTCCGCGTCTCGATCCGCGTCTTGATCGCGGAGATGGAACGATCCACCACCTTGCGCGATTCGGGCGTCAGATATTGGGTGGCATAGGCGTCCAGCTTGGTCGCCATCGCCGGATCGGCCGATCCGCCGCCGAGTCTTGCAAGGGCTTGGCTGCGCGCCGACACGTCGATCATCGCCTCATATTGCGCCCGGTGCGCCAGCACATAATCGACCGCCATCATCGGATGCTCGGCACCGACCGCACTGATGATCGCCGCGCTCGTCGTCTTGCCCGGCTCGTCGGTCATGGCAAGGTCGAGCGCCTGCGCCGCCAGCTTTTCGTCCTTCGCCCCGCCGAGCAACGCATAGGTGCTGCTCTTCTCCAGGTCGGTCTTCGCGCCCTTGGCCATCGCGCGCAGCTTGTCCCAAGTCGTCTGATCGGCGTTCTTTGCAATGATCGACAGCCAGGTGTTGCGCAGCGGCCCATCGAGCAAAGCGGGCTGGGCGAAGCGGCGATTGGCTTCCGCCACAACCGCCTTGTCGCCCATGTCGCCCAGCGTCGCCACCAGCGCCTGGCGCAGCACCGGCGCCTGCGCCGCTTCGCCCGGCTTTGCGTCATAGCCGATCCCCGCCAGCACCGGCCCCAGCTTGGCCGAACCATAGGCCGCGACGCGCGCCTGCGCCGCCTGGTCGCTTTCCAGCATCGCATGGGCACTGGCGATATACTCCGGCACTTCAGCCAGCACGGCGGGGCTGGCGGTCGCGGGCACCGCGTCCACCAGATCCATCGCCAGGCCGATCGGCTGATAGCCGCCCAGGCCAAGCTGGAAATTGTCGGCCAACAACCCGGTCTGGTCGATGCTCGCCAGCTTGGTGAAATCCTTCGCCAGCGCCTTTACGTTCGCGGCGGGATAGAGCGATCGATAATAGCCTGTCTGCCCCGCATTGACGACATAGGCGCCGCAGCCCGGCAGCGTCACCGTCCCCTTGCCCTGCAAGATCAGCCGCTGCGCCTCGCCGCCAATGGTCTGCGCCTTGACCGGCACGTTCCAAGACAGCGGCGCCTTGGTCTTCTGGTCGCGGCTGAACTCGCTTTGGCTCAGCGTCAGGACCGTCGATCCGCCCTTGCAGACGGCGCTGTCCACCGTGACCAGCGGGATACCCGGCTTCGACGTAAAGTCATGCGCGATCGACACTAGCCCCTTGGCCCCCGCACCCTCGACCGCTTTCCACAGGTCGTCGGTTACGGTGTTGCCGTAAGCATGAGCCTTCATATAGGCCTGAATGCCCGCCTTCCACGCATCTTCGCCGGCATAGCCTTCCAGCATGGTGATGACCGCTTCGCCCTTTTGATAGGTGATAGCGTCGAACGCCTGGTTCACCTGATCGACGGTGGTGATTTTCTGCACCACGGCATGGGTGGTGGCGAGCGAATCGAGGCTCATCGCCGCCTCGCGCCCATCGACGCGGGTGAGCAGCATTTCCCAGTCGGGTTGCAGCTTGTCGGTCACCTTGGTCGCCATCCAGCTCGCAAAGCCCTCGTTCAGCCACAGATCGTCCCACCACGCCATGGTGACGAGATCGCCGAACCACTGATGCGCCATTTCATGCGCAACGGTTTCGTAGATGCGGCGCTTGGTCGCTTCGGACGTGAATCGCGGATCGACCAGCAGCGCACGTTCGAAGGTGAAGATCGCGCCCCAATTCTCCATCGCGCTGAAAAACTGGCTCTGGCCGGGGCCAGCGACATTATCCAGCTTGGGCAGCGGATAGGGCACGCCGAAATAATCATTGAAATAGGGCAGGATGCTGGCCGACGCATCGAGCGCCAGTTGCGCCTTGCCGGTATTGCCCTTGCCGACGATGACGCCGACTTCGGTATTGCCGGCCATCTTGGTCGCCCGGTCCAGTTCGCCAAGACCGAAGAACAGCAAATAGGAGGACATTTTGGGGCTGGTGCCGAACGTCACCAGGCTTTTGCCGCCGCCCATATCCTTGGTCGCCTTGACCGGCATGTTGCCGACCGCCAGCTGGCCCGTGGGGATGACGGCGGACAGGTCGAACGTCGCCTTATAGCTCGGCTCGTCCCAGCTCGGCACGAACCGGCGCGCGTCGGGCGCCTCGAACTGGGTGAACAGCGCGCGCTTCGCTGCGCCCGCATTGTCGGTATAATCGAGCGCGAACAGGCCGTTGGCCTGTTGGTTGATGATGCCGGCATAGACGATATCGACCTTGTAATTGCCAGGCGCGATCGGCTTGCCGAAATCCAGGCTCACGGTCTGCGCGTCGGCGTCCACCTTCGCCATGCCCTTGATCGCCTTGCCCTTTACGGGCGTCAGCGTCACGGAAGAAACGGTCAGGTCCGCCGCGTTCAGCACCAGCGTCGGCAGCGCCGTGGCGACCGTCACGTCGATCGTCACCTTGCCGGTGAATTTGAGGTTCGCCGCATCGGGCGTCACCTCAATCGCATAATGGCTGGGCGCAGCGCCGCGCGGCAACTGGGTGGTGATGCCAGCGGCGGGGCCGGTGGGGGCGGCCTGGGCCAGCGCAGGCGACAACAGGGCGACGGGGGCGGCCGCAATCAGCAGCGGCAGGACTTTCTTGAGGGACATAGGACTAGCAGACTCCGACACGTCTTGGGGCGCATGATATCCTATCACGCGCGCGATAAACGCGGGATCACCCGTTTCGCTGCATCGGTCAAGCGATGGCGCGCGGTCGCACTGTCGTTGGTCGAACCCTATTACCCGTTCGTCAAACAGGACCGACCCAAACGCACCCCCGTTCGCTTCGAGCGAAGTCGAGAAGCGGATAGCGCTGTGCTTGGGTTTAGCTTCGCTGCACTCGGCTTTGCCTCGTTTCTCGACTTCGCTCGAAACGAACGGATGTCAGGATTACCCCCGGCCGCGATACCCCGGCACATCCTGCGCGGGCAGCCACATCCCCGCTGGCGGCTCGCCCGATTGCCAGAAGACGTCGATCGGGATGCCGCCGCGCGGATACCAATATCCGCCGATGCGCAACCAGATCGGGTCCATCTCGGCGAACAACCGCTCGCCAATCCCCACGGTGCAATCCTCATGGAAGGCGGCATGGTTGCGGAACGCGCCCAGGAACAGCTTGAGCGATTTCGATTCGACGATCGTCGCGCCCGGCGCATAATCGATCACCAGATGGGCGAAGTCGGGCTGGCCGGTCACCGGGCAGAGCGAGGTGAATTCCGGCGCGGTGAAGCGCACCAGATAGGGTTTGCCGGGGCGCGGATTGGCCACATAATCCAGCACGGCCGCTTCCGGGCTGGCGGGAAGGGCGCTGCTCTGCCCCAGATGCAGGGGCGCGGTGGGAAGGTCTGTCATGCCCGGCCATCTACGCGATTGCACGCCTGATGTCATCGCCCCGCATTGTTCACTTGCGGTTCAGCGATTCTTGTGCCTTGGCAGGGCCATGGGGTATCCTATTCGTCCGTTGTCGTTCGCCGCGCCGCTGCTGGCGCCCATGCTGGCCATTGCCGCACTGTCCGCCGCGCCCGTCCATGCCCAGCAGGCGCAGGAAACCGTCCCCGGCTTCCAGCTGCCGCCCGCCAACACGACGCCCGCGCCCAACACGAACCGGCAGGGACCGGAACTCAACGTCTATCGCGATCCCGTCACGCCCAGCGCGACCCAGTCTCCCGCGCCCCCAGTCATCGCGCCCACGGTGACGCGGCCACCCGCCACGGTGCAGCCGACGCCACAGCCCAGCCGTCCGCGCCCCGCGCCGTCCGCGACGCCCGCCGAAACGCCGCGCTCGCCACGCCAGACCGACCGCGCGACGCCGCCGCCCGCGCAATCAACAACCCGCGCGCCTGAAGCCGCCCCCGCCGCGACGACGCCAACGCAGCCTGCGACCAACGACGCACCCGCCAACGCCAGCGCCCCGGTTGCGCCGACGCCCCAGCCGCTCCCCGCGCCCGCCGCCAATGCCGTGGAAAACCCGAAACCGGCCGCCTCCACGACTGAAGACGCCAGCCCACTGTCCTGGCCATGGATCGTCGGCGGCGCGCTTGCCCTAGCCGTGTTGGCCGCCGCCTTCCTGCTGCGTCGTCGCCGCCTGACCGCAACGCCGCTGGCCGAACCGGCGTCGGAACCCGTGCCAGTCGCCACGCCCGAAGCGCCCGCTGCGCCACCCTCGCCCGTCGACACTGTCCGCGTCACGCCCACCGCGCCGGCCACCGCGCGCACCCCGGCACCGCAGGCGTCCGATCGCCCCTGGCTCGCCATGGACCTGATCGTGTCCCAGGCGCGCTATTCGCTGATGGGCGTGACGATCAGCTACAGCCTGATCCTGCACAATCGCGGCGACCGCCCGGCGCGCGACATATTGGTGCGCGGCATATTGGGCACCGGCGGGGCGCAGCAGCAGGCGTTGCTCAACGGCTTCTTCACCGGCGACGACGGCCTGCCGCTGCATAGCGCGGTATCGATCGCATCGGGCGAAACGCTCCAGCTGACCGGCGAACTGCGCCTGCCGCCCGACCAGATCGTACCGGTGACGATGGGCCAGCGCAGCCTGCTGATCCCGCTCGCCGCCTTCGACGCCGCCTATCGCTGGGGGCCGCAGGATGGCGACCCGGTCGAACAGGGCCGCACCGCGCGCGCTTTCATCGTCGGGCAGGAACAGGAACCGCCCGCGCAGCGCCTCGCCCCGCTCCGCCTGGATCAGGGGCCACGCCAATATCGCCGCCCCGCCGCCCGCGCCGCGGCGGAACTTACCCCGGCCTGATACACGCAACGCCCTTTAATCCCTTGCCGTCCCGCTCTAAGACAGGCGCAAACAAGGGCCGAAGGACGCCGCATGACCATCTTCATTTCCACCGCAGACCTCGCCGCAGAGTTGGGCCAGCCCGACCTCGTCATCCTCGACGCCAGCCTGTTTCTGCCCGGCACCCCGCGCGACCCGCGCGCCGAGTTTGAAGCCGCCCATATCCCCGGCGCGGTCTTCCTCGACCTGCCGACGCTGAACGACCCGGCGGACCCGACCCCCGGCATGTTGCCCCCCGACGATGTCATGACGCAGCGCATCCAGGCGCTGGGGATCAATCCTGACAGCCGCATCATCGTCTACGACAACAGCCCGGTCCACAGCGCCGCGCGCGGCTGGTGGATGATGCGCCTCTATGGGCTGGGACAATCCGCGATGATCCTCGACGGCGGCCTCCCCAAATGGCTGGCGGAGGGACGCCCGACGGAGAGCGGCGTGGCAACCCCGGCCCCCGGCACCGCCGTCGCGCGCCGTGCCGCAGGCCAGGTCCGCACAAAGGCGGATCTGATCGCCAATGTCGCCAGCGGCGCGGAACAGGTGCTGGACGCGCGCGGCGCGGGCCGCTTCACCGGGCAAGAGGCCGAACCGCGCCCCGGCATGGCGTCAGGCCATATCCCCGGATCGCGCAACCTCCCCTCCTCCGCCCTGTTCAACCCGGACCACAGCATGAAATCGGGCGAAGAGCTGCGCGCCCTGATCGAAGGCGCAGGCATCGATCCGGCCGCCCCGGTCATCACCACCTGCGGCAGCGGCGTCACCGCCGCGATCCTGCTCGCGGGCCTCGAAACGCTCGGCAACGACGCCGTCACCCTCTATGACGGCAGTTGGTCGGAATGGGGCTTCGACCCCGCCACGCCCAAGGCGACCGGCGCCGCATGACCAACGATACGCGCAAGCCCCTCACCAAACTCGCCCAGGCCGGGCGCAAGCCGGAATGGACCGGCATGCCCGGCCAGCCCGGCGCGATCGTCAGCCCGCCGGTCTGGCGCGCCTCGACCATCCTCTATGACGATGTCGCCCATCTGCGCAAAGCCGCGGGCAGCAGCACCCACGAACGCCTCTTCTACGGACGCAAGGGCACGCCGACCGCCTGGTCCCTGGCCGACGCGCTCACCGAAATGGAACCCGGCGCGGCAGGCACGATGCTCTACCCGTCGGGCGTCGCGGCGATCGCCTGCGCGCTGATGGCCGTTTTGAAGTCCGGCGACCGGCTGCTCATGGTGGACAGCGCCTATGACCCGACCCGTAATTTCTGCACCCAATTGCTCGATAATTACGGTATCGAAACGATCTATTATGATCCCACAACTGTCTCACTCGATGTCTATCTTGCCGATGGCCCGATCCGCGCCCTCTTCCTCGAAAGCCCCGGCAGCCTGACCTTCGAGGTGCAGGACGTGCCCGCGCTGACCGCCTGGGCGAAGGCGAACGGCGTCGTCACCCTGCTCGACAATACCTGGGCGACGCCGCTCTATTTCCCGGCGCTCAGCCATGGCGTCGATATCTCGATCCTCGCCTGCACCAAATATATCGTCGGCCATAGCGACGTGATGATGGGCAGCGTCACCGCCACCCCCGACTGGTTCGCGAAGATCCGCCAGACCGCCTATGTCTTCGGCCAGATGGTCAGCCCCGACGACGCCTGGCTCGCCAGCCGCGGCCTGCGCACGCTTGGGCTGCGGCTGCAACAGCACCAGGACAGCGCCCTCGCCATCGCCCAATGGCTCAGCGACCAGCCAGACGTCGCCCGCGTCCTCCACCCGGCGCTGCCCGACTGCCCCGGCCACGCCCTGTGGCAACGCGATTTCAGCGGTTCAACCGGCCTCTTCACCTTCGTCCTGAACGGCGGAGACGACGCGGCCCGCGCGGCGCTCATCGACGGCCTCGCCCATTTCGGCATCGGCTATAGCTGGGGCGGCTTCGAAAGCCTGGCCCTGCCCGTCGATCCCGCCCGCTACCGCAGCGCGACGCAATGGAGCGCCCAAGGCCCCGCCATCCGCCTCCACATCGGCCTGGAACACCCGGCCGATCTGATCGCGGACCTCGCCGCCGGCCTTGCCCGCTTTCGCGCCGTGCGCGACGGTGGCTGAGGGCATGACCCCGGACCTGTCCCACCTGCTCGCACGCCTGCCGGGCGACCCGGACATCGTCCAGCCCGTCATCGCGCTGGGAATTGCCCTCCTTCTCTACGCCGCCGCCTGGGCCATCGGCCGCACCCTGGCCCCGCAACTGCGCCAGCGCCTGCCCCCGCTCAGCGATATACTGGCGGGCCATGTCAGGGCCATATTGCGCCATGGCGTCGCGGCGCTGCTGCTGCCGCTGGCCTTCGTCCTCTTCCCGGTCGGCACGATCGCCCATCTTGTCGTCGGCACCGTGCTGGGGGCCGCCGTCGCCCTGCTCGCCATCCATATCCTGCGCGGCCTCGCCATCCCGCGCTGGGCGGTCGCGCCGCTGGCCTTGATCCTCTTCATCCTGATCGTGTCGGGCAGCGGCGGGGGCATTGCCCCGGTCGGCGACATGCTCGACCGGGTCGGCGTGGACCTGGGCAAACGGCGCATCACCCTGCTCGGCCTGCTGTCGATCGCCGCCACCTGCGTCGCGCTCTTCGCGGCGGTCCGCCTCGCCAACCGGCTCATCGGCCGCTCGATCCAGAAGACCGAGGGATTTGATCCGACACAGAAATTGCTGGCGCAGAAACTCGCTACCATCGCCGTCGTGGTCGCCGCCTTCTTCGTGGGCGTCGACATGCTGGCGATCGACCTGACCGCCTTCGCCGTCTTTTCCGGCGCGTTCGGCCTTGCCATCGGCTTTGGCCTGCAAAAGACCGTGGGCAATCTGATCGCGGGCATCATCCTGCTGATGGACCGGTCGATCAAGCCGGGCGACGTCATCGTCGTGGGCGACAGTTTCGGCTGGGTGAACAAGATCGGCGTGCGCGCTGTCTCCATCATCACGCGCGAGGGCAAGGAACATCTCATCCCCAACGAAAATCTGATGACGCAGGAGGTGGAGAACTGGTCCTATTCCGACCGCAACGTCCGCGTGCGCATCCCCGTCGGCATCGCCTATGACAGCGATCTGCAACTTGCCCAGCAGCTGATGCTCCAGGCCGCCCTTGAAAGCCCCCGCGTCTTGCGCAATCCCCAGCCCAATGTCTGGCTCACCGCCTTTGGCGACAGCCGCGTCGACCATGAAATCCTCGTCTGGATCAGCGATCCCGAAGGGGGCGTGGGCAATGTGAAGTCGGACGTATTGGGCCGCGTATGGCAGCTGTTCCGCGACAATGATATCGCCATCCCCTACCCGCAGCGCGTCGTCCACCACGCCCCGGACACGCGCCAGTCCTGAGCGCCGGTCCCGCCGGTTAAGCCGGGCGTGGGCCTTCCTCGGCTTATCTCGTGCACCAACGGGCAACCATCCGCATCATTACGGGGTCGCCACCGCCCTTCGCCGCCCCTATATTGCCGCCATGTCCGCCCTCGCCCTCCTCCTCATCTTCCTCGCCACCGTCGCTGTGATGGAGGGGTTCGCCTATGTCATGCATCGCTGGGTGATGCACGGCCCCGGCTGGTTCCTCCACGCCAGCCACCACCGCCCGCGCACCGGCATGTGGGAAGCGAACGACCTTTATTTCGTGATCTTCGCCTTCCCCTCCATCCTGCTGCTGCTGGGCGGGGTGCAATGGGACTGGGGCCATTGGGCGACCGCGGTCGGCGCGGGCATCGCCGCCTACGGTGCCATCTATCTCGGCTTCCACGACATCATCGTGCATCAGCGGGTCAAGCACCGCTATGTCGCCCGCTCGCCCTATATGAAGCGCATCGTCCAGGCCCACCGCCTGCACCATGCGGTCGAAACGAAGGCCGGCACCGTCAGCTTCGGCTTCCTGATCGCCCCGCACCCCACAGCGCTGAAACGCACACTGGCCGAACGCGGTCGCCAGGGTGTGCGCGCGGCGAAGGGACTGGAGGATGCAGGCGCGAGCGACTGATTTGGGTGGTGGGCGGAATATCCGCTTTTTGGACGGTTAAGGGCTTTAGCTGCCATTGGGACATGAAGGAAGTTTGGTGCCGTAAATCATGTGCAAGTGGCCTTGACCGCCGTCAGACCAAATCGTCACTATGTAGTTCTTTCCTCTGATCAGCGGTTGAGCTTCCTGTTGGATTTCCCAACCAGCATACCGCTCACCGTAAAGAATAATGCTTCGCTGCGGCTGATATGTATGTTCCCGATTGTCAGCCAAGCCGTAGGGCACTTTCGTTTCCCAAGCCAGTCTGGTTCGATATTCGAATACCGACACGCTCCAAGGTCGGGCAATGCTATCTGAGAACCAACCGCGCGTATTCTCTACATGAAAAGCGAGATTTTCTCCCAGGAAGCACGCATGAATTTCGATTGGATTAGGCGAACAAGACGTCAATAGCGTTGCAGATGTTACCACAACAATCGCCGAAAGTTTTTTGTTTAGCATCTGCATGTGAGGATGGTGCCGAAGCATAGGCGGGACCGCAAGTGGTCGTTCCCCGTCGCCCCCCTGTCATGGCGTGGCTTTCGCCCTGCCACTCACACCGCATTCTTTCCTATTCGCCCATTCTCTGGTTTACCCTCATCGATGGACCAGCCGCTTGCCACTTCTCCAATGGCATATGCCGATCACCGCCCCGGCCGCAGCGCCATTGCGTCCATCACGCGCGCATGGCGCGAACCCGACGCGTCGGTGTGGCATCGGTGTGACCCAAGCCTTACCCCAGCCTTAGCCGCTTGTGGCCTCGCGATAGCCTCGCCATGGCTTTGGCCGCACTTTTGCGCCAAAACACCCGACAACGGTGTGAACTTCGGCCGCGACACCCAATCAACCCCGTCGCAATCCGCCTTCCCCCTTCATCTTCCCCGTCGCTTGTTCTATGCCCGCAATCCAATTCCCAAGGGGACGTCGTTTTGATCCTGGACCTTGCCGCCGCCGCTTCGGGCGCCATTCGCTTTGAAGATCTGGGGCTGGACCCCGTCGCCCTCAATCTGGGCTTCTTCACGCTCAAATGGTACAGCCTCGCCTATCTGTCGGGCATCCTGATCGGCTATTGGTATTTGCTCAAACTGGTCGCGCAGCCCGGTTCGCCGATGGGCCGTCGCCATGCCGACGACATGATCTTCTATGCGACGCTGGGCATTATCATCGGCGGGCGGCTGGCTTATGTGATCTTCTACCAGCCCGAAATCCTCGCCCATCCGCTCGACATCTTCAAGCTGTGGAATGGCGGCATGTCTTTCCATGGCGGGGCAGTCGGCGTGTCGCTCGGCATCCTCTACATGGCGTGGAAGGAAAAGCTCAGCTGGCTGCGCATCCATGATTATGTCGCCTGTGTCGTGCCCTTCGGCCTGTTCTTCGGTCGGCTCGCTAATTTTGTGAACGGGGAGTTGTGGGGCAAGGAAACCGATGTGCCCTGGGGTATCATCTTCCCGACTGGCGGCCCCTTCGCCCGCCATCCCAGCCAACTCTACGAAGCCGCGCTGGAGGGCGTCGTCCTGTTCCTCATCCTCGCCTTTGCCTTCTGGAAGACGCGCGCCCGCTACAAGCCCGGCATGCTCGTGGGCATCTTCATCCTGGGCTATGGCTGCTTCCGCTTCGGGGTGGAATATTTCCGGGAAGCGGACGCTCAGCTGATGGAGTTCGCCGCACGCACCGGCCTGCATATGGGCCAATGGCTGTGCGTGCCGATGATCCTGGGCGGCCTTTACCTCATCGCCACCGCCGGCCGCCGCCGCGTGCGGGTGGAACCGATCGCCGGGGCGAATAGTGTCGGCTGAGTCCTTGGCCGATCTTCCGCTGGCGGATCGACTGGTGCGGCAGATCGCCTCTGGCGGGCCGATCTCGGTCGCCCATTATATCGCCGAGGCGAACCAGCATTATTACGCCACCCGCGACCCGCTGGGCGCGGATGGGGATTTCACCACTGCGCCGGAAATCAGCCAGATGTTTGGCGAGCTGGTGGGCCTGGCGCTGGCCGACGTCTGGATGCGGTCGGGCCGTCGCCCGCAAGCCGTCTATGCCGAGCTGGGGCCGGGCCGCGGCACGCTGGCGGCCGACGCGCTGCGGGCGATGGAGCGCGCGGCGCTCGCGCCCAAAGTGCATCTGGTCGAAACCAGCCCGGCGCTGCGTGGCCGCCAGCTGGCCCTGCTGCCCCATGCCGTCCATCATGACAGCATCGACAGCCTGCCCGACACCGGCCCGCTGCTGGTGGTCGCCAATGAATTTTTCGATGCACTGCCGGTCCGACAGTGCATCCGCGTGGGGGACGAATGGCGCGAGCGCGTCGTCGTCAGCCGGGAGGCGGAGGGCCGCTTCCTCCCCGTCCCCGGCTATCGCCGCATCGAATCGGGCCTGCCCCCGCTCGCGGTTGATGCCCCCGAAGGCGCGATCCTCGAATCGCCGATCGTCGGCGCCGGCATCGCCTATGCCCTGGCCCACCGCATCGCCAAACAGGGCGGCGCCGTCATCATCATCGACTATGGCCATGAAGGCCCGGCGCTGGGCGACACGCTCCAGGCGGTGAAGGCACACCAGTTCGCCGATCCTTTCACCGATCCGGGCGAAGTGGACCTGACCACCCATGTCGATTTCACCGTGCTGGGCAATATGGCGCGGCAGGCGGGATTGCGGGTCCATGGCCCGGTCGGCCAGGGCGATTATCTGCGCCAGCTCGGCATTGACGCCCGCGCCGACCAGCTCGCGCGCACCGCCCCCGCCCGCGCGGCGGAGGTGGCGGCCGCCCGCCACCGCCTGACCGACGAGGCGGAAATGGGTGCCCTGTTCAAGGCGATGGTATGGACCCATCCCGACTGGGCGGACCCGGCCGGGTTTGATCGGGTTTAATCTTCCTGGTGGTAACGACCCAGCTTGCGGATGAACCCGATCAGCCCGGTCTGCCGGCTGCGCTTCATCCGTTCGGCGTGCAATATGGTCTGGACCCGCGCGAAACAATCGTCAGCATCGACATTGCACAGCACATAGTCATAGCCATCCCAATGCGCGATCTCCCCCGCGGCGCGCGCCATGCGGCCCTCGATCACTTCATTGCTGTCGGTCGCCCGCCCGCGCAGGCGACGCTCCAGTTCCTCCATCGACGGCGGCAGGATGAAGATGCGGACGACGTCGCCGCCCGCAATCTGGTGCAACTGCTGCGCACCTTGCCAGTCGATGTCGAACAGCACGTCCTGACCAGCTTTCAGCATCGCCTCGACCGGGCCGCGCGGCGTGCCGTAACGCTGGCCGAACACATGCGCCCATTCGAGAAATTCATGGTCGCTCGTCATCCGGCGAAACTCTTCCAGATCGACGAAATGATAATCCTTGCCCTCGACCTCCCCCGGCCGCATCGGCCGCGTCGTCGCAGATACCGACATGGACAGGTCCGGTTCGGCGGCAAGCAGCTTGCGCGCGATGGTGGATTTGCCCGCGCCCGAAGGGGAGGAAAGAACGAAAAGGACGCCCCGCCGCTTGAAATCGGGGGTCTCTGAAGGAAGGGTGTCGGCCATGGCCGCTAGTGACGCCTGAGACGCGATTTTGCAAGAGGGCGGTGGGGAGAGACGATGCGACACAGACAAAGGACCAACCGGCGCGGCTTCATTGCCGCCGTCCTGATCGCACTTGCCGCCTGCGTCATCCTGTTCCTGATGCACCGCCCGCCCATCTGCACCTGCGGTCGGATCGAACTGTGGCACGGCGCGCTCGACAGCGGCAACAGCCAGCATATCGCCGACTGGTACAGCCTGAGCCATATTATCCACGGCTTCCTCTTTTATGCGGGCGCGCGCCTGATCCTGCGCCATCGCCCGCTGGGACCGCGACTGGCGCTCGCTGTGCTGATCGAATCAGCGTGGGAGCTATTGGAAAATTCGCCGATCATCATCGACCGCTATCGCACCGCAACGATCGCGCTCGGCTATTCGGGCGACACGATTCTCAATTCGATGAGCGATATCGGCATGATGGCGTTGGGCTTCTTGTTCGCCGCCCGCGCGCCGGTACGGGTGACGGTAGCGCTCGCCATCGCAATGGAATTGCTGGCGTTGGCCGTGATCCGCGACAATCTGACGCTTAACGTCCTGATGTTGACCTGGCCGATCGACGCGGTGCGCAACTGGCAGGCGGCGCTTTAAGCCTGGCCGACTTTGCGCGCACTTTCGATCGGAATCGGCTCGCCGCTCTTGTCTGGCAGCAGTTTGAGGTTCTTCTTGCGCTCCGCCTCGCGCTTCGCCTCATACAGCTTGCCCACCATAAAGGCCCCGGTCACGAACAGCGCGCCGGCGGGATAGCGCATGATGATCCGCTTGGCACCCGCGCCCGCGATCAGGCCAAACACGCCCTTCTTGCCCGTCGCCGCCGCGACTCGCGCGGCGACCACCGTGGCCCCGACCCGCGCCGCTTTTCGCAGCAGACCCGCCTTTTTCGGCGGACGGATCGTCACCAGCGGGGCGGAGGGGATAAGCGCTTTTTTCTTCATAGAGGGTTAATGTACCGGACGCCCGACGGTTCCGCCATGTTGATCTGGATCAGACCATATTTTCCGGCCGCACCAGCCGGTCGAACGTCGCCTCGTCCACCAGCCCCAATTCCAGCCCCGCCTCTTTCAGCGTCTGCCCCGTCTTGTGAGCGTGCTTGGCGATGGCGGCGGCGTTATCATAGCCGATCTCCGGTGCCAGCGCGGTCACCAGCATCAGCGAGCGATCGACCAGCTCGGCGATCCGCGTCTCGTTCGCCACCAGACCCTTGACGCAGCGCTCAGCGAAACTCTCCATACCGACGCTCAGCAGATGGATCGACCGCAGCACATTCGCGCCGATCAGCGGCATGAAGACGTTCAATTCGAAATGCCCCTGCATGCCCCCGATCGTTACCGCCTGCGCATTGCCTATCACCTGCGCGGCCACCATGGTCAGCGATTCGCATTGGGTCGGATTGACCTTGCCCGGCATGATCGAGCTGCCCGGTTCGTTGGCAGGCAGGTCCAGTTCGCCCAGCCCCGATCGCGGTCCCGACCCCAGGAAGCGGATGTCGTTGGCGATCTTCGTCAACGACACCGCCAGCGTGCTGAGCGCGCCCGCGAAGAAGACCAGCCCATCCTTGGCAGCGAGTTGCTCGAACTTGTTTGGCGCGCTTTCGAACGGCGTGCCAGCAATGTCGCTGATCGCCGCCACCATGTCCTCCGCCCAGCCTTCGGGCGCATTAAGGCCGGTGCCGACCGCGGTGCCACCGATCGCCAGCTTGCGGATATTGCCATTAAGCGCGCCCTCGATCCGTGCCCGGCCGCTGATCAATTGCGCGGCATAGCCGGAAAATTCCTGCCCCAGCGTCAGCGGCGTCGCATCCTGCGTATGGGTGCGGCCGATCTTCACGATATGGCTCCAGGCCTGCGCCTTGGAGGTCAGCGCGCCGGTCAGCTTTTCGAGCGCGGGGATCAGCCGGTCGCGCGTCGCGATCACGGTCGCGACATGCAGCGCGGTTGGGAAGCTGTCGTTGGAAGACTGGCTCATATTCACATGGTCGTTGGGATGGACCGGGCTTTTGCCGCCGCGCGTCCCGGCCAGCTTCTCATTGGCGAAACCGGCGATCACCTCATTGACGTTCATGTTGGTCTGGGTGCCCGACCCGGTCTGCCAGATGACGAGCGGAAACTGGTCGTCCAGTGCGCCCGACACGATCTGCTGCGCTGCATCCTCGATTCCGGCAACGAGACTGGCGTCGAGGCCATGTTTCCCGTTCACCCGCGCCGCCGCCTGCTTCACGATCGCCTGCGCATGGACGATCCCGATCGGCATCCGCTCAGGTTCGCCGAAAGGAAAATTCTCGATGCTCCGCTGCGTCTGCGCGCCCCAATAAGCGTCGGCCGGAACTTCTATAGCGCCAATGCTGTCAGTCTCGGTGCGGCTGGCGGACATGCAGACAGTCTCCTTTTGAGAAGGAATCTCAAGAGACTGTCATGTAAGGCAGGGCTGCAAAATTCCAATGGCCGACGACGCAGCATGCCCCGCCGACGGGCCGCCTTATTTCTTCTTCCCGAAGTCCACCGTGACGACGTTGGAGCCATCCTCAGCCGTCACCTGAGGCCCGTCATTTTCGGCTTCCTCGTGCAGTTCGGGCAGTTCGTCCGCCGCGACCTGGAACTGGAGCGCGAAATTGACCGCGGGATCGACGAAGGCGGTGATCGCGCTGAAGGGGATGTTGAGATGGGCCGCGACCTGGTTGAAGGTCAGGCTGACTTCGAAATGATGGTCGCTGACCTTTAAGTCCCAATATTTATTCTGGAGGACGATGGTCATTTCGTCCGGGAAGCGCTCCACCAGATGTTTGGGGATGTCGACGCCCGGCGCGTTCGTCTTGAAAGTGATGTAGAAATGATGCGCGCCCGGCAGGCCGCCGGACTGCTGCACCTCGCCCAGCACGCGGCCGACGACCGCGCGCAGGGCCTCCTGCACGATTTCGTCATAGGGAATCAGGCTATCGGGCAGATCTTCACTCATGGCGCAATGTCCTAACGGCCCGAAACATGCGGTCAACCCTGCATCGGCAGATTGCATGAGCAGATTGCAAGGCTGGCGCTACACGCTATAGGGCGGCCATGCGCACGGCCGAGATTCATCGCCACACGGCGGAAACCCAGATCGACGTCACCGTCAACCTCGACGGGACTGGCCTCTATACGGTATCGACAGGCATCGGCTTCCTCGACCATATGATCGAGCAGCTGTCGCGCCATTCGCTGATCGACATGACCGTCAAGACGGTCGGCGACCTGCATATCGACCAGCATCACACGACCGAGGACACGGCGATCGCGATCGGCGAAGCGCTAGGCAAGGCGCTGGGCGACAAGCGTGGGATCAGCCGGTACGGCAGCGTCTATTCGCCGATGGACGAGACGCTGAGCCGCGTCGCGCTCGACATTTCGGGTCGCCCCTGGCTGGTGTGCAAGCTGCCCTTCACCGTCACCAAGGTCGGCGAATGGGATACGGAGATGGTCGAGCATTTCTTCCACAGCCTGGCCCAGGCCGCCGGCATCACCCTGCATATCGAGCTGCTCTATGGCAGCAACAATCATCATATCGTCGAAAGCGCGTTCAAGGGCCTGGCCCGCGCGCTGCGTCAGGCGGTGGAGATCGACCCGCGCAAGGCGGACGCAATTCCCTCGACCAAGGGCATGCTGTAAAAGCATAACGAAAGGCGGGGCCCATGTTCATCATATCGCTGACCTATACGGCACCGGTCGATGTGCTGGACGGCCATCTGGCGGATCATCGGGCTTGGCTGGATCAGGGCATAGCCGATGGCTGGCTGCTGCTGGCCGGCCGCCGCGAGCCGCGCACCGGCGGGATATTGCTGGCGCGGGGCGATCGGGCGGCGATCGAGGCGAAGGCCGCGACTGATCCCTTCGTCGTCAACGGCGCCGCCACGGCTGAAGTCATCGAATTCCATCCGGTGCGCGCGGCCGCTGGCGTCGATCTGGATAGCCTGCTCGCATGATCGCCCTGATCGACTATGGCGCGGGCAATCTCCATTCGGTCCATAATGCGCTGCGCAAGGCGGGCGCGGACGATGTCACCATCACCGCCGACGCCGATGTCGTAGCCAGGGCCGATCGCATCGTACTGCCGGGCGTGGGCGCGTTCCGCGCCTGCCGCGACGCACTGGTCGCGATCCCCGGCATGGTGGACGCCATGACGGAGGCCGTGAACGGCCGCGGCACGCCATTTCTGGGCGTGTGCGTGGGGATGCAGTTGCTGGCCGACGCGGGCGAAGAGTTCGGCCGGCATGCGGGGCTGGGCTGGATTCCCGGCACCGTCCGCCGGATCGAACGGGCCGACAGCGCTGTAAAAGTCCCGCATATGGGCTGGAACGATGTCGTGCTGAACGGCGCGCCGCCGCTCATCGAGGCGGGCGAGGCCTATTTCCTGCACAGCTATCATTATGAGGCGGCCGACCCGGCCCATATCGCCGCGACGACCGACCATGGCGGACCTCTCGTGGCCGCGGTCGCGCGCGACACCATCATCGGTTGCCAGTTCCACCCGGAAAAGAGCCAGCGTTACGGCCTTTCCTTCCTCTCCCGTTTCCTCGCATGGCGTCCCTGACCCACGCGCAAAGGTGATTGCATGTCCCTGATCGTCTTTCCTGCCATCGACCTGAAGAACGGGCAGGTCGTGCGCCTGGCCGAAGGCGACATGGATCGCGCCACCGTCTATGGCGACGATCCTGCCGCCCAGGCGCTGTTGTTCGCGCAGGCGGGAGCACAGCATCTTCATGTCGTGGACCTCGACGGCAGCTTTGCGGGCCATGCGGTCAATGCGCAGGCGGTCGAGAAGATCGTGGAGGCCTTTCCCGGCCATGTCCAGCTGGGCGGCGGTATCCGCAACCGCGAGTCGGTGGAGCGCTGGTTTGATCTGGGCGTATCGCGCATCGTCATCGGCACGGCGGCGCTGAAAGACCCCGTTTTCGTCAAGGCCGCGGCGCGCGACTTTCCTGGCGGCATCGTCGTCGCCGTGGATGCGCGCGACGGCTTCGTCGCGACCGATGGCTGGGCGGAAAAGTCCGACATGCCGGTGATCGATCTTGCCCGCCGGTTCGAGGATGCTGGCGTCGCTAGCCTGCTCTTCACCGATGTCGGCCGCGACGGGATGCTCAAGGGCTGCAATATCGACGCGACCGTCGATCTGGCCCGCGCCACCAATATCCCGGTGATCGCCAGTGGCGGCGTCGCGGGCATCGCGGACATTCGCATATTAAGCCTCCATACCGAGGACGGGATCGAAGGCGTCATCACCGGCCGCGCGCTCTATGACGGGCGGTTGGACCTCAAGACCGCCCTGGCGGTCGCCAAGGCGGCGGCTTGAGTAACATGAAACCCCATCCGTTCGCTTCCAGCGAAGTCGAGAAGCGGCTGGCGCTGCGTCTGCGTTTCTCGACTTCGCTCGAAAAGAACGGATATTGGAAACCAGTCGCATGACCGTCCGCACCCGCGTCATCCCCTGCCTGGACGTCGCCAATGGGCGCGTGGTCAAGGGCGTCAATTTCGTCGATCTGAAGGATGCCGGTGATCCGGTCGAACAAGCGAAACTTTATGATGCGGCCGGGGCGGACGAACTCTGCTTCCTCGACATCACCGCCACCCATGAAGCGCGCGGCACCATCCTTGACGTCGTGCGCCACACCGCCGAAGTCTGCTTCATGCCCGTCACCGTGGGCGGCGGGGTGCGCACGCCGGAGGATGCGCGCGCGCTGCTGCTGGCGGGCGCGGACAAGGTCGCGGTCAACAGCGCGGCGGTGGCCCGGCCTGAACTGGTGGCCGACATCGCCGACCGTTTCGGCAGCCAGTGCATCGTCGGATCGGTCGATGCCCGCAAAACAGGCGAAGGCCGCTGGGAAATCTTCACCCATGGCGGCCGCCAGCCCACCGGCATCGATGCGTTGGAACATGCGCTGCGCCTGGCCGAGCTGGGCGCGGGCGAACTGCTCGTCACATCGATGGACGGCGACGGCACAAAGCAGGGCTATGACCTGGCGCTGACCCGCGCCATCGCCGACGCGGTATCGATTCCCGTCATCGCCAGCGGCGGCGTCGGCACGCTCGACCATCTGGTCGAAGGCGTGGTGCGGGGCCATGCCAGCGCAGTCCTGGCCGCCTCCATCTTCCATTTCGGCCAGTACACGATCGGTGAAGCCCATCGCGCGCTTGCGGCTGCGGGCGTGGCGGTTCGGTCGGCCTGAAGCGTCGATCCACTTTACATTAACCCTGTCTCAGCGCTCGGCGTTAACCATGATATTCCCAAAATTGCTGAGATTTTCCCCCCATGGCATGAACCCTGCTTAACCATATGCGGGTCGCGTTCAACCATCACAGGTTCGACGCAAACGGGGTGCAGAAATATGAAACTTCCTAAAATACTTCTCATGGCCGGCGCTGCCGGCCTCATTGGCACTGCCGTACCGGCGCCCGCCAACGCCAGCTTCTGGTGCTGGTTCGGCAAGTGCGGCGGCTCGTCCAGCGGCGGCACCACGACCAGCAGCACGGGCGGCACCACCAGCTCGTCGGGCGGCGGCACGCCGACGCCGGTGCCGGAGCCCGAACAGATGGCCTTGTTCGGCATGGGTGCCGCTGTCCTGGCCGGCCGCATGTTCCTTGCGAGCCGCAAGCGCAAATAATCGATTGACGGGTCGCGCGCGGACCGCTTCATGCAGGCCATGCGCGCGACCCTTCACACTCTCGAACAGACCATCCGTCGGCGGCGTAGCGCCGACCCGTCGGTCTCCTATGTGGCCAAACTCAGCGGCAAGGGCCGCGCCAAGATCGCCCAGAAAGTCGGCGAGGAAGCGGTCGAGACGGTGATCGCCGCCATGGCGGGCGATCGCGGCGAGGTGATCGGCGAAAGCGCCGACCTGTTCTTTCACCTCCTAATGCTGCTGGCCGATCTCGACATACCGCTCGACGCGGTGCTGGACGAACTTGATCGCCGCGAAGGGCTGTCAGGCATCGCCGAAAAGGCCGCGCGGCCGAAAGACTGACGGGAAAGATGTTGCCCGCCCTGCGTTGATGCGTCAGCTTCATATCAGGAAAAGGGGGAGGCATTATGGTTCGCGCTCTGATCGGCGGCCTTTTGGGCGGCCTTGCCATGTTCATCACCGGCTTCATCTTCTGGGGCACGCCTTTGTCCGCGCTGGCGCTCAGCCGCACCGACGAACAGGCCAGCGCCAATTTGCAGGCCGCAATGGCACAGGCGCTGACGTCCACCGGAACCGGCGTCTATGTCATCCCCGACCCCGCAACCGCGCAGGGCACTATTCTCTATGGCAAGGGGCCGGTGGCGCAGATCTTTTACAACGAAAGCGGCTTCCCGGTCATGGACAGTGGCGCGCTGATCGGCGGGCTGATCCTGGCGCTGATCGTGGGCGTGGTGATTGCGTTGGCGCTGCGGTTCGTGACGACCGGCTTTGCGGACCGCGCGCGCGCGACCATCCTGTTCGCGCTGGCCGCTGTGCTATGGCTGCATATCGGCCAGGCCGTGTTCAACCATGCGCCCTGGGGCTATATCCTCTACCTCGCCTTCAGCGACTTCGTGGCGTTGGCGCTTGCCGGCCTGATCGCTGCGAAACTGATGGAGACGAAGGCCGAGGCCGCGGCGGTCGCGGCTGACCCCGGCACTTTCCACTAAGCCGCTTCCGCCGCCAGCCGGATCATGCAGGCGGCGTGGCGACGGGCGATCGCCATGCGATCTTCGCCATAGCCGCCGCCCATGGTGCTGGCGATCGGCACGCCCCGTGCCCGCGCCTGCTGCATGACATAGCGGTCGCGCGCATCCAGCCCAGCGTCGCTCAGCGCCAAACGGCCCAGCCGATCCTCACCATGGGGGTCGACCCCCGCCTGATAGAGGATCAGGTCCGGCGCGAAATCGTCCAGCACGCGCGGCAGAACATCGGCCAGCACGGCAAGATAAACGTCGTCGCCGGTTCCGTCGTCCAGCCCGATGTCGAGTGTCGATCGCGCCTTCCTGACCGGGAAATTCTTTTCCGCATGGATAGACAGGGTGAAGATATCGCCGCGCCCCGCCATCAGCGACGCGGTGCCATCCCCCTGATGCACGTCGAGGTCGAGGATCAGGATGCGCGCCGCATCCCCCTCCGCAATCAACCGGTTGGCGGCGATGGCCAGATCGTTGAACACGCAATAGCCGGCCCCACTGTCATGCAGCGCATGATGACTGCCCCCCGCGGCATTGGCGGCATAACCATGCACCATCGCCAGCTTCGCCGCCGCCCAAGTGCCGCCGGGCGACAGGATCGACCGACGCATCACCCGCTCCGTCACTGGAAAGCCGATCCGCCGCGCCTTTTCTGGCGGCACCGTCAGGGTCATCACCTCCGCCACATAGGCGGGGTCATGCACCGCCTCGATCCAGGCGCGCGGCATCGGCACAGGCTCAACCGTCTGGAAATTGACGCCACTTTCGCGCAGCGCGTCCATTATCAGGCCATATTTGTCGAAACGAAAGCGGCCGCCATCTGTTGCAGGGGAGACATAGGCAGGATGGTGAACAACGTGCAGCATGATCTTTTCCGCTATCGCGATTTGAACCGTGACGGCTTTGCGCTATCTGGTCCAGCATGAACCGTCCCGATCTGATCCGTATCCCGCTGCTGGCGCTGCTTGGCGCTGCCGCTTTCCCCGCCGTTGCGCAAACGCCACCCCCCGCCATCGCGCCCACGCTCTCCGCCCCGACTGTCCAGCCCATTCCGGTTCCACCGCCCCCGGTGCTGATCCCGGCGCTGTCCCCGGCGCAGGAGGCATGGGCCAATGACTGGCTGAAGAATGGCGCGGCGCAGGGCCTGATGGCCCGGCAGAAGGCGAGCGGCCCTCTACGTGGCGACGCGCTAGTCAGCGCCCTGCTTGACCGGGCCAAGGCGCTCAGCACCGGCCGGGTCGATACCGCAGACTTCCTGCAAATCTGGGCGCTGCGCCCGGCCGCCTTCGATCCGCGCCCTGGCCTGGCCAAGGCGGTGGGCGAGGATCGGCTGGCCCAATGGTCCACCGGCCTGACCCCGCCATGGTCGGGCTATGACACGCTGCGCAAGGGGCTCGCCCGCTATGAGGCGATCCGCGACAAGGGCGGTTGGCCGACGCTGACCGCCTCCACAGCGCTCGACGTAGTGCGCGCGCGCATCGCGCTGGAAGACCCCGCCGTCACGCCGAACGAGAAACTGGTCGACGTGATCCAGCGCGCCCAGCGCCGCTATGGCCTGGAACCCACAGGCAATCTTGGCGCGCGCACGCTGGAAGCGCTCAATGTTGGCGTCGACGATCGCATCGCCGCGATCATGGCCAATATGGAGCGTTGGCGCTGGATGCCGCGCAGCCTGCCGGTCAACCGCGTGCAGGTGAACATCGCCGCCGCCGTGCTGACCGTGTTCGAAGGCGACCAGCCGGTCAGTTCGATGCGCGCCGTCACGGGCAGCCCGACCAACCAGACGCCGATGCTGACCTCCAGCATCCATTCGATCGTCGTCAATCCACCGTGGAACGTGCCGATGTCGATCGCCAAGCGGGAGTTGTTCCCCAAGGGACGGGCGGCGCTGGCGCGGCAGGGTTACAAGATCGTAAAGACGCCCGAAGGCGGCGAGCGCATCGTCCAGCCCGCCGGGCCGAACAGCGCGCTCGGCCGCCTGAAGTTCGACTTCAACAATCCCTTCGCGGTCTATCTGCACGACACGCCCTCGCGCGGGAAATTCTCCAGCTATGACCGGCTGGCCAGCCATGGCTGCATCCGCCTGGAAAAGCCGGTGGCGCTGGCCGAACTGATGGTCGCGGCCGACCCCAATTTGAACGGCCAGATCCAGACACTGATCGACGAGGGCAAGACCCAGCGCGTGTCGCTGCCCAGCCAGGTGGCCGTCTATCTGCTCTACTGGACCGCGTTCGCCGGCAATAATGGCACGGTCAGCTTCCGCGCCGATCCCTATGGCTGGGACAAGCTGCTCGCGCAGAAGATCGAGGCGTCCAGCCGCCGCGCCGATCCGACCGCTGCCCCCTCTCCCGCTATCGCATCGAAGGACTGATCCATGCGCAAACTTGCTTTAGCCGCCCTTACCGGTGCCCTTCTCCTCTCCGCCTGCGGCAAGAAGGAAGAGGAAGCGCCGTCCGTCACCAATGAGTTGGTCGAGCCGCCAGTCGAAAATGTGGACGTGCCAGAACCGGAAGCACCCCTGCCTGAGCCGCAGAATAATGCCGTCGCGACTCCGGCTGCCCCGCCACCTTCGGTATCGGAATTGCAGCAGATTCAGGATGATGCGGAAGCCACCGGCATGACCTCGCGCCTGCCCGAAGGCGGCGAACAGAGCCAGCCTGCGGACGAAGCGAGCAAGACGGGCGAGTAGAGACGCACGCCCCGGTCTTGGACCGGGGCGCCGGCTTTGCTATATAGCGACATATGGATCGCCGCAATTTTACGAAGTTCGCTTTAAGCGGACTCGCCTTTTCGTTTCTGTCGGACAGCATGGGTCGCGCCGCGCTGTACTCGTCAGGGCCTGAACCGCTGAGTCCGGCTCCGGTTCCACCCCCCCCCACCGTACCTGCAACGCCGCGCGCGGTGGCGCAGAAGCCCTATGCCGCCCTGCTGGAACGCGCCAAGGCAGCGCTCGACCATCATGCCGACGCCTTCGCCTTGCGCGACCGTCTGGCGATCGTCGATTTCGACGCCCCGTCGAAAAATCCGCGGCTGCATATCGTCGATCTGATTGGCGGGCAGACCAGCAGCTATCTGGTGTCGCATGGTCGGGGATCGGACCCCGAACATTCCGGCTGGCTGCGCAGCTTCTCGAACGAATTTAATTCGCTCGCCAGTTCGTCCGGCGCGTTCAAGACGGGCGACATGTATTTCGGCCAGCATGGCCGGTCGATGCGCCTGCTGGGCCTCGACCCGCAGAACAACAATGCCGAACCGCGCGCCATCGTCATCCATGGCGCGGATTATGTGAGCGAGGACCATGTTGCCGCCTGGGGCAAATGCGGCCGTTCCGAAGGCTGCTTCGCCGTCGCCCCGCATATCGTGCCGCACGTACTGGGCATGTTGGGACCGGGGCGGATGCTCTACGCTGACAAGATCGGGAATGGCTGACGGCGCGGTCGCGGCCGAGCCACCATCATCCTGGCGAAGGCTGGCATGACGTTTGAAAAAGTCCGACACCCTGCCCTGACCAATCGACCACGAAAAAAGCCGGAGCATGGCCCCGGCCCTTTCCCACAATCCAGCCGTGCGACTGTCACCCCACCGTCGATGCAGGCCCGGTCATCGTCTCGATCGATGGCTTGTTCATCGCGTCGATCGATCCGTCGGCTATCATCGCCTTGCCCATGCTGATGGCTTCGTCGCGCAGCCCTTCTTCGGTTGAGGTCTGGCTCGCGCCGACCAGGGCGGACAACAGCACATTTCTGCTCACCGCGTCGCCCGGTTGGTCTGTCACGGTCTGGCGAGCGAGGGTCAGCGCTTCCTCAAAATAGTTGTCCGCCGCGCCCCGGTCATGGTCGCGCAATTGCTGGTTACCCATCTGCACCAGGATACCGGCCAGAATGTTGCGGCTCGCGGCGTCGGCGGGCTTGGCCTCCACCACCTTGCGCCAGTACGGCAGCGATTCGCCGTACAGCGCGATCACCTTGTCCATCTGGCCCAGCGCGCCATAAGCGGCGGCATCGGCATAGAGCGCATTGGCGAGAAAATTGACATTGTCGCCATTGGCCGGATCGGCCTCCACCGCGATACGGATCGCCGGGATCGCCGCGTCATATTTGGCGACGGCGGTGGCATTGTCGCCCTTTTGCTGGGCCGATTGCCCGGCGGTGAAGTCGCTCACGGCCTTGTTGAAGGCGGCGATTTCGGCCGGAGTCAGATCGCGTGCCACGGGTGCCTCGGCAACGGCAGGCGCAGCCTCTTCCGGCGGTGCTTCGGGCGGAGCGGCGTCGGGTGCCTGCTGCGCCAGCGCCGGAGATGCCAAAGCAGCGGAAAGCGCCAGCAACGCGGTCAGGACAGGTTTCTTGAACGTCGGGGCCAAGCTATAGTCTCCTTGGTCGGGGCGTTGGATGAGCGGCCGGTCATAGAGGACCGGTGATAGCGGCAGAATGAACGAAACTGCGTCCCGGTTCCGCCAATTCAGCGACGGCTCATCGCGCAGAAGGCGCCGGCCATGGAAAAATCGGCGGTACGCCGTGCGCTGGCTGCGGTGGCCAGCGTATCTTCGCCCCATAGTTCGACCTGCCAGGCCTCATCGATTTCGGCCGCCTGCCACACCCGGTCGATGTCATGTCCGCCCTCCACGATGGCCAGGCCGCAGATCAGCGATCCGCTGAGCGACACCAGGGTCGACAGGCCGACCAGCATGAAGGGATCGCAAGCCGCCACCGCCGCGCCCAGCCGGGCGAGCGTTTCGGGCGGCTGCAGCACCGGGATGATCCCCTGCGTCACCGCAAATGTCACATCATAGCGCGCGCGCGCCCAGTCGAGCAGCGGCTCCCACGCCGCCGCCTGCCGCGCGACCAGCGGCGCGGGCGCTTCGGCGCGATAGCAGAGCAGGTCGGTTTGCGCATAATGCGCGATCCCGTCGGCAAAGACCGCAGGCTTGGGCGCGACATGGTCGATCGCTGCGTTGGCTAGGCCGGTCATCGGCATGGATGCGGGATCGACCGTCTCCCCCTGTGCCCGCCATTCCTGCGCGACCGCATCGGCCAGCGCGGGCGTGGGCAGCGCCAGAAGCGCGCGGGCCGGGGTGCGGACTGCGCGGCCATCCAACCGGATCGCGAAACCGCCATCGTCCGCCACGACGGTTACATCCTTGTAGAAACGCTTCATTGCGGTGGCTTCTGCCGGAACAGCGCCAGCAGCAGGCGCGGCACGACGATGAACTGAAACAGGCCGGTGACGACCATGATCGCGCCAAACGCCTTGGCGCTGTTGCCCTGTACCCAGGAAAAGCGCTGCATGATCGCGACGAATCCGAACATGACGATGAACGCGCCCGACAGGCGAAACAGGCCGATGGCGAAATGGCGCTGGCGCGCGACCGAATCGGCGTTGGTTTTGGGCGGCGGGGCGGGCGGAAGATCGGTCATGGCGCGCCGATATGGCCGCGTAATTCCGCGCTGTCCATCGCCACCGCATGAGCGCCCGCCGCGACCATCTCCTCCGGCAGATGATAGCCCCATGCCACGCCGATGCTGCGCACCCCTGCGGCCAGCCCCATGGCGATGTCGAAGCTGGTGTCGCCGATCATCACCGTGGTTGCGGGCGACGCCCCCGCCTCCGCCATCGCGGTCAGCAGCATCGAAGGGTGCGGCTTGGACGGGTGGCGATCGGCGGTCTGCAGCGTCACGAACCGGTCGATGATGCCATGATGGGTCAGGCAGAGGTTGAGGCCGCGGTCCGACTTGCCGGTCGCCACGCCCAGCAGCCATCCGGCCGCGTCCAGTTCCGCCACCAGATCGGCGATGCCGGGATAGAGCGGTTCCTGTATCCCCTGTTCGCGCCGCATCGCCTGGAACGCCAGCTTGTAGCGATCGGCCAGATGATCATGGAAGTCCGCCTCAGCCTCCGGCAACAACCGCGCCATCGCGACCGGCAGCGACAGGCCGACCGCCGACAGGATCGCCAGCCGATCGGGCGCGGGCAGCTTAACATCCTCGAAGGCGCGGGTCATGGCGGTGCAGATGCTGTGCTGGCTGTCGACCAGTGTGCCGTCGCAATCGAAGACGACCAGGCGATTGCTCATGCCGCCCCCGGTCCGTCGAGGGTCGCTCGCATCAGCGCCGCCAGCGCATCATTGCCGCCAGCGTCCAGCGCATCGGCCACGCCGATCCGCGCCGCCGCCGGCTTATCCTGCCCCAGTTTGGCGGTGCCGTGCTGAGAGTCCACGCGCATTTCGAATCCGACAAGGCCCGTCAGCAGCCGGTCGAACTGGCCCGCCCCCATCTTGTCGCGAGTCCAGACCGGCTTGGGGGCCAGCCGCCGCTCCTGTTCATGGCTCAGCGCATCGATCTGCGCGATGGTCGCGTCCCGGTCCAGCCGCGCGATAGTCCCGCGCAGTTCGACCGACTGATAATTCCAGGTCGGCACCTTGTCGGGCAGGCCATACCAGTCCGGGCTGACATAGCCATGCGGTCCCGTGACGACGATCAGCGCATCGCTGCCGTCCAGATGCCGCACGATCGGATTGGCGCGATGGATGTGCATGCCGATCCGCCGATCGTCCAGCCAGACGACAGGCAGATGCACCACATGCACTCGGTCTGGCGCAGCGACGCAGAGCAGGCCAAAGCCCGCCTGCCCCACGAAGTCGCGCATCGCCGCCTCGTCCGTCCAGCGATAGGGCGCCCCCGGCGTCATTCGCCGCGGCCGCCACCCCGCGACCGGCGCTCTCCCTTGCGATCCTTGCGCACCTGCTTGGCGTGCTGGCGCGCGAACTTCTTCTCGTCCTCGCGCGTCGGGGTCCGGTCGATCTCGTCGTCCAGCGGCATGTCGCCCAGGGCCAGGTCGAAGCCCATATCCTCCAGGCTGTTGGCGAAGTGAGTCGGCAATTCCGCCATCACGTCCACCCGCCCGCCATCGGGATGATCCACCCGGATGCGCCGCGCATGCAGATGCATCTTGCGGCTGATCGATCCGGTCAGGAAGCTATCCTTGCCGCCATATTTGCCGTCGCCCACGATCGGATGGCCGATCGCCGCCAGATGGACGCGCAACTGATGCGTGCGCCCGGTATAGGGTTGCAGTTCGACCCAGGCGGCGCGATTGCCGGCCCGTTCGATCACGCGATAGCGCGTCCGGGCGGGCATCCCCTCTTCCTCGTCCACATGCATCTTTTCGCCGCCGGTGCCCGGCTGCTTGGCCAGCGGCAATTCGATCATGCCGTCATTGATCGACGGCACGCCGATCACCAGCGCCCAATAGACTTTGCGCGCGGTGCGGCTGGAAAAGGCCTTGGCGAAATGCGCGGCGGACCGGCTGGTGCGCGCCAGCAGCAGCGCGCCCGACGTGTCCTTGTCCAGCCGGTGGACCAGCTTGGGCCGCGATTCGGAATCGAACAGCAGCGCGTCGAGCAGCTTGTCGACATGCTCGTCGGTCTTGGTGCCGCCCTGCGTGGCCAGGCCCGGCGGCTTGTTGATGACGATCGCTTGGGCGTCGCGATGGATCACCATCTCCTGCGCATAGGCGATCTCGTCGGGCGTCAGATCGATGACGCGCACGCGTTTCACCTTTTCAGGCAGATCCGGGCGGGCTTCGGCGGGGGGGACGCGGATCGTCTGCCCCTCGACGACGCGGTCGCCCGGCGCGGCGCGCGCGCCATCGACCCGCAACTGGCCAGTGCGCGACCAGCGCGACACGATATTGAAGCCAACATCGGGCAGATGCCGCTGGAACCAGCGGTCCAGGCGGATGCCGTCATCGTCGGCCGCCACGCGGAACTGGCGCACGTCGAGCGAGACGCCCTTGCCGGCGCTGCTCTTGGCGGCGACGGGCTTTGCCACGGCTGGCGCAGCCTTGGCCGCGGCGGGGGCGGCGGATTTCGCGCGGGGCTTGAACGGGGGCTTGCCGCCCTCCCCCTTGCGTGCGGTCGCCGCTTTTGCGCCGCCGCGGGCGCGACCGAGCGCGCCGGGCTTGCCGTCGGCGGATTTCCGGTCGAACTTGCGGTCACCGGTCTTCTTGTCACCGGGCTTCTTGTCGCCGAAGCGCTTGTCGGAAGGCTTGCCGCTGGCGGATCGGCCCGCAGGCTTGCCGTCGCGCGGTCCTTTGCCACCGGTCGCGCCAGCGCCCGGCTTGGCGGGAGGACGCCCCTTCATGCCAGGGCACTCCGCATCACGGCCAGGCCCACGCCCAGCGCCACGATCGCGCCGATCACCGACGCCAGCGCATAGCCACTCGCCAGCACGATATCGCCGCGCTGGATCATCAGCATGGTTTCCAGGCTGAACGCGGAAAAGGTGGTGAAGCCGCCCAGCACGCCCACGCCCAGCAACAGGCGGATCGGTTCGCCCGACACGCCGCCCCCGCGCGCCAGCCATCCCGCGAGCAGCCCCATGGCGAAGCCGCCGATCAGGTTCGCGGCGAAAGTACCCCAGGGCCAGGCCGTACCGGGCGCCATCTGCCCGGTGAAGCGCCCCAATTGATAGCGCAAGGCGGCGCCCACGGCGCCCCCGCCCATCACAAGAAACATATTGGTCATGCAAAGCGCCCTATAGCGAATCCGTCACAGGGGAAAGCGCGCAATCAGGCGGTTGTGACAAGCTTTGCCAATGGCCGCCGATGCGCCGCGATGCAACTGACGACGCTCAGCACCACCAGCAGGAACGCCGCGCTCTCCAGCCCGGTCGGCCAGCGACCTTCCCACGCAAAGCCGTAGAGCAACGCAAAGGCGGTTTCGAACAGGATCATCTGCCCCACCATGGTCAGCGGCAACAACCGGCTCGCCCGGTTCCACAGGGCATTGCCGACGATCGAGGCCAGCAAAGCGACAGCGACCGAGACAGTTAAAAACTGCGTCCAGGCCGCGGCGTCATGCCGCCCCAGGCCCAGCCACAGCACGACCGGCAGGAAGAGCAGCGCCTGGCATCCCGTCGCCAGGCCGATCAGCAGGTTCCAGTCCTGCGCCGGCATATCGCCCTGCCGCCGCAGCCAGTGATTATTGCCGATGGCAAAGGCGGTCCACGACACCAGCGCCCCGACCGCGCAGGCAAAACCCAGCAGCCGCGTCGCAACTGGCCCCGGCCCGGGCATCACCACCGCCTGCCAGCCGATGCACAGCGCGCCCGCGACGCATAGCAGCAAAGACGGCGCGAGCTGGCGCAGCGGCACCGCGCCCGCCTCCCGGCTGCCGATGATCGTCACCGCCACCGGCAGGAAGCCGACCACCAGCGACGTCATGGCGATGCCACCCATCTGCACCGCACTCGCCAGCAGCACATAGTAAAAGAGGTTGCCCGCCAGCGCGAGCCAGGCCAGCGCCCACAGGATGCGCGGCGTCATCCGCGCGGCCAGTATCCGCCAGCGCGGCGCGATCAGGATCAGCGACAGCGCGCCATAGGCCAGATAACGGCCGACCGCCTGCTGCAACGGGGTGAAGCCGCGCACCACTTCGGGCGCCAGGAACACCAGCCCCCACAGCGCGCCCGCGCCCACGCCGCACGCGATACCCGCCAGCATCGTCCCGCCTGATCCCTTGGTCATCATCGTCCGTCTTTGCCGCCCTACTATTCGTCCGTCCCGAATATTATCATCATGGCAGCGGGAAAAATGCTCTTGATTGACCCTGTGAATGCAACAATTACTCGCTGATGCCCGATCTTCGCTCACCCGACCCGTTCGACCGCGCGATCCTGCGAATCATCCAGCGGGACAACCGCACGCCCCAGCGCGCCATTGCGCAGGCGGTGAACCTGTCCACCGCGGCGGTCCAACGCCGCATCGCCACAATGGAAAAGGCCGGGATCATCGCCCGCAACGCCGCGATCGTCGATCCCGACGCGGTAAGCCTGGACATCACCGCGATTGTGGAAGTTCATCTGACCGACGAACGCTCCGCCACGGTCGACCGCGCCAAAGCGCTGTTCCGAACCGATCCGGCGGTGCAACAATGCTATTATGTGACGGGCGGATGCAGTTTCATCCTGCTGATCGTGTCGCCCGACATGCGCCATTACGACGCGACCACCCGCCGCTTGCTATCGGACACGGATTGCATCGCCAGCTTCCACAGCTTCCTGGCGCTCGACCGGGTGAAGGCCGGGATGGAGTTGGTGATACCTTGAGAGGTGGGTTGGGCGCAAATTGGTCAAGCGAATGACGATCGAGATTGGTTTACTGGCATTCCGCTTCGCGCGACTTCAAGCGAAAGGCGACGTAAAAACCCCGTCACCCCAGCGGAGGCTGGGGTCTCGTGCGGGGGCACGCGGCGGCTCGGCTTGGTACTGACCCAACCGCATTGCATCGTCGCCTGAGACCCCAGCCGTCGCTGGGGTGACGGTAGGGGCATCCGCCTCTCAGTCTTGCAACCCGTCTGCTGAGCGCCCGCTTCTGGTCGCTCACAGACTCGCCCCATAAGTAACCGCCTCGTTGTCGCTCCCCGCCCCCAACAACACCATTGCCCTCCGCACCAGCCGCATTACTCTCCCGGCCATGTCGGAACGGAAACTCAGGGCGTGGCAGGCGGCGGGGCTGATCGATGCCGATACCGCCAGCGCGATCGGTGCGTGGGAAGCCGCGCATAGCCGGCCGATCGGCGTCTGGGCGATCGTCGGCCTGGGGTCATTGACGATCGGGCTGGGGCTGGTGTCGATCGTCGCCGCCAATTGGGATGCCATCCCCGGCACGGTGCGGCTGGCGATCCACGGCGCGATCCTGGCCGCACTCGCCGGCTGGATCGGCTGGCGGTTGCCTAGGGGCGACCTGAACCCCACGGTCAGCGACGCAATGCTCTTTATCGCGGCCGTGCTGGGCCTCACCTTTTTCGGCCATCTGGGGCAGGTCTATCAGACCAGTTCGCCGCTATGGCAGCCGCTGCTCGCCTGGCTGCTACTCTTCTCGCCGCTGCTACTATTGTTCGGGCGCGGCTGGCCGGTTGCGGGCCTGTGGATGGCGGGGCTGCTCGGCACGCTATGGGCGCACGCCGACGATCATGGGCGTCTTGGGTGGCTATTCTGGCGGACCGATCCACCCTATCCGTCGCTCTATTGGGGGCTGATCGCCTGCCCACCAATCCTGGTCGCTGGCGCAGCCGCGCTGATCCGCAACAGGAGCGATCGGCCCGCTTTTTGGCGGCTGATCGAACAGATGGCCGTCGCAACGATCTTCGCGGGCGTCAGCATCCTCCTGCTGCTGCGTGGCTGGGACAGCGACAGCGCGGTCCTGCCCGGCAGCGCCGCGATCCAAAGCGTCGCGCTGCTCTGCGCCGCCGCGGCGATCGCTTATGCCCGGCGCACCGCGTCGGGCCGGGCGACCGCGGCGCTGCTGGTGGTCGCGGCCGTGCTGCATCTGGGTCAGGCGCTCCTGCCCGGCCTGCACGGCACCGCCCGCGCCTGGATCGCCAGCCTGTTCTTCCTCGCGCTATGGGGCGCGGTCGCCGCCGCGGCGATCCATGCCCATTGGCGGCGCATCTTCCAGGCCGCCGTCGCGCTGGTCGCGCTGCGTATCATCATTCTTAGCTTCGAACTGAATGACGATTTGCTGGGCAGCGGCGTGGGGCTGATCCTGTCGGGCCTGTTCGCCATGGCCGTCGCCTGGGCCACGATCCGCCTTTCCCGCCGTTACGCCCCGACGCGCGGAGAGGGTGCATGACGCCCGCCCGCCACCACCTTATCCTCGCCGCCGCGCTGCTGCTGCCGCTCGCCGCCCTGGCCGCCAGCTGGGCCGTGACCCACCAGCAGGCGCAGCAGGGGCAGGACTGGCTGATCCCGATCGAGGGCTATGACCCACGCGACCTGCTGCGCGGCCATTATGTGCAATATCGCTATGCTTGGCCGATGGCGCTGGAGCCTGACCAATCCTATCCGCACGCGCTTGACGCTCTGTGCGTAATCGGCACCGCGCCGCATATGCGATCCGTGCAGCCGTTAACGCAAATAGCGGGCCGTATATTGCCCAGCGAGACGAAAGACTGCGCCATCATCCTGCGCGCGACATTGGGCACGCGACACGCAGTCCGCGGCCTGGAGAGCGGCATCTTCTACGCCTCGCAGGCGCAGGCGATCGCCCTCTCCCGCCAACTGGCCGATCCGCGCCTGCAAGGGCTGGTCCGCGTCCGGGTGCGCGCCGACGGCGTTATGCGCCCGGTCGCGCTGGACTTCCGCCCGCGCCCGAAAGCGCAGGCTGCACCTTAGAGCGCGCTGCGTTAAATCGGACGCAAGCTGCACACTCTAAGTTTTGTTGTCGCATCGTTTTAAGCGGAAAACCGGGTCCCGCTTTCCGCACGATGCCCTAAAGCTCCAGCCCGATCAGCGTCCCGCTGCCGATCCGGTCGACATGGCGCTTGCCGTCAATCTCCAGCCAGTCGGGCGTCACCTCCAGCCGGCGGCCGTTGATCGTGGTGCGCAGATGCTCCACCGCGATCCGGTTGCGCGCCACGATTCGCAACACTGCGAGGCCATCGCCCCGCGCCGCCATCATGCTGTAGCGGTCGCCGCGCAGCAGGAAATGCCAGCTGCCGTCGGTCGGTTTCCATTCATTGCCGTCGATGATCTGCGTCGCCACGCCTTCGGGCGAGCCCAGCCGCACGCTGATCCGCGTCGCGCCATTGGTCCGGCGCGGCGGCGCGAAGATCAGGATCGGCTCCCCCTCCAGCGTGATCGGGATCGGCGTGTCGCGCAGCAACCGCGATCCGCCCACTATCAGTTGCGGCAGTTCCGCGGAAAAGGGTAGCCTGTCGCGCGCGAAATGCCGCTGGCGCACCACCGGATTGGCGTGGAAGCTTTGCACCTGGGTCGCGGTCAAGCGCCCCTCCTCCACCAGCCCATGACAGGTCGGGCACAGCAACGTCGCCCCCGGTCCGTCCGGCAGCCCCAGATAGCGATAGATGGTGACGCCGCACCGCACGCAGGCGAAGCCGCAGGCGTGGCGGATTTCGGCGCGCTGCTCGGCCGTCAAATCCGGCAAAGACGGCATCACTCGCAAGCCAACCATGGAAGACGACCCCTTATCCCGCCGTTCACCCCTTTGTGAACGGACGTTCCTGACATGGCGTCCTCTTGCGAATTGAGGCTCTACGGCCCCTCTTTTATTACCCTATCGTTGAAATAAATCGGCTCAAGTCAAGGGGCTGTGCGAAATAGTCTATCTTTGCGGCAGCAGATCGACGTTGCGCGCGGCCGCGATCGCGCGGATACGGTCGGGCCGCGGCATGTTCTTGATCGCGATTTCCGCCATGTCCCCGGCGCTGAACAGCTCGACATGGCCGACGCCAAAGAGGCGCTGGCCCAAGCTCTGGGTGATGCGCACCGACCGGATGGAGGACAGTGCGATCTCGGTCCGCTGCTTGGCCAGCAGCCCGCGCTCCAGCAGCACGTCCCGCTCGCTCAGCGCCAGCCGCTCGCCCTTGTGCAGCACCCACCAGACCGCGATCGCGACGATGCCGACCACCGAAACCAGCAGCAGCAGGAACAGGAAAGGATGCGCCCGGAACATCGCGGGATGTTCGTCATACAACCAGGTATCGCTCACGCCGCCTCCGTCGCTACAGCCCGCGACTTGACCATGGCCCGGCGGTTCCGTCAACCGGCCAGTCCGACAAAGGCGCACGCGGCCCCCATCGACGCTCCAGTTGGTTAACCGAAATTTTCCATAAGCGATGGTAAAACATCTGCTCCATTTGGGACGAATCATGGCACGCAATCTGTACGACGTCGGCGATCGCCATCCGGACGAGAGCGGTGCTTGGCTGAACGACAAGCAGGAACAGCGCACGCGCGTCGTGCCGCTTGGCATGCTGCTGGTCGCGCTGGGGCTCGCCGCGGCCGTGGCGTTGCTGCTCGCCAAAATCCTGCCCACCCCCGGCGACTCCATGAAGGCGTCCGCCGCGCCCATGACCATCAACGACCAGTTCGCGCTGTGCGACGATGCCAAGGGCGACGCGTGCGTCCTGTCCGCCAACGCCTACGCCTGGCGCGGCCGCCGCTATCATATCGCCGACATCAGCGTTCCCAGCGCAACCGACGCCCGCTGCCCGGCCGAAGCCGAGCGCGCGCGAAAGGGCCGCGCCGTGCTAGCCGCGATGCTGAACGGCGGCGCGTTCGAAGCCCGCCCCGATACCGCCGATGCCGACCCGTCCGCCCGGCTGCTGCTCCGCGACGGCGTGTCGATCGGCCAGTTGATGATCCTCAAGGGCCATGCCAAAGCCTGGTCGCGCACCCCGATCGACTGGTGCGCCGGCTGATCGCCAGGAACAGCGATAGCTCTGCAAGGTACGAATTTTTCGGGGTAGCTGACGCAACCGGCCTGTCTTAGGTCTGGCGCATGAGCATGCTGATGACAGACGGTTTCCGGGCGTTGACCGAAAAGGAGAAACAGACTCTTCGCCTGATCGTCCGCGGTCATGACGCGAAATCGATCGCGCGCAGCCTGGGTCTGTCTGTCCACACCATCAACGAACGGCTGCGCGATGCGCGACGCAAGATGGCGGTATCGAGCAGTCGCGAGGCGGCGCGGCTGTTGCTGGAGGCCGAAGGCGGCGCATTGGTCGCGCCAACCCCCGATTCCCTGGGGGACGCACAAATCGGGGAAGACGCAACCGGCGCTCGGATGGATCAGGAAAGCGCGCCGATCGGCGGCGCGGGGCGGGCGTATCGCCACCCCTGGATCATCATCGGAGTCTTGCTCATGACCATCATTCTTGGCCTGTTGGCGCTCACCACCTTGCCGAACGCTGCCCCCGCACCGCCATCGGCCCCGTCGACAACCCAGGAGGCGCCGAACGCCCAGGTGGTGGATGCGGCGCGACAATGGCTGGCGCTGGTGGATCGGGGACTCTGGGACGACAGCTACCGGGAAACCGGCGCGGCGTTCCGCAAGCTGAACAACAGCACGGTCTGGGCCGATGCATCCGAAAAGATGCGTGCGCAATTCGGCGCCTTCATATCCCGCGCCTTCCTCAGTCAGGAAAGCCTGCCTGCACCGCCCGCCGGCTATGAGGTGGTGAAGTTCCGCACGCGCTTCGCCAACAAGGCGCAAGCCGTCGAGACGGTCACGCTGGAACGCGAAGATGGCGGCTGGCATGTCGTGGGCGTGACGGTGGAATAAGACCAACGCCAGCAACAATATGGGCACCAGGAGGGCGTGTTCAGATACGCCTTCCTGACGCGGTCCGGCCTAAACTATAGCGCCCTGACCGCCGCCAGCACATCGCCCGCCAGCCGCGCATAATCGGCGCAGGCGCGCTGCATCGCGGCCTCGGCCCCTTCGCCGCGCAAACGGCCGAAACAATGGCGGTTCTGCGCCGCGCGCATTTGGCGCAACCGCGCCTGCGCGTCCACCGCCAGCCCCAGTTGCGGCCCGGTGCGCCGCCAGGCTTCCGCCGCGCTGTAGATACGGCGGCCCGGATGGATGCCCGGATCGCGCCCGGCCGCCGCGCCCAGCCGATGCACCCGCCCCGCCTCCACGATCAGGTCGGTCAGGAACAGGTCAAGTTCGCGCAAGCCATTGCCGATCAGCTTGGCGGGCATGGCGTCACGCCGTCGCCCGGCCGCATCGGGACACACGCCCAATGACATGCCATTGGCCAGAAACGCCGCCGCCCGTTCGATCCTGGCGACTTGCCCGGCGATGGCGGCGTGCGGATCGATCAGTTCTCGTCGCCCATGCGCAGCGCGGCGATGAAGGCTTCCTGCGGAATCTGGACGGAGCCATATTCGCGCATCCGCTTCTTGCCTTCCTTCTGCTTGTCGAGCAGCTTCTTCTTGCGGCTGATGTCGCCGCCATAGCATTTGGCGGTCACGTCCTTGCGCATCGCGGCGATCGTCTCGCGGGCGATCACCTTGCCGCCGATCGCTGCCTGGATCGGGATCTTGAACAGGTGGCGGGGGATCAGGTCTTTCAAGCGCTCGCACATGCCACGGCCGCGCGATTCGGCGGTGCCGCGATGGACGATCATGCTGAGCGCATCGACCGGCTCTGAATTGACCATGATGCTCATCTTGACCAGGTCGCCCTCGCGATAACCGATCTGGTGATAGTCGAAGCTGGCATAGCCGCGGCTGATCGATTTCAGCCGATCGTAGAAATCGAACACCACTTCGTTGAGCGGCAGTTCATAGGTCACCTGCGCGCGGCCGCCGACATAGGTCAGATTCTTCTGGATACCGCGCCGATCCTGGCACAGCTTCAGGATGGAACCCAGATATTCGTCGGGGCAATAGATGATCGCCTCGATCCATGGCTCCTCTATGTCCGCGATCTTGGTCGGATCGGGCATGTCGGCCGGATTGTGCAACTCGATCTCGCCCGCACCATAGGTCAGCTGGATCTTGTACACCACCGACGGCGCGGTGGTGATGAGGTCCAGGTCATATTCGCGGGTCAGCCGCTCCTGAATGATCTCCAGATGGAGCAACCCTAAGAACCCGCAGCGGAAGCCGAAGCCCAGCGCCGCGCTGCTTTCCATCTCGAACGAAAAGCTGGCATCGTTCAGGCGCAGCTTGCTGATCGAATCGCGCAGCTTGTCGAAGTCGTTGGCGTCGACCGGAAACAGGCCGCAGAACACCACCGGCTGGACTTCCTTGAAGCCCGGCAGCGGCTTGGCCGCGCCATTCTTGACCGTGGTGATGGTGTCGCCGACGCGGGTTTCGGTAATGTCCTTTATCTGCGCGGTGATGAAGCCGATTTCGCCCGCCGCCAGTTCGGGCAGCGTTTCGATCTTGGGCCGCATGCAGCCCACCCGATCGATCAAATGTTCAGTGCCGCCGATCATGAACTTGATCGCCTGCCCCTTCTTGATCACGCCGTTGACGACGCGGACCAGGATGACGACGCCCAGATAGGGGTCATACCATGAATCGACCAGCATCGCTTCCAGCGGGGCGTTGCGGTCGCCCTTGGGCGGGGGGATCTTCTTGACGATGGCTTCGAGGATTTCGTCAATGCCGATGCCCGATTTCGCGCTGGCCAGCACCGCTTCGGATGCGTCGAGGCCAATGACGTCCTCGATTTCCTTGCGCACCTTTTCCGGTTCGGCGGCGGGCAGGTCGATCTTGTTGAGCACCGGCACGATCTCATGATCATGCTCGATCGACTGATAGACGTTGGCCAGCGTCTGCGCTTCCACGCCCTGCGCCGCGTCCACGACCAGCAGCGCGCCCTCGCACGCGGCGAGCGACCGCGACACTTCATAGGCGAAGTCGACATGCCCCGGCGTGTCCATCAGGTTCAGCTCATACAGCTGCCCGTCCTGGGCGACATAGTCGAGCCGGACCGTCTGCGCCTTGATGGTGATCCCGCGCTCTTTTTCAATGTCCATATTATCAAGGACTTGCGCACTCATCTCCCGGTCGGTCAGGCCGCCCGTGCGCTGGATCAGGCGGTCGGCCAGCGTGGACTTGCCATGGTCGATATGGGCGATGATGGAAAAATTGCGAATATGGCTGAGATCGGTCATTGCGCGCCGATAGCAGCGATTCTCTGCGCTGTCAGCAGGATCGCGCGCGTCGACGACAAGCGCCGTCATCCACCACCGCCTTGCTTGGAAGCGGCAGACGGCTGTGATAGGCTATCGCCAAAATAATCGGGGCCGCATGACATTCTCTTAGTCTAGGAACGGGGTTGTTGAAATGCGTGGATTGAAGATGCTGGCCGCCGCGTCGCTGTGCCTGACGCTGGCGATGCCGCAGGCGATGGCGGAAGATAAAAAAGGATCATCGGGCCGTCAGGCCCAGACCAAGAAGCAGATGGAAATTCCCCGCTGCACCAAGCGGTTGGGTACGGTCGCGATCGTCGAGCCAGACAATCAATGGTGGCGGGAACTCAGCCTGGGCAGCCCCGAAGCGATCATCAAGCTGTTCGTCCAGCAATCGGGCTGCTTCGGCCTGGTCAATCGTGGCCGCTCCATGGCGAGCCGCAATCTGGAACGCGCCATGGCGGATTCGGGCGAATTGCAGGCCGGGTCGAACCTGGGCAAGGGCCAGGTGAAGGCGGCGGATTATTTCATCCAGCCTGACATCGTCACCACCAACAAGAATAGCGGCGGCAACGCCATTGGCGGCATGCTGGGCGGGATGCTCGGCGGCCGGATCGGCGGCGCGCTGCTGGGCGGCATTTCGGTCAAGAAGAGCGAGGCCAATGTCATGCTCTCCGTCGTCAACGCCCGCACCACCGAAGAAGAAGTGATGGCCGAGGGCTATTTCCGCAAATCCGATCTCAGCTTCGGCGGCGGTGGCGGCCTGGGCTGGATGGGCGGCCTCGCCGCGGTCGGTGGCGGCGGCTACCAGAATACCGATATCGGCCAGGTGATCGTGCTGGCCTATCTGGACGCCTATACCAAGATGGTGACGCAGATGGGCGGCCTGCCTGAAAATGCGGCCGCCGCGGCACCCCTCGCGCAGTAAAGCTATACGATTAATCAGGGCGCGGCCGGCAACGGCTGCGCCCTTTGTGCTTCAACCCTGAATGGTCGCCGCGCTCGTTATCGCCAATCGGGCCTCGCGGCGGCGCTTCCACCAGGCGATGATCGCCTCGCCGGCGGGCCGTTCCACCATCCGGTTGATGACCGTGCCCAATGTCAGCGCCACGGTGAAGGCTGCAGCGAAGCCCAGCCAGGGACTATAGCCCGCCTTGGCGAATTCCAGCATCACCACGAAGCCGACATGCTGATGAATGAGGTAGAAGCTGTAGCTGATCCCCCCCAGCCATATCAGCGGTTGCACGCTGAGGAAGCGCAGCCGTCCATGGATCAGCGCGAGGAAGGCGGCCATCAGCACGCCGCCCACGATCGTCACGTCCCATGTCTCCATGGTCGCGATCGACAGCAGCGCGAGCGCCGCATAGGGGGCCTGCTGCATCAGGCTGCGCTGCCCCGACCATAGGCGGTAGGCCAGCATCCCGATGACGAAGAACGGGGTGTAGCGCAGCACCAGCAGCATGATAATCCGTTCCGGCATTTCCGGCCACAGCCAGAACAGCCAGCGAACCGCCAGCCACAGCGCCAGCACTGGCTCCAGCCGCCGGATACCGACAAACTTCCAGATCGCGACCATGCAGGCGTAAAATGCGATCTCGACCGTCAGCGTCCAATAGGCGCCGTCCACCTCCGGCATGAAGGCGAAGCCCTGAAGCATGGTGAAATTGGCGAGGATCGCGACCGGCCCGACCAGCAATTGCGTCGCGTGCGCCAGATATTCGATGCCCAGCGTCATCAGCATCGCCACCAGATAGGCGGGATAAAGCCGCGCGAAGCGGTTGACTATGAAGTCGGCGACGGTGCGGATGCGATCTAGCGTGAAGAAGATCGCGAAACCGGAAATGGTGAAGAACAGCAGCACGCGATAATTGCCGCCCGGAAAGCTGAACGGCACATGCGACGCTTGCGGAAACAGTTCGTGGAAGCGGGTCGAATAATGGAAAATCAGCACGCACAGCGCCCCGACCCCGCGCAAGGCATCCAATTCCGTCAAGCGGCCACGAGCGCGTAGCGATCCGTCCATGGCACCTATTAGCAACAACGGAGCAATGAATCCGTTAAGATCGTGGTTAATGGCGGCGGCGGATGCGCTTTTCTTTGCTGTTTCTTTTCCAAAGGGTTGTGATCGGTTCGATGCGCCGGCCTGCCGACCCGCGCCGGATCAGGCCGGCGGCGCCTCGGCCGCCCGTTTCAGGCCCTGCAACTGTTCGTCCAGCACCTGATCGACCAGCGGCGCGACCTGGGCGGGCCGGGCGCGCAGATAGCCCCCGACGACATAGGTGATGCGGACCTTCTTCCCCTTCCCAGACGGCGTGAGCACAAGGTCGAGGGTGCCAATCGCCGCATCGGCCTGCAAAGGCCCCAGCGCGCCCGATAGGCGCAATTGTCGGCCCGGAACCACATAGACGACGCGCCCATGCTCGACCGAGCCGGCCGCCACGCTTTTGGCCGGAAGCGTTTCGCAGAAGCAGCCGCCGGCGCGGGCATCGATCGTCATGTTTGCCGAATCGCCGCTATAGCTGTGGGCGTCGGCCCACCAGCGCCCCGGCGTCACTGACAGCGCATAGACGGCGTCGGCGTCCGCTGCGATCTCGACTTCGCTTTCAGTGACGAAACCGACGTCGCTGGTCGCCGTAACGGCAGAATGGGCCGGCGCGGCCATCGCCGCACCAGCCCATCCCAATAGTCCGATCATGCGCATGTCCGTCCCCTCCCCTCGTTCGAAGGGAGAAGATTAGCTCAAGCCGGCTCGCCGTCCAATATGGCCGCGATCGACGCGCTCACATCGCCCATATCGGCCATGCCATCGACCCGCGACACGATAGCACGCGCTTCGTAGATCGGCAGGATCGGCGCAGTCTTGGCGCGATATTCGGCCATGCGCGTGCGCACGGTGTCCTCATTATCGTCCGGCCGGCGCTTGAACTCATGACCGCCGCATTTGTCGCACGTATTCTCGACCTTGGGCTTGTGGAACAGGTCATGATAGCCCGCACCACAGGTGCCGCAGGTGAAGCGGCCGGTGATGCGCTCTACCAGCGCGTCCTCGTCCACTTCCAGCTCGATCACATGGTCCAGCGTGCGGCTGCGGTCCGACAGGATGGTGTCGAGCGAATGGGCCTGGGCCTCCGTCCGCGGATAGCCGTCGAAAATGACGCCCGTCTCCGGTGCCAGCGCGTCGAGCGCTTCGCCGATGATGCCCGACACCACTTCATCGGGGACCAGCGCGCCCGATTCCATCAGCGCCTTGGCCTGCAGCCCGACCGGCGTTCCCGCCTTCACCGCGGCGCGCAGCATGTCGCCCGTGGACAGCTGCACCATGCCGCGCTGTTCGACCAGTCGACTCGCCTGCGTTCCCTTGCCCGCCCCCGGCGGGCCAAGCAGAATGATGTTCATTGCGCGCATACTCCCCTGTTGTGCGCCCTTGTTGGTGGTCGCCTTAGCGCAGGCGACCCTTGAGCTTCGCCTTCTTGATCAGATCGCCATATTGGTGAGCCAGCAGATGGCTTTGAATCTGGGTCACGGTATCGACCGTAACATTGACGACGATCAACAAGCTAGTCCCACCAAGGTAGAAGGGAATGCCCGCCCGCGCGATGGCAAATTCCGGCACCAGGCAGATGAACGCCAGATAGGCCGCGCCGATGACGGTGATGCGCGTCAGCACATAATCCAGATAATGTTCGGTATTCTTGCCCGGACGGATGCCCGGAATGAAGCCGCCATTGCGCTTGAGATTATCGGCCGTCTCTTCCGGGTTGAACACCACGGCGGTATAGAAGAAGCAGAAGAAGACGATGCCCAGACCGTAAAGCCCCATATAGACCGGGCTGCCATGCGACAGATATTGGTTCAGCGTCAGGACGAAATCGCCCCACTTGCTTTCGCCCGCGACCGTCTGCCCCGCAAATTGCGAGATGGTCAGCGGCATCAGCAGCAGCGACGAGGCGAAAATCGGCGGGATGACGCCGGCGGTGTTCACCTTGAGCGGCAGATGGCTGCGATCGGCCTGCATCAGGCCCTGGCGCGTCTGGCGCTTGGGATATTGGATCAGCACCCGGCGCTGCGCGCGCTCCATGAAACAGATCAAAAGGATCAGGCCGACGGCCATCACCAGGACGAACATGATGAGCAGGCCGGAAATCGACCCCTCGCTGCCCGACTTGAACAGGTTGCTGAGCGTCACCGGCAGCTGCGCGACGATACCCGCCATGATGATGAGCGACACGCCATTGCCGATCCCGCGCGAGGTGATCTGTTCACCCAGCCACATCAGGAACATGGTGCCGCCGATCAGCGATACGACCGCGGTCAGACGGAACAGCACACCAGGCTCGATCACCGCCGCGACGCCCGACTGGGCGCCAAAGCTTTCAAGGCCCACGGCGATGAAATAGCCCTGCACCGCGGTCAGGCCGACCGTGCCGTAGCGCGTCCACTGGTTCAGCTTCTTGCGCCCGCTTTCGCCTTCCTTCTTGATCGCCGCGAGTTGCGGCGAGAGGCTGGCGCCCAGCTGTACCACGATCGACGCGGTGATATAGGGCATCACGCCCAACGCGATCAGGCTCATGCGCGACAGCGACCCACCCGAAAAGGTGTTGAAGATGTCGAGGATGCCGCCGTTCGTCTGGCTATACAGCTGCGACAGCGCGGTCGGATCGACGCCGGGCAGCGGCACGAAACTAAGGAAACGGAACACGATCAAGGCGCCCAGCGTGAACCACAGGCGCTTCTTGAGGTCGGTCGCCTGGCTGAACTTTGCGAGGCTGAGATTGGATGCGAGCTGGTCGGCTCTCGATGCCATGGTGGCTGCCCTTCAAATCACTCTGGCCGAGGCATCAAGCCCCGGAGCGGAATCGCTCATCCCTTAGCGGGACGGGTTCAGCGTGTCGAACGGGGAGTTTGCCGCCTGCGCAACAAATGGATGTCCCCCGATACGCATGACCCCGCCAACCCATATCGGGCAGCGGGGCCGTTGTTGCAAGTCTGGGCTTGCAAGTCTGCGAAAGGCAGATCAGCCCTTGTGGGCGGCCTTCTTGGCGGCCAGGGTCGTGCCCTTCTTGGCCTTCGCCTTGTCGGCGGCCGGAACGACTTCGATCACGTCGACCTTGCCACCGGCCTTCGCCACGGCGTCGATCGCGCTCTGCGACGCGCCGGCGACCAGGAAGCTGACCTTGGCGGTCAGTTCACCCTTGGCCAGCAGACGGACGCCGTCCTTGCCACCGCGGGTCAGGTTGGCGGCGTTCAGAGCGGCCTGGTCGATGGTCGCGGCGGCGTCCAGCTTGCCGGCGTCGATCGCCTTCTGCACGGCGCCCAGATTCACGATCGCATAGTCGTTCGCGAAGATGTTGTTGAAGCCACGCTTCGGGATGCGCATGTGGAGCGGCATCTGGCCACCCTCGAAGCCGTTGATGGCGACGCCCGAACGCGCCTTGGCACCCTTCTGGCCGCGACCGGCGGTTTTGCCCTTGCCGGAGCCGATGCCGCGTCCAACGCGCATACGGCCCTTGCGGGCGCCATCATTGTCGCGGATGTCGTTCAGTTTGAAAGTCATATCGTGCACTCGCTTTCGCTTGGTTCGCGCGAGGCATGATTGTCGGGACAATCATGCCGATGCCCCAGCGGAGGCTGGGGCCGGGTTGATCTGGACGCACCCTTGCGGATGCAGCCAGCCAGTGAGAACCGGGGGTTTCCTCTTGCAAGGACGCGCCATCCGGCATGAGATCCCAGCCTATGCTGGGATTTTCAGAAGCGCGCCTGTAGCGCGCCTCTGAAAAAAACGAAAGAGGGGTCACCCCCTCCTTCGCCTCTTTTCATCGGGTCGGAAGGCTCAGCCTTCGACGACCGCCACCATATGCGGCAGCTTCTTGATCGCACCGCGGACTTCCGCCGTGTCTTCAAGTTCCACCACGCGGTGCATCTTGCCAAGGCCCAGACCGATCAGAATCTTCTTCTGGTCGGCGGGGCGGCGGATCGGCGAACCGATCTGCTTGATCTTGATCTTCGCCATATCAGTTACTCCGCAATCGCTTCGGCATCAGCCTGCGCGACGTCAGCGGACGCACCACCACGACGCAGAAGGTCGGCGACCTTCTTGCCACGGCGCTGCGCCACCGACTTGGGGCTGGTCTGTTCGACCAGCGCCGCGAAGGTCGCACGGATCATGTTATAGGGGTTGGACGTGCCGTTCGACTTGGTCACGACGTCAGCGACGCCGAGGCTTTCGAACACGGCGCGCATCGGACCGCCCGCGATGATGCCCGTACCGGCCGGGGCCGAACGAACCGTCACCTTGCCAGCACCGAAATGGCCCAGGCCATCATGATGCAGCGTACGGCCTTCCTTCAGCGGAACGCGGACCATCGCCTTCTTGGCAGCGGCGGTCGCCTTGCTGATGGCTTCAGGCACTTCGCGCGCCTTGCCATGGCCAAAGCCTGCACGGCCCTTGCCGTCGCCCACTACGACCAGCGCGGCAAAACCGAAGCGCTTGCCACCCTTGACGGTCTTGGAGACGCGGTTGATGTGAACCAGCTTCTCGATCAGTTCTTCGCCCTGATCTTCGTCGCGGTTGCCGCCCCGACGATCGTCGCGACGACCGCCACGGCCGCCTCCACGATCGTTACGATTGCCGCCACCGCCGCCGCGGTTGCCACGGCCACGGCCGGGACCACGACCTTCGGTCGGTGCAGTCGCTTCGGCGCCCTCGACGGGTGCGACGACTTCGTTGGTGTTTTCGTCAGCCATGATCAGAACTCCAGCCCGGCTTCACGAGCCGCGTCGGCCAGCGCCTTGACGCGGCCATGGAACAGGAAGCCACCACGGTCGAACACGACGCGGGTGACGCCGGCAGCGGTCGCCGCAGCGGCGACGCGCTTGCCGACTTCGGCAGCGGCTTCAGCACTGGCGCCAGTCTTGCCCAGAGCCTTGGAGCCGACATCCTTGTCCAGGGTCGACGCGGCGGCCAGGGTCTTGCCCTGCGCATCGTCAATGACCTGGGCGTAGATGTGACGGCCCGAACGGTGGACGCTCAGACGGGGCTTGTGACCCGAAACAGCCTTGAGCGCGGTGCGGACGCGGCGACGACGCCGCGCGAAGAGGGAAAGCTTTGCCATCTTACTTCTTCTTCCCTTCCTTGCGGAAGATGAATTCGCCGGCGTATTTGATGCCCTTGCCCTTATAGGGTTCGGGCTTACGCCAGCGACGGATCTCGGCCGCTACCTGACCGACCTTCTGCTTGTCGATGCCGCTGATCTCGACCGTGGTGTTATCCGGGGTCTTGATCTCGATGCCTTCCGGAATCGCGTAATCGACGTCGTGCGAATAGCCGAGCTGCAACTTCAGGTTCTTGCCCTGCGAGTTGGCGCGGTAGCCGACACCGGTGATGAGCAGCTTCTTGGAGAAGCCCTCCGTCACGCCGGTGATCAGGTTCTGCACCAGCGTCCGCTGCATGCCCCAGAAGGCGCGCGCCGCCTTGGTCTTGTTGGCTGGCTGAATGGAGATGCCGTCATTTTCCAGCGTGTAGCTGATCTCGTCGCGCATCTGGAGGGCCAGGGTGCCCTTGGGGCCCTTGACCGACAGCTGCCCGCCTTCGATGGTCGCGGTCACCCCTGCGGGGATCGCAACCGGCTTTTTACCGATGCGGCTCATTAGAACACCTCCGCCAGCACTTCGCCGCCGACATTCTGTTCGCGCGCTTCGGCGTCGGACAGAACGCCGCGAGGCGTCGAGACAATGGTGATGCCCAGGCCGTTGCGCACGATCGGCAGTTCCTTGGAACCCGAATAGACGCGACGGCCAGGCTTGGACACGCGGGCGACATGCTTGATCGCCGGCTGGCCTTCGAAATATTTCAGCTCGATGCGCAGGCCAGGATGGCTGCCAAGGGCTTCTTCGGAATAGCCACGAATGTAGCCTTCACGCTGAAGCACGTCGAGAACGCGAGCGCGCAGCTTGGACGCTGGGGACATAACGCTGTCCTTCTTCGCCTGCTGCCCGTTGCGGATGCGGGTGAGCATATCACCCAAGGGATCGGTCAATGCCATGAGATGATATCCTTACCAGCTCGACTTGGTGACGCCGGGGATCAGGCCCTTGTTGGCCAGATCGCGCAGCTGAATACGGCAGAGCCGGAACTTGCGGTAATAGGCACGCGGACGGCCGGTCATCTCGCAGCGGTTCCGAACGCGGGTCGGGTTACCGTTGCGGGGAATTTCCGCCATCTTCAGACGCGCGATCAGACGATCGCTGTCATCGGCCGCGTTATCATTTGCGATCGCCTTGAGCTTCGCATAACGGCCGGCATATTTCTTGACCAGCTTCTTACGAAGCTCATTCTTGTTGATGGAACTCAGTTTCGCCATGACTTAAGTTCTCTTCCTTAGCTTTAGCGTTGGGAGAGAAGCGGGGCCTTAGATTAGGCCGCCTGCTTCTCTTCTTCCTGCGGGAAGGGGAAGCCGAAGAGGCGCAGCAGTTCGCGCGCTTCGTCGTCCGTCTTCGCGGTGGTGGTCACGATGATGTCCATGCCGCGCACCTTGTCGACACGGTCATAGCTGATCTCTGGGAAGATGATTTGCTCCTTGATGCCGAAGGCATAGTTGCCACGGCCATCGAAGCTCTTCGGGTTGAGACCACGAAAATCGCGGACGCGGGGCAGAGCGATGTTGATCATGCGGTCCAGGAATTCATACATGCGCTCGCGGCGCAGCGTGACCTTGGCACCGATCGGCATGCCTTCACGCAGCTTGAACTGCGCGATCGACTTCTTCGCCTTGGTGATGACCGGCTTCTGGCCGGCGATCAGTTCCATTTCCTCGGCGGCCTGCGTGACCTTCTTCTTGTCCTGGGTCGCTTCGCCCACGCCCATGTTGAGCGTGATCTTGTCGATCTTGGGGACTTCCATGACGTTCTTGTA
>JAVBXL010000059.1 GCA_030824575.1 bacterium | reverse complement strand
GGCGCGCCCATGCTGAATCTCAACGCTATCACCGTGCGCCTTGGCGGCCGCGTCATTCTCGATCGCGCCGCCGCCGCCTTGCCGCCGCGCAGCCGCGTCGGCCTCATCGGCCGCAACGGCGCGGGCAAGTCCACGCTGATGAAGGTGATGATCGGCCAGCTCGACCCGGACGAGGGGTCGTGCGATATGCCCCGCGACACGCGGCTGGGCTATATCGCGCAGGAAGCCCCGTCCGGCACCGCGACCCCGTTCGACACCGTGCTCGAAGCCGACAAGGAACGCGCCGAACTGATGGCGGAGGCGGAACATACCGAAGACCCCGATCGCCTTCGCCGAAACGGGGCGGCCGCCCGCCAGCAAAGGCAAAGCCCCATCTCCATCACGGCTGATCACCGGCACAAATCATCCCGCCAAACTAATGAATTTTAGATGCCACCTTTACGGAATCTTCGGTGCCCTTTGGCAGCCTGCGCGATGCCTGCCGAAAGTTAATTGGCCATCTGGCGCTGCGATTATAACAATTTCCGGCCCCACCCCTGGGGGAACCGGACGCCTGCACAAGCGTGTCGAGCCTCCGTGGAGGACGAGATTATCATGCCATATGTTTGTGTGGACGTCCGGGACGTCTTATTCGACCCAAACACGCTTGTTTGATCGAGGGACTGCCGGGGGCGGGTCAGACTTCTTTCGACCCTGACCCTGGCGCAACGTCGTTCTCCCGGTCGATTCTGATATGACCGACCGAGATGTCGCCTGCCACGGTGCGCGCGCTGATCACAAAGTTTCGGGTGGTCGGCGCCAGCGCCAACGCAGTGTGGAAGTGCGTGTCCGCCATTTCAGGCGGCGCGCCCTCGGCCGGTGGCACCGGTTTGACGCAACCGCGGAACAGCAGTCCGTCATCGCGACGAAACAGGATTTCTGTGGCGTATGCGCCATCCTCGAAGCCGAGAAGCCCCTGAATCGGGAGCCCGCCGACTTCTGCCGGCACCGCAACCGCAGTGCACATGATCGACGCGTCCTCATAATGGGTGATGAGCTGGCGCACCCCAGCGCCCAGTGCCGCCTCCTGCGTCATCACCGCGCGCACCATCGGCAATCCTGGGGCATTGCCAATCGCCGTCAGCGGCAACGGTAAAGCAGGCATCTTATCCTGCCAATAAGCCTGCACCGCGCTACGATCACGCGCGAAGACCGGCGCAGCTGCATCGACCGTTCGCCATCTGCGCCGCGGCAGGGCACGCAACAGCGCGGCCAGATTGGCGTCAAGCCGATAACGCCGCCCCGCCTCCGCGTACAGATGCTCCACCCCTGCCAGTGCGTTGGAAAAGCCCGAGACGATCTCCGATGCGAGATCGTCCGCTGGCCGCCGGCGCAGCCTGTCGCGCCCGCTATGGTTGACGGCTTCAGACTCGTCCAGCCGGCCGGGGGACAGCCAGCCAGCCCCGCCGAACCTGTCGTACAGAAAGACGGGCCGTCGTCGCGCCATTGCCTTCTGCACGCTGTGGCCGATGGTGACGATGGCGTCGAATCCGTCAATTGCCGCCGGGTCCATCAGGCGCTGTTTGCCGCTCATGCCGACAGGTTCGACCTCGATCCCCTGCGCGCGCAGGATGTCGGCCGCCTGCATCAGTTCGTCGGGCGTATGGTTGGACAAGATGGCGATGCGGCCAAGCGCCACAGGGGGCGGACCCGCTTCGAACCAGGCGTCCGCGAGGCTGTTGAGCAGCAGCGCGTCGGGCGCGTCGACGACGCAGGCGGGCGCGACATGTTGCAACGTCTCGCGCGAATTATACACCCGCAAATCCGCAGCCGCCGCGAAGAAGGCATTTAGTTCAAGCGGCTCATAAGCCGATAGGCTCGATAGGATTAGATATCGGAGCGATACAGGCGCACACAGCAGCATGGCACCGACGAGCGGCCAGTGATGTCCCCAAAGCAGATCGATCCGTGTCGGCAGCCTCTCCGTCCACCGGCTGGTCAGCAAAGACAGGATCTCTATCCCATGCTGTTGCGCCAACTGTTCCATGGCCGGGCTGACTTGGTCGGTCAGGATGATAACCTGCTGCACGCCCGAACGCCGGAATAGCGCTGCGATGTCGAGCGACACGATCTGACTGCCTGCCAAACAGTCGAAATGGGTATTGGTGATGACCACCCGTTCGATCAACCGGTCGCGCACGAAACGCCTTAGATTCTGCGGTCGACCCCGTCTCTGCTGGTCTTGCAATTATATTCCTCTCTTGCATCAATGGCTGATCTTCATTCAGGCCGTAGCGAACAGGCGCAGGCCCGATGCTGGCGGCCCATGGGTGGCCAATACGTGTGCCAGCCCTACGTTGCCTTCAAGCCCGGAACGCGCGGCAGCGACGCGCAGGCCAACGCCGACGATAGACAGTGACTGGTCCAGCCGATCGGTGTAGGACGGTCGGCGCCGGTAGCTGGCCCAGCCATGATCAATGAAGAGATAGGCTTCCCGGCCATCGCCCGCAACCATGCGCAGTTCCGCTTGCGTTCCGCTGCCTTCGTCGTCAAATAGCTGTCCGATACGGATGCCGCGCAGGCTATCACCGCCCAGCGACAGAATTTCCACGTCCGGCAGCAGGCTCGATGTCGCCTGCATCGTGTTGCGCAGCGGTGCGAACAGCCGCCCGCTCAGCTGTTGGTCCAGCGCCGCATCCAGCTTGAGCTTGCGATAGCGCGCCTCGCTGCGACCCGGCGTCGCCCGCGCGGTCATGATGGCCAGCCCCTGAGGCAAGAGGAGATCGACGCCGATCGCCCGTCGGGGGCTGTTCTGGCGCACCTGGATTCCCGCGCGCAACGCCCGGGTGCAGTCGCTCGAAATACGATAGTCAATGAAGGCGTTTTCACTGTCATGCCGCTCGAAGCCGCCTGATCTGCGGCCTCCAGCCCACCCTTACCTTGCCGCCCGGTTTCCAGCGTCATCGAGACCTGCATCCCTGGCAGGCCCGCCGCCAGCCCGACCCGTCCTCATAGGTGCTTCGACGAAGCGGACGCTCCTCCAACAGAGGCGTCAGGATGCGGCGCAACGGTGCCATTGCAGCGCCATCGGGCAGGTCGATTCGCTCGATGAAGCCGGGCACTAGGGCTATGCGCAACACTCCGGCATCTGCATCCCAACCGGTCATCGTCCAGCTGTAGAAAGCCAGTCCGCTAGATCGCGATGTCGCCGACAATTGCTTCAGCAACGCCTCAACCTGCGCCGGGTCGGCGGGTTTACCGATATAGATATCGGTGATCTGCCGTACCGACGCCGACTGGACCGCGCCCTCGGTACGGATTTGTCGGATCAATGATGGCCGCCCGGTTTCACTTGGCGCAGCCACGGCGGCTGGCGAAAGGCCCGCCAGCGCCGCGACCGCGAAAGTGAACAGGGCAGCCAAGGTACTCAATCCTTATTTGGACAGCGCGCCCAAAATGGTAGAATCGAGCGATGTTGACAGCCGAACATCGAGCCGCTTGCCATCAAGGCCCATGATGACCGGGGACTGCGCGGCCAGCAGATGGTCCTCGCCCAGCAGATGGACGCCCAACGATTCTGTATTGGTATGCTCGGGCGTCAGCACGTTCACCTGAACTTCGTTGCCGGTGCCGAGCGGAACCACGCTGTTGCCGACCTGAACCTTGCCGAGCAGCGAAGGCAGTTGCGCGTTCGCGGTCTGCGGCAATATGGCCAGCGATGCAATGGCGATAATAGAATAAAGAATATTTCGTATTTTACCTTCTTCTAATATCCCGCTCGCATTAACAATTCTGTACAGCAAAGATAGTTAATTATAAACTAATTTATCATCTTATAATTTATTAGGAAGATATTATAGATCATACAGGATTTAGAAACACTATTACCGTATCTTGCGGCTGATATTCTACGGCCTGTCTACGATCGGGAGTCATTACGGTGGCGTTCTGATGCTGCTTGACAGACAATAAATAAATTTTGATGGTATCAGAATGGTGATTGCAGGGACCAAATTTTGGGCTCAACTGTTGTCCCAAATAATATTAAATATAATAGGAGAGATGTCATGATGGCTGATGACGCATTGGATAAAATCGTCTTAGACCTTGAGAAGGTCGATCCGTCACCCGACTTTGGCCCGTTAGCGACTGAGGTTGCAGCAGTCGTTGTTAGCGACGCGCCTAAAGTTGATCTGCTTCTAAAACCATTCTTCAAAAAATATGGTGACCAATCGCTTTCGGTCGATCTTAAGGATGCACTTTTGAAAACCGTTTCGGAATTGCAGCAAATTGTACCTCAATTGACGGAGGTGCACACGTTGCATGAAAAAGTAGCGTTGCTCGATCAGCGTAAGGGCGAGCCTGCGATTGCAGCATTGATCAACAAGTCGTTGGCTGTGCTCTTCGCGACGGATGAGGCTGGGAAGCTATTTTCCAGTCAAGAAAATACTTATACATCTGAATGGAGTAAAATGGATCAATTGCCTGATGATAACGATCATGTTGATCAGGCCAGCGGCACACGAGAAGTGCCGGAATTTTCCGATCAGCCAAGGTTGTAACGCTCAGGCACGATGACGGCAATGGAATGCCTCGAAAAACCTCTGGCGGTCAGCACCGCGGAGTGATTCACTGCCTTTGGCGAGGCAGTGGAGGCGGAGATGGGTCGGCAGGAAGGGTTTTGGGATTATGAAAAGCATCTGGCGCGGCTAACTAAGGGCGGCGATCCGTTGGTGACGTTGGCGCAGGTGGTGGATTTCGAACCGTTCCGCTATCGCTTGGAGAAGGCGCTGAAGCGCTCGGATTGCTCGAAGGGCGGCAGGTCGGCCTATGCCCGGTGCTGATGTTCAAGGTCCTTGTCCTGCAGGCTTTGTACAATTTGTCGGACGGTCAGGCGGAGTTCCAGATCAGGGGCCAGTTCTCGTTCATGCGGTTTTTGGGGCTAGCGCCCGTTGCGCCGAGCCCCGATGCCAAGATGATCTGGCTGTTTCGCGAGCATCTGGTGCAGGCCCGGACGATCGGGAAGCTGGACGCCTCGAAGAACCGGTTGATTGGTTGCGTGATGTCCAGTGTGTGATTCGCTGAGCCGCAATCGGGTGGTGCGGGGGTGTGTTCTTACTGATTTTCGTGTCGTCGGCGCCGTTGAGGCCGGATTATGC
>JAVBXL010000019.1 GCA_030824575.1 bacterium | reverse complement strand
CCCAACAGGCTCCAATAAGGAACGGCCTAATTTAACCGATCCATCCACGCCTGAAAGCCGTAGATAACCGGAGCCGCCGCCCACATGTCCCTTCATCTATCCAACAATGTCAAAGAACCGACAACTAAAGAGGGACAGCCATTCTTCCTCGAAACTGGTTCCGAGGGAGGTGCGTCCCGTCTATGTTGGCGACCGTCTGGTTCAGCGCCGCAGTGGCGTCGTCCCGTCCGGTGAGAGGCCAACTAGGGGAGGCATATGAGTCGGTCAACCGGAAAAAAGCGCGCTTTGTGAAATTTCTGTGTCAGTGCTGGGGAATGAACCCGCCAAAACCGAAGAATAGCGCGGATTTCCGAGCTTTTTCATGCCTCTATCCGCAAGAAGACGCGGAACGGCCCTCCCCGCTCCACGTCCTCATCTTCCGCACCGATCCTCCACCTGCCCGAATCAACATGCTGAAAGGACAAGAGAATCGCGTCCGATTCAGGCCAATGGCTCTCCCGCCCAACATTCGGTGTCGATCTGGGCCTGCGCCTCGCGCGAATAGCGCGGCCCCGACGGCGCGTTGAAGGGGAACAGCGCCTCTACCGCCGCGATCAGATCGTCCGGCCAGGCACGCGCCAAGGTCGCCAGATCCTCGTCGAGATGGGCGATGCTGGTCGTACCGGGAATTGGCACGACATGGTCGCCCTTGGCCAGCAGCCAGGCCAGGCACAACTGCGCCGCCGTACAACCGGCTTGATCGGCCAACGCCTTCAGCCCCTCCACCAATGTCAGGTTCGCCGCCAAATGCGGAGGCTGGAACCGGGGCATGGAGCCGCGAATATCGCCCTGCGCCAGATGGGCGGCGTTCGGATTGCCCGCCAGAAGCCCCCGGCCGACCGGGGAGAAGGCGACGAAACCCGTCCCCAGTTCCGCGCACGCCTCCAGCACCGCCACTTCCGCATTGCGGGTCCAGAGCGAATATTCGGTCTGCATGGCGGCGATCGGATGGACGGCATGGGCGCGGCGCAGCGTCGCGGCCGACATTTCCGACAGGCCGATCGCCCCGATCTTGCCCGCATCCCTGGCCCGCACCAACGCGCCGACGGAGTCCTCGATCGGCACATTGGGGTCGAGCCGATGGAGATAATAGAGGTCGATATGGTCGACATTCAGCCGCCGCAGCGAATCCTCCAGCACCTTGCCGATCGCTTCGGGCGAACCGTCCAGCCCGCGCTTGCCATCGATTTCCCCCAGCACGCATTTGCTGGCCAGGGTGAAGTCCCCCCGCCGGTCCATCAGCGTGCGGCCCAGCAGCTCCTCGTTCGCGCCGAAGCCATAAAGGGCGGCGGTGTCGAAGAAGGTCACGCCGACATCGAGCGCATGGCGGAGCAGCCGTTCCGCATCCGCCGCATCTGGGCGCGGCAGATAGGCGTGAGACAGGTTCATGCAGCCAAGGCCGATGGCCGAAACGGTGAAAGGGCCGATGGTCCGTGTGGGGAGGCTGGTCATACTATAAAGGCAATCCTACATAATTTTCCGCGATCGTCGTCTGCGCCGAGACCGAGGAGGCGATATAGTCGAGGTCGGCGACCTGCATCCGGCGATCAAACGCATCGCTGTCAGGGAAGCGGTGCATCAATGTCGTCAATTGCCATGAAAAGCGTTCGGATTTCCAGACACGGGCCAGCGCCTTGTCCGAATAGCCTGCCACCGCGTCGCTGTCATGACGTTTGAACCAGCCGATCAACGACTGCGACAGGTAATGGACGTCGGACATGGCCAGGTTCAGGCCCTTGGCGCCGGTCGGCGGCACGATATGCGCGCTGTCGCCGGCCAGCATCAACCGGCCATGGCGCATCGGTTCGAATACGAAGGAGCGCAGCGGCGCGATCGACTTTTCCAAGGCCGGGCCACGGGTCATATGCGCCGCCGCCTCCGGCCCCAGGCGGATCGCCAGTTCGTCCCACAGCCGGTCGTCCGACCAGTCCTCCAGTTTCTCGTCCAGCGCCACCTGCACATAATAGCGGCTGCGCGTCGCCGACCGCATCGAGGCCAGCGCAAAGCCGCGTTCGTGATTGGCGTAGATCAGTTCATGGTTGCACGGCGGCACATCCGCCAGGATGCCGAGCCAGCCGAACGGATAGACCTTCTCATAATGGCGCGCGACCGACGCCGGCATCGCCTTGCGCGAAGGGCCATGGAAGCCGTCGCAGCCGCACAGAAACTGCGCATCGATCCGATGGGTCGCGCCATCCTTGCTATAGGTCAGATAGGGTGCATCGCTATCAACATCGTGCAGCGCCACGTCAGCGGCGTCATAGATGATCTCCAACCCGCGTTCGGGCGCGGCCTCCATCAGGTCGCGGGTCACTTCGGTCTGGCCATAGACCATTACCTGCCTGCCGGTCAGCGCCGCGATGTCGATGCGGATCAGCCTTTCGCCGTCGGCCAGGTGAAAGCCGTCATGCGGCAGTCCTTCGGCATGCATCCGCGCGCCCAGCCCCAGCCGGTCCATCAGGTCGGTGGTTGTGCGTTCCAGCACGCCGGCACGGATGCGGCCAAGCACATAATCGGGCGACGCCCGCTCGACGATGACGGCGTCGATACCCTCGGCGCGCAGCAGATGCCCTAGCATCAAACCGGCCGGACCAGCCCCGACGATAGCGACCTGCGTCTTCATGATCATTCTCTCCATATCCTTTGGCATTGGGAGGGATGATGCCGGGTCGCAAAGCCCACGCCCATGGCGGGACCAGCCGCTTATTTGGATGATTCAACCGACCTTGCGCCGCCAGATCGGGACTTCAGGGCCAATGCGTCCCGGCAGCAATGGACTATCCGCCGCCGATCAGGCCGCCGGCAGCGTTACCACGCTGTCGGGCGCGTCGCGCAGTCGCAGATACAGATTGCCGTCCTGCGGCGCGGGTGCCTTCAGCGCAGAACCGGTATAGCCATGGGCCACCTGCGCCGCCTGGTCTAGCGTCGGCGTCGCGCCCACCGCATCGATCAGGAACAGGTCGCGCCCCGTGATCGTGCAGCCGTCCGCCTTTGCCGCACAGGCCACGGCCTCGATTTGCGGCAGCCGCGCCAGCGTCACCAGTGGTTGCCAGTCGCTCACCTCGCCGCCGCGCAGCAGGCGAAAGCGCAGCGCACCGAACAGGGACGGCGCCATCACCTTGGGGTCCAGCGTGGCGACCATCACCTTGGGGCTTTCCAGCCGCAGGCCGTTGGCGGTGGTCAGCCGGATCGGCGCGCCATCCTCGACCGGCGCAACCTCGATCGCGTCGCTCGCGTTCAGCTTGGTGCCCTCGCCCGCCTGTACAGAAAAAACGAGCTGGCCATTATCCGGCAGCAGATTGTCACCGTTGAGCGTCAGCGCCTTGCCGTTCGCAGGCGGCGCGCCCAGGCTGATATCCTTGCTTAGCAAGCCTATCTGCGGCCGCGCGCTCGCCACAGTCACGATAAGGTTCACGCTCCGCCCGTCGCGCAGCTTGACCCGCGCCGTCGCTTCGCTGCCGGCATCGGCTGCCACCGCATCGCCCTGCGCCACCAGCCGCAACCGGTCGACCGCGCCGTCGCGCGTCAATCCGTCTGGCCGCAACAACAGGCCATTCACATCCACGCTGTCCACCTGATCCAGTCGTTGCCCGGACAGCAACCCCGCCTTGTCCCCGGCATGGAGCAGCAACCCGTCCAGTCGGCTCGCCTGCGCATAGCTGCGCAGCGCAATCGCGGAAGGCTCGGCCACGCCCTGATATTTGACCTCGATGCCGAGCGCACCGGGCTTACGATCGGTCAGCGGCACCGTCAGCGCCAGCGCGTCGCGCCCCTGCACCTTCCATTCCACCGGCTTGGGCGTGGCCTCCCCCTGCCGGAAGATCACGCTTTCGACGCAGGCCGGCGCGGCGCCCTTCAGCACCAGCCCATTGTCGCGCCCGACGACCAAGGCGGCGCTATCGCCCTCGACCGTCCATCCGCCCGCATCGGGCATCTGCACCATGAAGTCCGGCCCCTCGAACCGGTCGAAGCCCCAGCGGCCATAAAGATGGCCCTGCACCGTTCCCTTGAACGCCGGGGGCGCATCACCGCCGGTCAGCACATAGCCGCCCCGGTCAGCGCGCGCCTCCAGCGGCAGGTCGATCGTCTCGCCCGACGCCGTCTTCAACGCCAGCTTCACGTCGCGCGCATAGGGGGTGGAGAAGATCAGCGGCGCGCCCTCGACCGGCAGCACCGTGCCGGCTTGCGCCACGCAGATCGGCGCGTCGCCGCTGCGGCGCAGGCGCGGCGGACTGTCCGCCTCGATCGAGGGCATGGCGACGACCATGACCGACTTGGGTTTCTGGAAGGACGGCGCGGCATTCAGCAACAGCGACATGCCTTCTGGCTTGCGCACGCTCAGCGTCGGCAGATAGTTGAACTGCGGGCTGCTGAACGCGCCGAATATCTTCGCGATATCGCGGACCACGCCGATATAGGGACTGTAGAAACCATAACCCGCCTCTCGCGTCGCGGCCAGTTGCAGCGCCAGGTCGGTCGGTGCCCCAGTCAGCGTCTCGGCGATCGAACTGCTATGCACGTCCGACAGCACCAGCGCGTCGCGATTGTCGAGCAGGCAGGCCGCCTGCATCTCGACCACCTTGGACAGGCACTCCTCGTTCAGTTTCATCGCCAGGCTGCGCGCCAGCGTCGGCGCGACGCTGCGCAGATATTCCGGATGGCTGTTTTCCTGCGCCTTGATCCCCGCCATGAAGGCGTCCAGCCGCGACCGATCCAGCGACGCCTGGTTCAGATCCTGCGTCGCGCGAACGAACTCTCCCGGCTTGCCGCGCACCGCGTCGGACAATACGCCTTCCGCCCCGCCGGTGTCCGGCACCAGAAACAGCACCATCTGCCGCGCGCCCTTCGGCACCGTCAGCACCAGCGCCTTATCCTTGTCCTTCTTCTTCCATGTCTCGGCGAACTGGACCCAGTCCTTGGGCGGCGGATTGGTCGCACCGCGCAGGAAGGCGGACACGAGGATGAAGCGCGCGCCCTGATCGGCTGGCAGGTCCGCCTCGATCGACAACCGGTCGCCTTCGGACAGGCTGGGCACCTGCGCGATCGGCAGGCTCTGGTCGCCGCGCATCACCAATATATCCAGCGCCGGGCCGGGCAATTCGAACGGCGCAGGTTCCGCCGCGCCCAGCGGCCCAGGCGCCAACATGGCCAGCATCAGCCCCCCCAGCGCGCAGCGGGCGGCCCGCATCATTCTGTCGATTGGCAAGGGCTTCATCTGTTATCCGGCATCCAGTTTCACGGCCCCCCAAGCGCCTTTCCCATATGGTCGGGCATAAGCCAAGCAGAAGGATGACGTCGCCAGCCCCCGTCCTGTTCACCGACGCCGCATCGCGCGCGCCAGAACCGGCCCCATCTTTCGGTAAAATCATGGGCCATATTGGCCATGGCACCATGATCCTCTATTCCAAGGCCAGAAGCCGCCGCGTCGGCAGACAGGGAGAGATGATGACCAGCGACATGCACCGCCGCGGCCTGCTCAAGGCCATGCCCGGCCTCGCTCTTGCCGGCACCGCCGCCCCGCTGGCCGCGGCGCAAGGCGGCACGCTCGCCACCCCGCCACTCAGCCTCGCCATGCGCCTGCGCGTCCTGATCGGCGCGCCGCAGGAACTGGGCATGGTCGATGGCGTGCGCAAGCGGGTCATCCCCATCACTGGCGGCAGCGTCGATGGCCCGCGCCTCACCGGCAAAGTGCTGCCCGGCGGCGCGGACTGGCAGTCGATCCGGGCGGATGGCACCGCCGACATCCTGGCCCGCTATTCGTTGCAGGCAGATGATGGCGCGATCATCTCCGTCGTCAATCCGGGCTATCGACACGGCCCCGCGCCAGTGCTGGCCCGCATCGCGGCGGGCGAGGTGGTGGACCCTTCTCTCTATTATTTCCGCACCACCCCGCGCTTCGAAGTGGCAGGCGACGGCCCGCACGCCTGGCTCGGCCGCACCATATTCCTGTGCACCGCCGCCCGCTTCAAGGACCATGTCGCGCTGGACATTTTCGCGGTCGGCTGACACTAACAGACGATAGAATATAGCGGACGGGACCAAGGATGACCGACATCAGGCACAGGCTGGACGAAGCCCCCATGGGCCGGCTCCAGATCGCAGCGATCATCCTGTGCATCCTGCTCAACGCGCTCGACGGCTTCGATGTGCTGGCCATCAGCTTCGCCTCGCCCGGCATCGCCAAGGAATGGGGGATCGATCGCGCCGCGCTCGGCCTCGTCCTGTCGATGGAACTGATCGGCATGGCGATCGGGTCCGTGCTGCTCGGCAACCTGGCCGACCGCATCGGCCGCCGCCCGACCATATTGGGCTGCCTTGTCGTCATGGCGGCGGGCATGGCCGGCGCGACCCAGGCATGGGACGTGGTGTCGCTCTCGCTCATCCGCTTGGCGACGGGCCTTGGCATCGGCGGGATGCTCGCCTGCACCAACGCCATGGTTGCCGAACTGTCCAACGCCCGCTCCCGCAGCCTGGCTGTCGCGATCATGGCGGCGGGCTATCCGGTCGGCGCGATCCTGGGCGGGTCGGTCGCTTCCTACTTGCTGGTGGCGGGCGACTGGCGCGACATCTTCCTGTTCGGCGGCATCGTCACCGCACTCTTCCTGCCCATTTCGCTCTGGCTGCTGCCCGAATCGATCGGCTTCCTGTTGCAAAAGCGGCCGCAAGGCGCGCTGGCGCGGATCAACCGCCTGCTCGCCCGCATGGGCCATGCCCCGGCCGATGCCCTCCCCGCGCATGATCCTTCAGCGACCAAGCCATCCTTCGCCTCTCTGTTCGCCCCCGGCCTGGCGCGCACCACCATCTTGCTGACGCTCGCCTATTTCTGCCACATCATGACCTTCTACTTCATCCTGAAATGGGTGCCGAAGATCGTGGTAGACATGGGCTTCGCGCCCTCGGCCGCCGGCGGCGTGCTGGTCTGGGCGAATGTCGGCGGCCTTGCCGGCGCGATGCTGCTCGGCGCGCTCAGCTGGCGGCTGCCGCTGCGCGCCCTGGTCATGGTGGCGATGGTCGCCTCCACCGGGATGGTCACGCTTTTTGGCCAGGGGCAGACGACGCTCGCCGGCCTCAGCCTGATCGCGGCCTGCGCCGGCTTCTTCACCAATGGCGCAGTGGTCGGCCTCTATGCGCTGGTCGCCCAATCCTTCCCGACCGCCGTGCGCGCCGGCGGGACCGGCATCGTCATCGGCATCGGCCGTGGCGGCGCGGCGCTGGGGCCGATCCTCGCCGGCTTCCTCTTCACGCTGGACTTCGGCTTGCCTGCCGTCGCGATCGTCATGGCGCTCGGTTCGCTGGTCGGTGCGGCCTTGCTGGCGATGCTCCGCCCCCGCCCGGCCTGAGCGCTTGCGGACAGGCGGGGCCGGGCGCATAGATGGACGATCCATCATGTCGACCGCCCCCGTCCCCAGCTTCTATCTCTATGGCGAACCGCAGCGCAGCGTAGCGGAAGGCTTCGTCCATGTCGAAAGCCTGGACGATCGATCCCGCCCCAGCGAATGGACGATCCGCCCGCATGTCCATCGCGACCTTAACCATATCATCCTGATCGGCGAAGGCGGAGGCGCGATGCAGGCGGAGGCGGCGCAGGTCAGCTTCGACGCGCCCTGCCTGCTGCTTATCCCGGCCGCCATCGTCCATGGCTTCACCTGGCACAGCGAATCGCGCGGCCATGTCACCACCATCGCCGACGCCTATCTGCGCCATCTGATCGCCCGCGACGCCGATCTCGCCCCGCTTTTTGCTCACCCCCATGCCGTCCCCCTGCCGGTCGGCGACGGCGGCATGGCGCAGGACATTATCATGCGCATGGCGCAGGAACTGGGCTGGTCCGGCCCCGGCCAGCGCGCCGCCGTCGAATCCGCGCTCCTCTCGCTGATGGTGCTCGCCCTGCGCCGCGCCACGCTGGCGCAGGCGGCGCGGCCTGGCACCGCGCGTCAGGCCGCGCTGGTCGCGCGCCTACGCGAACGGATCGAACAGCGCTTCCGCCAGCGCGAACCCGTATCGGATCACGCCAAAGCGCTCGGCACCAGCCTCACCGCTCTACGCCAGGCCTGCGCGCAGGTCGCGGGCAGCTCCCCCGCCCAGATGCTCGACGACCGCGCCTTGCTGGAGGCGCGCCGGCTGCTCCTCTATTCCCAGCTGTCGGTGGCGGAGATCGCCTATGCCATCGGCTTTGAAGACCCGGCCTATTTCTCGCGCTTCTTCACCCGCCATATCGGCCAGCCGCCCCGCGCCTATCGCGCCGCGCGGACAGGTTGACGCCGCGCGCAGCGCCCTTACATAGCCTGCCATGACAGCGGAAAAGCTAACCGACCTGCTCGTGGCCCGGCTGGTCCGCGACCATGGCAAGAGCAAGCATCACTGGCGCAAGGTGGTCGGCAAGCTGCGCCTCTACAGCCCGGCCACCCATCCCCATTGCAACTGGAACGCGACGCCGACCGGCAGCTTTCAGGATATCGCGCTGATCGAGAGCCTGCTCGATGACCTGCGCATGACGCACCCGCTGTTGACGGCATGACACGCAAAAAGGGCGCGGCGGATAAATCCGCCACGCCCTTCCTTGCGACCCCGAAGGGATTCAAGCTTAGCCCGCCAGCTGCGTTTCCAGTTCGCCCAGCACGCGATAGCAATCGAACACCTTGGCGACGCTCGAATTGGGATCGCGACCTTCGCGGATGGCGCTGATGAATTCGCGGTCCTGCAATTCGATGCCGTTCATCGACACGGCGACCTGGCTGACGTCGATCGCTTCTTCCTTGCCGTTCACCAGATCGTCGTAGCGCGCGATATAGGTGTCGCTGTCGCCGATATAGCGGAAGAAAGTGCCCAGCGGCCCGTCATTGTTGAACGACAGCGACAGGGTACAGATCGCCCCCGTCTCGCTCTTCAACTGGATCGACATATCCATGGCGATGCCCAGTTCCGGATGGATCGGCCCCTGGAGCGCGTGCGCCGACACGATCTTGCCCGCCTGATAGGCGAACAGGTCGACCGTATGTGCGGCATGATGCCACAGCAGATGATCGGTCCAGCTGCGCGCCTCGCCCTTCGCATTGATATTCTTGCGACGGAAGAAATAGGTCTGCACGTCCATCTGTTGAATATTGAATTCGCCCGCCTTGATGCGGTTGTGGACGAACTGGTGCGACGGATTGAAGCGGCGGGTATGGCCGACCATGCAGGTCAGGCCGGTTTCCTTCTGCTTGGCCAGCACCGCCTGCGCATCGGCCCAGCTATCGGCCAGCGGAATTTCCACCTCGACATGCTTGCCCGCATCCATGCAGGCGATCGCCTGGGCCGCGTGCATTTGCGTGGGCGTACACAGGATCACCGCGTCCACATCATCGCGGGCCAAAGTCTCGTTCAGGTCGGTCGTCACATGGCCGATGCCATATTTCTCCGCGACCTTCTTCGTGGCCTCCAGTTCGCGGCCGATGATCGACGTGACGGTCACGCCGTCGATATTCTTGAGGCCATCAAGATGCTTTTCGCCAAAGGCGCCAGCACCAGCCAGGGCAATACGCATGAGAAACTCCGTACTTTAACCCCCTCCCTTTCAGGGAGGGGTTGGGGGTGGGTGCGATTGCGCAGCAATCGCTAGCAACGCCTGCGGGTAGATCGTGGGCTCGCAATGCTCGCCACCCCCTCCCTTTCAAGGGAGGGGCGTCAAATTAGCTATTCCGCCGCGATCGCCACGACATCGCTGCCGGTCATGTCCAGTCCTTCGCCATTATCCGGGCGCAGCACCATATGGCCGATCGCGGTGTTGGAGCATGGCACATGATAATGGCGGTGCAGCGCGCGCGTCTTCTTGCCCAGCGCCCCGCGCATCACCAGCCACATCACCATCTCGATGCCCTCGCTGCCGGTTTCGCGCAGATATTCGATATGTGGAATCCGGCGCAAATGGTCGCTGTCGCCGACCAGCCCGTCAAGGAAGCGGTTGTCCCATTCCTGGTTGATCAGGCCCGCGCGCGGCCCCTGCAACTGGTGGCTCATGCCGCCCGTGCCCCAGATCTGGACGTTCAGATCTTCGGGATAGCTCTCGACCGCCTTGCGCACCGCTTCGCCCAGCGCCCAGCAGCGGTTGCCCGACGGCGGCGGATAGGTGACGACATTGACCGCCAGCGGCACGACCTTGCACGGCCAGGCGTCGGGCTTGCCGAACATCATCGAAAGCGGCACGGTCAGGCCATGGTCGACGTCCATCTCGTTGATGATGGTCATGTCGAACTCGTCCAGCACCAGGCTCTGCGCCATGTGCCAGGCCAGGTCAGGATGCCCCTCCACGTCCGGCACCGCGCGCGGTCCCCAACCTTCATCGGCCGACTTGTAGCGCTCGCCACAGCCGATCGCGAAAGTCGGGATGATCTTCATGTCGAAGGCGGACGCATGGTCGTTATAGACCAGGATCACGACATCGGGCTTTTCGGCCTTCTCCCATTCGCGGGTCCAGTCGTACCCGGCAAAGATCGGCCCGAAATAATCATCCCGGTCCTTGTTGAAGTCCGACGCCACACCCAGCAGCGGCACATGGCTCGACGCCACGCCAGCAGTAATCCGCGCCATTTCAGCGATCCTCTTTCTTGGCGGCGGCGGCCGCTTCATTGGCCTTGATCGACCGCACGCCTTCGGGCGATCGCCCGCCCGCCATCATCATCGCGCGATATTCGGGGAACGCCATGTCGGTCATGGTGCTGACCGCCTCGGCAAAGGGAATGCCGTCGGTGGAAAACAGCTTGGACAGAAAATAGACGTTGCCGCCCAGGTCCAGGCACCGATTATAATCGCGCGCCAGCAACGCCTGTTTCTGGTCCTCGGTCAGCGGCCATTCGTCCATATAGGCCCGCTCGTCCGCCTTGAACTTCGCGCGATTTTCGTCCTTCATCAGGCTCATCGCAAACTGGTTGATATGATAGCCCTGCCGCGCGCGCTTGGCGGTGAAGACGCGGGTGCCGGGAATATCTTCCATCTCGGCCAGATATTCGTGGATATCCTGATGCTTGGGATCTTCTGTTATCATAGTCCCCTCTCCTTCAATTTGGCGTCCAGGCGCGGGAAGACGCGACGGGCATTGCCCGCGAAGATCGCAGCGCGCTCCTCGTCGCTCACGTCCAGCGCATCGACATAGCGTTTGGTGTCGTCGAAATAAAATCCGGTGGTCGGGTCGATGCCGCGCACCGCGCCGACCATTTCCGACCCGAACAGGATATTCTTATTCTCGATCACGTCGGCCAACAGGTCCACGCCCGGCTGATGATAGACGCAGGTGTCGAAGAAGATATTGTTCATCAGATGCGTAGACAGATCAGGCTTCTTGAGCATGTCGGCCAGACCCCGATAGCGCCCCCAATGATAGGGCACCGCGCCGCCGCCATGCGGGATGATGAAGCGCAGCGTCGGGAAATCCTTGAACAGGTCGCCTTCCAGCAGCTGCATGAACGCGATCGTATCCGCCGCGATATAATAGCCGCCGGTCGCGTGCATCGCCGGATTGCAGCTGCCCGACACATGGATCATCGCCGGCACGTCCAGCTCGACCATCTTTTCGTAGAAGGGATACCAATATTTGTCCGTCAGCGGCGGATGGGTAAAATGCCCGCCGCCCGGATCGGGATTGAGGTTGCAGCCGATAAAGCCCAGTTCGGTGACGCACCGCTCCAGCTCCGCAATGCTGTTTGTCATGTCCGCCTTGGGCGACTGCGGCAACATGCATACGCCGACGAACGTATCGGGGAACAGGCCAACGACCCGCGCGATCAGGTCGTTGCAGCGGATCGCCCATTCCTTGGCCACCGCCTCGTCGCCGATATGCGGTGCCATGGTGGACGCGCGCGGCGAAAAGATGGTGAAGTCCGCCCCGCGCTCCTTGATCAGGCGCAACTGGTTCGCCTCGATCGTCTCGCGGATTTCCGCATCGCTGATCTCAGGATAGGGCGGGCACGCCGTACCGTCCTTGAACGCCGCCTTCTGCGCCTCGCGCCAGGCGTCATGCCCCTTGGGCAGGACAGTGTAATGACCGTGGCAATCGATAATCAGGCTCATCCGCTCTTATCTCCAGTCCTAATCCATCCACCCCGCCTCCAGCAATCCGTGCTCCTGCGCAGGCAGGAGCCCAGTTCAGACGGCGGGACTAGGCTCCCGCCTGCGCGGGAGCACAAAACCCTATTGCGCAACCTCGCGCGCCACTGGCATGGCCGAGCGACCGATCACTCCAATCTTCTCCGCCAACCGCTCCGGCGGCGCCTTCACCCCCAACGCGCCGATCGCGGCCTGCCGCGCCACCGTGCCGCGCGTCATCGCCGCGCCGGTGCCCAGGCCATCCAGCGTCTTGACCACTTCCTCCATTTCGGCCGCCCGGCGCGTCCCATGCACCAGCATCCGTTCGAGATTATAATCCGCCCGCACGCCCCAGGGTTTCGCCTTCTCGCTCGCATCCAGCGATGCCAGCACCTCGTCCAGCACATCCGCTTGCGCCGCGGCCAGCACACATTCGGCGGTCAGCGCCTCGATCCCCTTGACCATCACCGACCGGATCATCTTGATCGAGGAGGCCCGGCCGACATCTGCGCCCACGACCCGCGTCTTGGCAAAGCCCAGCGCATGCAACCGCGCTTGCGCCTGTTCCGCCTGCGCACCGCTCAACAGCAACGGCACATCCAGCCCCGCCGGATCGACCGGCGCCATCACCGCGACATCGACATAATGGCTACCCGCCGCCTCGATCAGCGCCGCGGCGGCCTGCTTGGTCTGCGGCGCAACGCTGTTCATGTCGCAGAACAGCGTCCCCGGCGCGACCAGCGCCGCGGCGTCGCGCGCCACCGCCAGCGCCTGATCGGCCGTCACCAGCGACAGGATCATCGGCACGCCCTGCACCGAATCGTCCAGCCGATCGCGACAGACAAGGCCCAGATGCGCCATCACGCTGGCCCGCGCCGGATCGCGATCATGCGCCAACGCGCGCCCGCCCCACGCGCCGGCCGCCGCGAAAGTGCTGCCGGCCTCGCCAAATCCGATCAGGAGAATATCGGTCGTCATGGCAGGAAATCTGCCTGCCCATATGCACGGCGACAAATCGGAACAGCCGCGCAGTCATAAGCGGACGCTAAATATGACAGTATGACGCGGGCCGCCCATCTCGCCGATTATCCGCAATCCCTATGGACGACGCCCGCCATGACAGCCCACAGGGCAGCGCATATTCTCCGGTCCGTCAACGCCGCGACACCGCCTCCAGATCGGCCATGAACTCCGCCTGCACCGTTGTCGGGCGCCAGGATGCCCGCGTGGTCACGCCGATGGATCGGCTGGCGGGCGATACCGGCGTGTCGATCCGGCACAGCCACCCCGCCTCCAGTTCCACCCTGACCTGGTCGGGCGACAACAGGGTCAGGAAATCATTGTCGATCAACAATTGCCGGATCGTCATGACCGATCCCGATTCGATCGGCACCACCGGCAGGCTGATGCCCTGCTCGCTGAACAACGCTTCCCAGCTCTCGCGCAGCGGTGCCCCCGGCGCGGCGATGATCCAGGGATAGCGCGCCAGATCAGCCATGGCAGGCTGCGTCTCCGCCAAAGGATGCCCCGCCCGCGCAATCACTACCGGCCGGTCCTCGAACAGCGCCGCCTGCTCGAAATCCGCCTCCAGCAATGGCTGTCGCAGCGCGCCCACCATCATGTCGATCGCGCCATTGCGCAACGGCTCGATCAGTTCGGCGCGCGACCCTTCCAATATGGTGATCCGCACCCCCGGTCGCCGCCGCAGGAATCGCGACACGGCTGCGGGCAGCACTCGCGCCCGCGACAGCGGCATCGCCCCGATCGCGATGCTGCGCGTCTCATACCCCTTGAGCGCGGCCAATTCGGCCAGCCCCGCCATCAACTCGACCCGCGCCAGGCGGAACGCGCGCGCCATCCGCACGCCCGCGTCGGTCAGCATCACCACCTTGCCCCGCCGCCGCACCAGCGGCCGCCGCATTGAAAGGCTGAGGTCGTTGACCGCGCGATGCAGCGAGGGGATCGAAAGGCCCGTCAGCGCGCTCGCCGCCGGATAGCTGCCCGCATCCGCCAGCGCGATCAGCGCGCGAAACCGCGCCATCGTCACATGCGGGCTGGCGATATGGTCCAGCGCGCCGCGAAATCGCGGCACCAGCAGCGCGCCCGCATCGGTCACCGTCATCCCGTCATGGCGGCGGTCGAACAACGGCACGCCCAGCATGGTTTCGAATCGCGCCAGCGCCTGGGTTATCGCCGGCTGGGTCAGGCTGACCGCAACCGCGGCCGCGTTCATGGTCCCGCGATCCGCGATTTCCACGGTCGCGCGCAAATGACGAAGGTTGATGTCGGTCCAGTCCACATCGCCATATTTAGTGAAAACTAATGGCTTGGCCAGATTTCCTTTTTGCCCTTTACCCCGAACGGGTCCAGCCACCATCCTGTCCCGCGCCGCCTGACCATCCGGTTGGTCCGTGCACCGCAATCGTCAAGGAGAAGGTCAGCATGTCCGGCATCGTCGTCCAGAATATTGAACGGGCGGACCTTAGCGTCGTCGACGGTCTCGCCAAATGCGGCGTCGCGACCGTGCATGAGGCGCAGGGCCGCACCGGCCTGCTCGCCTCGTACATGCGCCCGATCTACACTGGCGCGCGCATCGCCGGCAACGCCGTCACCATCTCCGCCGCGCCCGGCGACAATTGGATGATCCATGTCGCGATCGAACAGCTCAAGGAAGGCGACGTCCTCCTCCTTGCCCCCACCAGCCCCTGCACCGACGGCTATTTCGGCGACCTGCTCGCCACCTCGGCGCAGGCGCGCGGCTGCCGCGGCCTCATCATCGACGCGGGCGTGCGCGATGTGCGCGACCTCACCCAAATGCACTTCCCCGTTTGGTCGAAGGCGGTCCATGCCCAGGGCACGGTCAAGAATACGATCGGATCGGTCAACGTGCCCGTGGTCTGCGCCAATGCGCTGGTCCATCCGGGCGACGTGGTGATCGCCGACGATGACGGCGTGTGCATCGTGCCCCGCGCCGAGGCCGCCGCTGTGCTGGAAAAGGCGCAAGCCCGCGAAGCCGCTGAAGAAGCCAAGCGCGTCCGCCTGGCGGCCGGGGAACTGGGCCTCGACATCTATAATATGCGCCCGCGCCTCGAAGAAATGGGCCTGAAATATATCTGACGGAACCGTGTTCCCGCGCAGGCGGGAATCCAGTCCTGCCGTCGCATGATCGATCGACCGTCTGCACTGGACTCCCGCCTTCGCGGGAGCACAACAAGGGCGGAACCGGAGTTTGCTTATGACCATCACCCAATCCCCCGTCCTATGGATGCGCGGCGGCACCTCCAAGGGCGGCTACTTCCTCGCGGAGGATTTGCCCGCCGACACCGCCGCCCGCGACGCCTTTCTATTGCGCGTCATGGGTTCGCCCGACCCGCGCCAGATTGACGGCATGGGCGGCGCCGACCCGCTCACCAGCAAGGTCGCGGTGGTGAAGAAATCGGCGCGAGACGGCGTCGATGTCGATTATCTCTTCCTCCAGGTCTTCGTCGACAAGGCGGTGGTCAGCGACGCGCAGAATTGCGGCAATATCCTTGCGGGCATCGGCCCCTTCGCCATCGAACGCGGCCTCGTCACCGCGCAGCCGCAAGAAACCCGCGTCGCCATCTTCATGGAAAATACCAGCCAGATCGCCATCGCCACCATCGAAACCCGCGATGGCAAAGTCCGCTATGACGGCGACGCCAGGATCGACGGCGTCCCCGGCAGCGCCGCCCCCATCCCGCTGGAATTTCGCGACACCGCCGGCTCCTCCTGCGGCGCTCTCCTCCCCACGGGCAACGCTTTTGACGAGGTGGAGGGCGTCCGCGTCACCCTGATCGACAATGGCATGCCCTGCGTGGTGATGAAGGCGCAGGATGTCGGCGTCACCGGCTATGAGGATCGCGACACGCTGGACAATGATACAGCGCTCAAAGCCCGGATCGAAAAGATCCGCCTGGCCGTCGGCGAGCGCATGAACCTGGGCGATGTCACGGACAAATCGGTGCCCAAGATGATGCTGGTCGCTCCGCCCCGCAATGGCGGCGCGGTCACGGTGCGCAGCTTCATCCCGCATCGCGCTCATGCCTCGATCGGCGTATTAGGCGCAGTCAGCGTCGCCACCGCCTGTCTTGTCGAAGGATCGCCCGCCGCCGAGGTCGCCTCGATCCCCGAGGGCAATCGCAAGACGCTCTCGGTCGAACATCCGACTGGCGAAACGACCTGCGTCATGGAACTGGACGACAGCGGCAACGTCACCAGCGCCGCCATGCTCCGCACCGCGCGCAAGCTGATGGACGGCGTCGTCTTCGCGTAAACTCACTATTGCCGTTCGCCCTGAGCCTGTCGAAGGGTCTTTCTTTAAACAATTGCAGGGCTTCAAATGGCTCAGCCAGAACGGAGTTGGAAACAATGACCCGCATCACCTCATGGCACGGCAACCCGTCCAAGCCGCTCTACACCCCGCCCCCCGGCGCGATCGACGCCCATTGCCATGTCTTCGGCCCCATGGCGGATTTCCCCTTCAGCGCGAAGGCGAAATATTTGCCCGAAGACGCCGGACCGGACAAGCTGTTTGCCCTGCGCGATCATCTAGGCTTCGCCCGCAACGTCATCGTCCAGGCCAGCTGCCACGGCACCGACAATAGCGCGACCCTGGACGCCATCGCCAAATCCAACGGGAAGGCCCGCGGCGTCGCCGTGGTCGATCCAGCGATCTCTGACGCCGATCTCGCCGCCCTGCATGACGGTGGCATCCGCGGCATCCGCTTCAATTTCCTCAAACGCCTGGTGGATGACGCGCCCAAGGACAAATTCCTCGACGTCGCCAAACGCCTGCCCGCCGGCTGGCACGTCGTCATCTATTTCGAAGCCGACATCCTCGAAGAACTGCGCCCCTTCATGGACGCGATCCCCGTGCCGCTGGTGATCGACCATATGGGCCGCCCCGACGTGACCCAGGGACCGGACGGCACCGACATGAAGGCGTTCCGCGCCTTTCTCGACTCTCGCTCCGACATCTGGTTCAAGGCCACCTGCCCCGACCGCCTTGATCCAACTGGCGATCCTTGGAACGCCTTCGCCGACGCGGTCGCACCGCTGGTCGCCGACTATCAGGACCGCGTGTTGTGGGGCACCGACTGGCCGCACCCCAATATGCAGGATGATATCCCGGACGACGGCCATCTGGTCGATATGATCCCGCGCATCGCGCCCACCCTCGAACTCCAGCGCAAATTGCTGATCGACAATCCGATGCGCCTCTATTGGCCGGAAGAAGTGTAACCCATTGATATAAAAACAAAAAGGCGGCATCCGACGATGCCGCCTTTTCCATTTTAATTGTCCAACTCGTCGTCTCAGTCGTCAATATTGCGGCGGAACGTCTCCGGCAGGAACAGCAGCCCGATGACCACCGTCGCCGCCGCGATGACCACCGGATACCACAGGCCATAATAGATGTTCCCGGTCGCCGCCACCATGGCGAAGGCGGTGGTAGGCAAGAACCCGCCGAACCAGCCATTGCCGATATGATAGGGCAGCGACATCGACGTATAGCGGATGCGGCTGGGGAAGAGTTCCACCAGCATCGCCGCGATCGGGCCATAGACCATCGTCACCAGCATCGCGAGCGCCCACAGGATCGCCACGACCGCGACCTTGTTGATCTTCGCCGTGTCCGCCTTGGCCGGATAGCCTGCCTGCGCCAGCCCTGCCTTCAACTGATCCTGATAGGTGGCGATCGCGGCCGTCTTGTCTGCGCCCGCCAGCGTCGCGGCATTGGGTGCGGTAAAGCTGGCAGCGCCGATCCTGACCACCGCCGGTGTTCCGGCTGCGGCCTCGACATTGTCGTAGCTGACGCCGGTCTTCGCCATGAAGGTCTTGGCGACGTCGCAGCTCGACCGGTCGAACTTGTTCTTGCCGACCGGGTCGAACTGGAACGAACATTCTTCGCCATGGGCGACGATCGTCACAGGCGCGGAAGCCTGCGCCGCCGCCAGCGCCGGGTTGGCGGCATTGGTCAGCGCCCCGAACAACGGGAAGTAGGTCATCGCCGCAAGGGCGCAGCCGCCCAGGATGATCGGCTTGCGGCCGATCTTGTCGGACAGCCAACCAAAGAAGACGAAGAAGGGCGTGGCCAGCGCCAGCGCGATGGCGATCAGGATATTGGCCGTCGCGCCATCCACCCGCAGCGTCTTTTCCAAGAAGAACAGCGCATAGAATTGCCCGGCATACCAGACCACCGCCTGTCCCATGACCGCACCCAGCAGCGCGATGATGACCCAGCGCAGATTGCCCCATTTGCCGAACGCCTCGGTCAGCGGCGCCTTGGACGTCGTGCCTTCATCCTTCATCTTCTGAAAGACAGGGCTTTCGTTGAGCTGCAACCGGATCCACATCGATACGCCCAGCAGCAGGATCGAAATCAGGAACGGCAAACGCCAACCCCATGCGGCAAATGCTTCCTCGCCCAGCCCGTACCGAAATCCGATAACGACCAGCAGCGCCGCGAACAGCCCAAAGGTCGCCGTCGTCTGAATCCAGCTGGTATAAAGGCCGCGTTTGCCCTCCGGCGCATGTTCCGCGACATAGGTCGCCGCCCCGCCATATTCGCCACCCAGCGCCAGGCCTTGCGCCAGGCGCAGGACCAGCAGGATGACCGGCGCAGCCACGCCGATGCTGGCATAGTTGGGCAGCACGCCCACCGCGAAGGTCGACAGGCCCATGATGCCCATGGTCACCAGAAACGTATTCTTGCGCCCCACCATGTCGCCGATCCGCCCGAACACGATCGCGCCGAACGGCCGCACCGCAAAACCGGCGGCAAAGGCGGCGAGGGCAAAGATGAACCCCGTCGTCTCGTTCACGCCCGAAAAAAATTGTGCGGAAATATAGGTCGCCAGCAGGCCGTAAAGATAGAAATCATACCATTCGAACACCGTGCCCAGCGACGACGCGGCAATGACGAGTTTCTCGTTCTGCCCCGTCACGCTATGCTTTGGCCGGCCGTCTTCATATGTTGTCGCCATCTGCCCTCTCCCTTAAAACGTGAATTTAGCGGCCATTTCCAGGCGGTCTATCTCGCCTTTTAAGCCACTGGCGACTTCGCGCTGACCATGGCGATACTCGATCCCCAGATCCAGTTGCTTGACCGGCGACCAGAAAATATTGCCCGCAACGCTGTAGGCCGCGACATTGGCCAGATCCGGCAGGGCTATCGCATCGGGATACCAGGCCTTTTGATAGGCCGCCATGACGGTGGATCGTATCGTATCGGTCCAGCCCAGCTTGATGGCCGCAAACCCGGCGAAATTGTCCACGATATAGAGCCGGTCGCCGATCGCGGGATCATAGATCGCGTCAGGCACGAAACCGACCGTAAAATAGCGCCCCATGCCCTGACCATAGGTCGCGCTGAACCGGATGTCGTGGCGCCCCTGCGGCCCAAACGGCACCTTGCCCGCCGCGCTTATGCCCCATCCGTTCGCCGTGTCGCCAAACCCGTCGCCATGGATGGACAGCTTGCGATACAGGCCGGCGATGTGCATTTCGCCCGCCTTCCCCTTATAGGCCAGCTTGGCGACCAGGTCGGGTATCCGGTCGCTGTCATTATCTTCCAGCGCGGCCGACGTCGTGCCGATCGTCTCGGTCTGGGGATTTTCCGCCGCCAGATACAGGCTCCAGTCGGCCGACAGCGGCTGCCGATATTGCACCATCATCTGCCGAACGAAGATCGCGCCATCCATCGGCCCGACGAAATCCGTGGTTTCGGGGAAATGATTGGGGTTCTGGAACGTGGTCCATTCCTGCCCTACCAGCCAGTTGCCATAGCTGATGAAGCCCCGGCGGAAGGTCGGCGTATAGGGATTGGTCGCGCGCTGTGCGCCCAGCGGCGCGGCGGCCAGTGCGAAGTCGAACTCGACCACGCTCTTGACCTCCTTGCCGCCCAGCGGCGTCGATGTGCTGAACGCCAGCCGTGTCTGGCGCGCATGGCCAATGATGTCGCGGCTGCTGCTGCCGCCGACCGGGATCTGTTGCGGCAGGTAGAACTCCTTGCCCAACGATCCGCCCGGCACCACGCCATCGTCATAGCGGGTGGCGCTGCCCACTACCTTGACGAATCCGCCCAGCTTGAACGTGGTCGCTCCGACCTTGAAGCCCTCGGCGGCTGGCTTGGCCTCCAGCGCGGCAACGCGGCTGTCGGCCTTTTGGACTATCTGGGTTGACGCCTGCTGTTCGCTGCGCGCCTGCGTCAATTCGCTTTTCAACGCCGATACGGCAGCTTCCAGTTGGTTGAGCCGCGCTTCCAACTCCGCTTCGCGCTGTGTCTGCGCTACAGCGCCGGGCGCGGCGCTCATCGCCACGGCCATCGCGCCGATCGCCACGCTACGCCGCCAATATCTGCTATTTGGCATCTGCGCCGTCAGGGTTCGCATCATCATTCCTCTCCCGCCGATCGACCCGTCTGTGCGGGGTTGGTGGCGATCAAACCATGGCTGCATCATGCGGAGGATACAGGGGCGGGGAGAAGGCGGACCATGGTCGGAAGGGCACCCGACTTTGGTCGAGGATGCCGCCCCCGCCTGCATGCGTTACGCTAAGGTCGAAAGAGCTTGGAGAGGTTCTCACCAAATGAGCGAAGCCCTGTATCCCGTCCCCGCCGCCCTGGCCGCCGACGCCCGCATCACCGCCTCGACCGCCGCAGCCATGCATGCGCTGGCCGCCTCCGATCCCGATACATTCTGGCGGCAACAGGCGCAGCGGCTCGACTGGATCACCCCCTTCACGAAGGTTGATGAAAGCAGCTTCAACGAAGCAGATTTCGGCATAAGCTGGTTCGCCGACGGTCAGCTCAACGTCAGCGCCAACTGTATCGACCGTCATCTGGCGACCCGCGGCGATCAGCCCGCGATCATCTGGGAAGGGGATGATCCCGCCGACAGCCGCATCATCACCTACGCCCAGCTGCATGAGGAAGTCTGCCGCTTCGCCAATGTGCTCAAAAGCCAGGGCGTGCAACGAGGCGACCGGGTCACGCTTTATCTGCCGATGATTCCCGAAGCCGCCTTCGCCATGCTCGCCTGCACCCGGATCGGCGCGGTTCATTCGATCGTCTTCGCCGGCTTCTCCCCCGACAGCCTCGCCAGCCGCATTCGTGACTGCGACTCCCGCATCGTCGTTACCGCTGACGAAGGGCTGCGCGGTGGCAAACGGGTTCCGCTCAAGGCCAATGTCGATGCCGCGCTCGACCATTGCAGTTCGGTAGAAAAGGTCATCGTCGTCCAGCGCACCGGTGCCGACGTCGCTATGGTGGACGGCCGCGACCTTTTCTACGGCCCGGCCCGTGACGCCGCCGCCACCGACTATGCGCCGCAAGCCATGGGCGCTGAAGACCCGCTCTTCATCCTCTACACCTCCGGCTCCACCGGCACGCCCAAGGGGGTGCTGCACAGCACCGGCGGCTATCTGCTCTGGGCGTCGATGACCCATGAACATGTGTTCGACTATCGCCCTGGCGAGGTCTATTGGTGCACTGCCGACATCGGCTGGGTCACCGGCCACTCCTATGTTGTCTATGGCCCGCTCGCCAATGGCGCGACGACCTTGATGTTCGAAGGCGTCCCCAACTATCCCGACCATAGCCGCTTCTGGCAGGTGTGCGACAAGTGGAACGTATCGATCTTCTACACCGCACCCACCGCGCTCCGCGCCCTGATGCGCGAAGGCGACGCCTATGTGCAGGCCGCCAGCCGCGCCTCGCTGCGCATCCTGGGCAGCGTCGGCGAACCGATCAATCCCGAAGCCTGGGAATGGTATCACCGCATCGTGGGCGATGGCCGCTGCCCGATCGTCGATACCTGGTGGCAGACGGAAACCGGTGGCATCCTGATCGCCCCCTTGCCCGGCGCGACCGATCTCAAGCCAGGCTCCGCCACCTTGCCGCTATTTGGCGTCAACCCCCTGGTGGTCGATGCCGAAGGACAGGAACTGGACGGCGCGACGGAAGGCAATCTCTGCATCGCCAAAAGCTGGCCGGGTCAGATGCGCACCGTCTATGGCGACCATGCGCGCTTCTTCCAGACCTATTTCACCACCTATCCCGGCCGCTATTTCACCGGGGACGGCGCCCGCCGCGACGCCGACGGCTATTATTGGATCACCGGCCGGGTCGATGACGTCATCAACGTGTCGGGGCATCGCATGGGCACCGCCGAAGTCGAAAGCGCGCTGGTCGCCCATGCCAAGGTCGCCGAAGCCGCGGTCGTCGGCATGCCCCACCCGATCAAGGGCCAGGGCATCTACGCCTATGTGACGCTCAACGCGAACGAGGAGCCCTCGGACGACTTGCGCAAGCAGCTGGTCGCCTGGGTCCGTAACGAAATCGGCCCGATCGCGACGCCCGACATCATCCAGTTCGCGCCGGGCCTGCCCAAGACCCGATCGGGCAAGATCATGCGCCGCATCCTGCGCAAGATCGCGGAAGGCGAAACCGGTGCGCTCGGCGACATTTCGACGCTGGCCGATCCGTCCGTGGTCGAAAAGCTGATCGCCGATAGCCAACTCGCCAGCGCGTGATCGAAAGGACTTGCCCGGCCTATGGGCAAGTCCCTATTCCAAGCCGGCGACAGACCGGCCAGATTGCCGCCCGGAGAGGAGCGCGACGCTGACGACACAGGGCGCCATTTTGGTGGCGGACGATCATCCGCTCTTTCGTCAGGCCCTGGTCATGGCGGTGGAATCTGTCGCGCCCCACGCCCGCATCATCGAAGCGGCCACGCTGGACCGTGCGGTCCAGGCGGCAGGCGCAACCAGCGACCTGCTGCTCATCCTGCTCGACCTGAAAATGCCGGGATCGGCGGGCTTCTCCGGCGTCGCCCTGCTCCATGCCGAACGCCCGTCCGTTCCCATCCTCGTCATCTCCAGCGCAGAGGCGCAGGTCGCCTCACCCGAAGCCCGCCGTTATGGCGCGGTCGGCTTCATTGGCAAGGACCAGCCTCTGTCGGTCATGGAGGAAGCGATCGCCGCGGCGCTCGACGGCAACAGCCCCGCCCCCCTGTCCGCAGTCGAAACGGACGACATGGCTGACAAGGTGGCCGCGCTCACCCCTACCCAGTTGCGCGTCCTGCTGGGCGTGCTCGACGGGCGGCTGAACAAGCAGATCGCTTTTGATCTAGGCGTGGCGGAATCAACCATCAAATCCCATATGACCACGATCCTCGCCAAGCTGGGCGTACAGAACCGCACCCAGGCCGCGCTGGCCGCCCGCGCACTGGGCCTCGGCGCGGATCGGTAGGGCGAAACCCTCCTCCGTTCGGGCTGAACCTATCGAAGCCGATTTCTTCTTGAGGGCGTAGAAGAACAAACCGCCCACCCTACCGCGTGCCGTATCGCGCGGCAGGGCTTGGCCAGGATCATTCAGCCTTATGCGCAACCTTCGCGCGCCAAACCCGCGATCCACTCGTCCAGCACCGCACCGCCCAGCGGCTTGGCCAGTATCGCAACGCCGCGCTGCCGCGCTCGCTTGTGCATGGCTTCCCCCTGCTCTGCCGTCACCAGCGCCATCGGTAGGCCCGGTCGTCGCGCCCATAGGGCGTCGATCAGGTCGATCCCATCACGCGCCCCGCCCAGCGCAAAATCGACCAGCGCGCCGTCAAACACATCCGTCGCGGCCAGGGCTTCCCCCTCCCCCGCCGCCGTCACGCAACTATGGCCCATGGCCTCCAACGCAGCGCGCATGGCCGCACGATTGGCGCTGTCGTCGTCCACCACCAGAAGCCGCAGGATGGCCGCACCACGCGCGACCACCATGTCAGCTATCGCCGCGACAGGCGCGTCTGCCGTAACCCGCGGCAGGCCGATCGCAAAGCAACTCCCCCTGCCCTCCTGCGACCACACATCCACCCTCGCCCCGATCAGCGCGGCGGACCGCTCCACGATCGCCAGCCCCAGGCCGATGCCATTCTCGCTTCCCTGCCCCAGCCGCTCGAACTCGCGGAAGATGATGTCCTGCTTGTCGGCCGCAATGCCGATGCCGCTGTCGCGCACCTCGATCCGCATCTGGTCCCCGCGCTGCCGCGCCGCCACGATAATCCCGCCCCGATCGGTATAGCGGATCGCGTTGCTCAGGAAATTCTGGATGATCGACCGCAGCAACGATCGGTCCGTCTCCACCCAGCCATCCCCCGCCCCGACCCGCAGCGACAGTCCCTTTTCGGCCGCCAATGGCCGCAGGCTTTCGACCAGATCGACCAGCATCGGCCGCGCCGCAAAGCGCGTCGGCTGCGGCGTGACCCCGCCCGCGTCCAGCTTCGATATGTCGAGCAGCGCGCGCAGCAGGTCGTTTGCACCTTCGATCGACCGGTCGAGCCGCGCCAGCATCGCCCGTTCCGGCTCCTCCAGCCGCCGGCGCAACGCGGACGAAAAGAGCATCGCGGCGTGGAGCGGTTGCAACAGGTCGTGGCTCGCCGCCGCCAGGAAGCGCGTCTTGTCCGCCATCGCTGTCGCCAGTTGCGTATTGACGTCGGACAGCTGCGCCGTGCGCTGCGCCACCGCCTGTTCCAGATCACGCCGCGCCGTCTCGGTCGCGGCCCGCGCCTGCGCCTCGATCGTGATATCGGTGAAGCTCATGACATAGCCGCCATCGGGCATCGCCCCACCCACCGTCTTGATCACGCGACCATCGGTCCGGTGCCGCTCGAAACTATGCGGTTTGCGGCTGCGCATATGGCCCAGCCGCCGGGCGACATGGTCTTCCACTTCTCCCGGCCCGCAATCGCCCCGCTCCGCGTTGAATCGGATCAAATCGGCAACGGGTACGCCGACCCGTATCATTCCATTATCGTAACGAAAAAGATCGAGATAACGGCTGTTCCACGCCACCAGCCGCAGGTCGCGGTCGATCACGCTGATCCCGACATCGATATTCTCCAGCGTCGCGGCGAGAAGCCCTTGCGAGAAATGCAGCGACTGCCCCGACGCATCCAGCATCTGCGCCACATCGGCAAAGCCCATGCCCTGCCCGGAGATGGCCGACGCCATGATCGCGCGCGCCGATGACGCCCCCACGACGCTGCCGATCAACCGTTCTGCTACGCGCGCGCTGGTCCGGTCGATCCTACCGTCCCCCGAATGCGGGCTGCCAAAGGCGTCGGCGGCCGCCTCGCTGCCTACGAAGCGCGTCACTAGGTCGCTGAGCGCCGCGATCGTCCCGATCGGCGCGATCCCCCGCTGCCGCACCAGCGCCGCCACCCCTACGCCCCGCGCCGACACGAGCAGATAGGCCAAGATGTTGCCGCCCAGGCTGATGACCGTGCCTAGCGTCACCGCGTTTACGCCATCCCAGCGGTCAAGCCAGTCGGGCATCAGATCGATCGCCGGCAGGAATAATGTCCCCATCCAGATCGCAAAGCCGGTCAGCAGCCCCGCCCCGCCCGCCATCGCGTCGTTATGCGGCCGATAGACAGCGAAAATCAGAGCGGGCGCGCATTGCGCGATCGCGACGAAAGCGATCAGTCCGACCGACGCCAGCCGGGTCGTCGACGGCGTCGCGATGGCGTAGAGGGTGGCGGCGGCGACCAGCCCGACGATCGCGGTGCGCCGTATCCACAGCAGCCGTTCGCCCATATGGGTGCGACCGGTCGAACGACGCAGCAGGATAGGCGCGAACAGGTCGTTGGAGATCATGCTGGAAATCGCGACGACCTCAGTCACGACCATTGCCATCGCGGCGGACAGACCCCCGAAAAAAACCAGCAAGGCCAACCCCTGAAAGCCGAAATGCTGCGGCAGGCTGAGCACGAACAGGTCCGGCGCGGCCCCATCATCCAGCAACGCGATACCCGCGGCGGCGATCGGCAACACCGCGAGCACCGTGACGAGCAGATAGGCGATGAACCCCCAGCGCGCCCGCAATATGTCGTCGGGTCCGCGCGCTTCCATGACGCTGACGAAGAAGTGCCGCGGCATGCAGATGATGGTCAGCATCGACAACAGCGTCGTGACGAAGAAATCCCCATCCAGCCTTCCGGGCGAAAAGCCGCTGCGAAAGACCGCGATCCCCGTCCCTACCTGCCCCAGCGGTATCGTCCACAGCAGCCAGCCGGCCAGCCCCGCGACCAGCAGCAGGGCAACCAGCTTCAACACGGATTCGGTCGCGACCACGAACAGGATCGCCTCATTTTGCCCCGCCACCTGATAGCGCCGCGCGCCGAACAGGATGGCGAACAGCGCCAGCGCCGCCGATGCGCCGATCAGCGGCACCGTGCTTTCGGGCGTCTGCGACACGAGCGCAAAGCTGAAGGCGACCGATCGCAACTGCAGCGCGACATAGGGAATCGTGCCGAACAGCAGAATGATGGTGACCAGCGCCGCGATCGCCCGGCTCTTGCCGAAGCGCGACCCGATGAAGTCGGAGATCGACGTCGCGCCGTCACGATGCACCTCGACATGCAATCGCCGCAGGAAGCCCCCACCCAACGCCATCACCAGCGCCGGTCCCAGATAGATGGGCAGATAATCCCATCCCCCGGTCGCCGCGCTCCCGACCGCGCCGAAATAGGTCCAGCTGGTGCAATAGACGGCCAACGCCAGGCCATAGGCATGGATACGCCAACGCGATCCACTCAGACGGGCGCGATATCGATGGGCCAGCGCCGCGCCACCAAACAGCAACGCGGCGTACAGCATGGCCAAGAGGATGGCGATGGACATGTACCCGCCATAGGCGCGTCGCGCGCGCACGCCAATCGGTCCGAAAGATGAAGGATTGGCGGCCAACAAAATTCGATGTAGGACTAGACTATCTAAAAGGAATATATCGTTTAGTATATCATCATATATGATTAATTTAGCTATATATTTTATAGGTAATTATATTCATACATATGCCGCTGCTAGGCGAAAATTTGGACGGTGACGCGATGGGCGATACCAGCATTCTGTCACTCTATGCTGACGCTCAAACCACATTGGCGCGGATCGAGGAGCGCCGGCGACTGAGTCCGGTGCGCCGCCCCTGGAAGATACGAAGCTTCATCGCCGAACGCCAAGCCCTGGCATGGGTCGATGCGACATCGGTCGAGGCGAGTGCGTTTACGGTCGACGGCCGCGGCAGCATCGGCGGCGCGGCCTTCGACCTTACCCATTGGCGGCAGGCCGTCGGCGCGCCGGTAACGCTGGATACGTTACGGACCGACATCAACGGCCTTCTCGACTGGCTCGGCGTGCATGATGTCCCTGCCAATGTTGGTCCGTGGTCACCCCCAGGCCTTCCGCTCGCCGACGTGCGACAGCATGTGGCTCGATGGCAGGAGGAAGTGGCCGCCCTGCCCCCCTCCCCGCCCCTGCTTCATGGCGCGCGCCTGGCGCTGGCGTGGCGACGTTGCGCACCGATCGGGCGGGGCGATGCCGTGGCCAGCTTCCTGATCGGCGATCGCCATGGTCCGGGCCGTTGGGATGCCTCTTTCGGCGGCCTCGTCGCTCTGGGCTTTCAGGTCAGCGCTGCCGCGTGGAAGATCGCTGACCCCGCTCAGTTCGACCGGCTATGGCTTCGCGCCATCGTCCTGGGCGCCAGCGACCATCTCGATCAGGAAGCGCGCTTGCGTGGATATGCGGATCGGGCAGCCAACCATATCGCATCGCGCCGTCGCCCCGGCCGTCTGAAGGACGTGCTAATGATGGCGATGTCGCGTCCCTATATCAGCAGCCGACTTGTCGCCGATCAACTGGGGCTGACCTCAGCTGGCGCAATCAAATTACTAGGCATCGCAACCGATGCTGGATTGCTGTTGGAGCGATCCGGGCAAAGCAGCTATCGGACCTATGCAATCCCGGTGAGCCATGCGACCCATGCCGCCTCCGCGCCGGACCCGCTCGCCGACCCTGACAGCGCCGACTTTTGGTCCAGAGACTGAAAATTCAGCCTCGCCAGAAGGCCGCTGAACGCGATGCGCCGCCACCGACATAGAACAATGTGCCAGGAGCATGGCAGCGCCCAAAGGCGCTCCTGGGGCCTCTATTCCAATTTTCCGGTTTTGTTCTTCGTGGATGATCTAATTTTATCAGCTGAAGTTTGATTGACTCGCTCTCCCTGCGACCCGCGCCGAAGCTACGATGACTTCGATCTTACAAAGGGATTTGGTCACGCTCTCATCCGTTGGGAAAGGTCCATGTCGATGAAGCTTACCAAATTACGCGACCCCCAAGATGCATATCCAAAAGCACGTCTAAGCACGACCTCTACATCTCTCCATGCGAGACCCAGGTCATCAGTCCGCGCGCAGCATTGAAATGTGGGCGATAGCGGAGAAGGGGAGGGGTTAGGTTTGAGCGACTTTTAGGCGATCATCGTGTTTTCAGAATCGCAGTGACCCGGGCGACGTCCATCGCAGCTTACCGCCATCACGATCCAGCGTCCGCTTAGTAAGACGGTCAGACGCACGCTTTTCCTGCGATTATCGATCTCAGCCCGCGGGGCAGGACAATTGATCCAAAGCCAAGTTGGGAGATAGCCCGTTCGAAACACGTGATTCTGAAAACACGTTGATGGGCAGATATCAGGACCGAAGCTGATATTTATTGCGGCGATGATGTTCCTTCACGAAGCCATAAAAGCGCTTCGAATAGTTCCGCGGCAGCTCATGCGGATTGCTGCCTAAGAAGGCATCGAAGCGGCGCATCAACTCATCATAATCCCAGCCCGGAAACTCGCTGCGGATTGCGGCATGGACGTCGGCATCCAGTATCTCGCTGGCGCGGCCGGTGATGACCGGCGCGCGACGCGCCTTGCTCTTGTCCGCACCCGGACTGCGCAATCCACCAGCCGCCTGCGCGATCAGCTTCATCGCTTGGCGCGGATCGATCATCGCGTCATCGCCAGCCGCTGGCGGGGCAGGGGAGGGGAGGGGGGCCGCGCGACGACCGGCACGGGCCCGCTCGTCCATATGGCGGCGCATCACCATGCGCATCTTGGGCTTCGGGCTGTCGGCATTGACGACTTCCAGACTGATGTCCGGCAACTCGTTGGTGCGGGCCAGGTCGAGCAACTTGCGCTTGAACACCGGATAGCTGCTTTCGCTACCGCTCTTCTGGTGCAGCGTTTCGAACCCGATGACGAAACCGTCCGCACCATTGCCGCCCGCATGTTTGCGCGACGCACGGTAGAGCCATTTACCAAGCCCGCTGGTGATCTCGAAATAGAGCGGCGATATGGCAAGCACGTTGCGCTTGTCCATTACGCCGTCGAAGAACCATTTCGACAGGGTGATCTCCATACCCAGCGATCGTTGCGTGCGCTCGTCCACCAGATGGGTATAGCTGTCGATCCAGGAGAAGGTCGTTTCCCGGCTCTTTGCGCTGGCGCGGATGTTGGTCTTGATCGTCGTCGCCTGCAACCGGTCTAACGCGCTCACCAATCTCTCATAGGCCCGGCCGCTTGTGCCCCAACAGATGCGCTTGAGTAGGTCGCCTGGCTGGAGCCGAACGACGGGAGACAGATCGTTTAGCCCGCGCTCGCGCAATTCATTCAGGTGCGACGCCAGATAGATCATGATGTCCGCGTCCCAGATCGTCGCCATGCCGTAAGTCGGATTGGCGGAGACATGGACCGTCACCGACTTGTCGGGACTGACATATTCGATCGGCTTTACCCGCTTGCGTTTCGCCAGGCTGAAGAAGGGACGCTGCATCGTCTCTTGATAGTCACGCAGCGAAATGTCGCTGAAATCGGGCAGGGTGAAGAACATTTCGAACTGGACCTTGCGCTCCCTCAGCGCAGTCTTAAGTTCGCCCTCATTCCCCACCGCACCATCCCGTTCCCGCTGTCCCCCCAGGGGGAATTTCGAATAACAAACTGAAATATAAGGGTTATTCCTCTATTTTCAGCTTTTCACTCCTGCATGAGTGCCTGTTAGCGCCGTTTAACGCCGCGAATACGTGCCGCATCGATCACTGGACGCAACGCTTCCAATATCGCATCGGTCGATAGATCGGACGGCGTCAGCGACAGGGTCAGTATCTTCTGCTGATCCTTCACCACCTCGCCAATCGCCTTGCCATTACCGGCCGCTATCGACGCCTTCTGCACGCGCCCTTTCACGGTAACGGCCTTAAGCAATCGCCCCATCACCTCGACGCCTGAGATCGGCTGCTCATCGCCCGACCGGCGGAAACTCTGCTCCGACGCGATCTGTTCGGCCGCCGCCTCCAGCTTCGTGCGGCTTGCGGGATCGCGCAGCAAGGGCAGAAGCCGCTCGCCATATTTCGCCTGCAAATCCATCGGCGAATGGAAAGCGCTGACCAGGAAGGGCGGGATCTCCGTCAAGGCGATATAGCGCGACAATTGTGACTTGGAGATTTTCAGCCGCTCGGCCATCCGTAACTGGACGCCCCCATAGAAGCGATCGACCGCCGCCTTGTAATTGACGCCCCGCTCCAGGTCGGAAATATCTTCCCGCTCGCGATTTTCGATGTCGGCCAGCCGAAACGCCGCCTCATCATCCAGATCCTCGATGATCGCGATCAGGTCGATGTCGGGATAATGATTGCTGTTCAGCCAGTTGATCGCCCAGTGCCGCCGCGTCCCCGTCACCAGTTCATAGGGCAGGGGGCCATTAGGCGTGCGCCGCACCACCGCGGGAATACGGTTACCGCCTTCCGCCAGCACCGAATCGATCAGGCTGCGCAGCCGGTGCTCGTCCAGCAACGTATAGTCGCGCGCATTGCCCGGCCAGATCGAACATTCTGCGGGCTTCAACCGTATGGTCGGCCGCTTCACGATCCGCGCCGCCTCGCCAAAGGCTTCCAGACGCTTGTTGGTGAAATTGACGCGCCCGGCCGCTGCTGTCGCTTCCGCCTCTGTGGGCGCAAGCGGCGTCGGTTCGTTGGCGACGGCGGCCAGCGCTTCGCTGATCAGAGACCGCCGGCTCATGCCGCCACACTCACGCTGGCGTCCGTACCGGTCAGGCTGGTCGATGACCATTGCTGCCTGATTTGCTGCACGACTTCGCCGAACACCGCGTCCAGATTGTCGCGGCATCGCGTATAGGTCTGGTGTGAGGCCGACGGCTTAGATTCATAGATGGATCGGAATGCCTGCGTCGCGTTCTTGATTTCCTCGGACGCCAATATCGGTTGCCCCAGCAACAGCCCGGCATAGGTCGCCTGCATGATCCGCCACATGTCATTCTCGCCCGGCTTGCTCGGCGAAAAGGCCGAACACACAACGCGGATGAAGCCGTAATTGACCGGCGTACCATTTTGTTCGAGAATCTCGATATTATCCGCGATCGTGTCCATGAAATGGATGGTCGACAAATAATCCAGCTGGCGCGCCGGCACCGGGATCAGCAATCCGGTCGCCGCCGCCATTACATTGAGGCCCAGGAAACCCATCGCTGGGGGCGGATCGAGCAGGATGACGTCGAAATCCTTGGTCACGCTGGCAATGCCGATGCGCAGGGCCTGCAAACTCTCGCGCACCGCCTGCCCGCCTTCACGCAGGGTGGATGTCAAATCCCATTCCGCATCCTGAAGCCCCAGGCTGGACGGCACGATCTTGATCGTTGGCCAGGGCGTATCGCGGATCGTTTCGGTAAAATTGCTGAAGGTGCTGCGCGGCGACAGGAACGCGCCCAGCGTCTGATCATCGTCGATCAGCGTTTCGGGCTGGATGTCGAACATGGTGGTCGTCGATGCCTGCGGATCGCAATCGATCACCAATACGCGATAGCCATGCAGCGCCAGATAATCCGCCAGATGCTTCGTGATCGTGCTCTTGCCGACGCCGCCCTTGAAATTCTGCACCGCCAGCACGACTGCATCCTCGTCCGGTTGCTTGCCGACGTGGATGCCCAACGCCTCGCGAATCTGGGTCAAGTCTTCCAGCGTATAATAGCGACGGCCATTGGGAAGTTGCTTGGGCTGGGGTAGGCGCCCCTTGGATTCTGCCTTGGCCAAGGCCTCCGGCGTGCGCCCGATCAGTTCGGCGGCGACGGTCGGGCCGAATGTGATGTCGAGCGTCTTGTGCGCGTCGGGACGGAACACGATCGTCTTGATATGATCGCGCATTTGCTGGCAAGCCGTCGTGACGTTGCGCAGCGTGTTGACGGTAAACGACATGGCGCCCCTCATAACCGAATCATGACGATAAACTGGTTGGCGTTTTATGCGCTCAATGCCCCACCAAAGTCAAACCGGCGAATAAGTTAAGCTGTGAAGACGTCCTGCCTCTGCTGCGGTGCATCAAAAGACAACCATGGTGGAGGGCGCGAGGGGAACGGATTGGAGCCGGCTGATAGCCGTTCAACCTCTAACCGCAGCATGGGCTGTAAGGCACCGCGACTTTAGGGATTTTATTGAGGGATTAGAGGGGTTAATCGCCCGCCACAGGGCTCAAAACCGGCAAAATGAGGCGAGTCGGCACTAAACCCCACAATCTGATCACACGTTCATCACTGTCTGATAACACGCCGAAACGATTCCGAAAGCACGATCGATTGGTGGTGATAGCACGTTGCATAGCGCCCATCTCAGCGATCGGCGACCGCCCTCGCGCTCTCCTCCGCACCGATATCCATCATCTCGGGCGCGGCGGGATCATAGCGTCGCCAGCGTGGTAACCCATCGCCGTTGGGATCGCCCGTCTGGACGAAATTGACCAGATAACGACTGCTGATTCGGCCGATCCCGCGATCCGTGTCCGTGGTCGCGGCGCCATATTTCACCGCGACCGTATCGAAGAAATAGGGGATTTCGCTGGCATGACCCGCGCCCTTCGTCGCCGCGGTCCGCAGCGCCTTTGCGACATAGGAGAAGCGATAATGATAGGTCGGTATGCCTGCCTGCGCAAATAGCTGCGCCATCGTGCGGGCACCCGTCACCATCGGCCCGGTCGGCCCGCCAATATCGTCGCTGGTCGCGCCGATCATCACCGGCACCTTGGCGAAGCGGCCCGCCCGATAGGCAACCAGGCTGTCGACCGCGACCCGACCGTCGGCAATCGGGCTGCTATGGGTGCGCGGGCCGCTCGCAAACAGCGCCGCCAGGTTCAGCCCATCGACCACGGCGTCAGCCGGCAGCGCCCGCAATTGCGCCAGTGCTTGAGCGTCGTCGGGCGCTATGCCCTTCTTCTGCCCGAACGCCGCGCCGGTCGCCTCCGCCGCCGCCAGCGTGGCGTCGCCCATCGGCATAGGCCCGCCCGACTGGATCACCGCCTTATGGAACAGCCCCTGCGCCATGGGCGACGTCAGTAGCGCATGAACCGACATGCCGCCCGCGCTCTCGCCGATAATGGTGACATTGCCGGGGTCGCCATCAAACGCGGCGATATTGTCCTGCACCCAGCGCAGCGCCGCGATCTGGTCCATATAGCCATAATTGGCTTGCCGCCCGCCGTCCGCATTTGCCTTGGTCAGCGCAGGATGGGCGAAGGTGCCAAAGCGTCCCAGCCGATAGTTGAAGCTGACCACCATGATGCCCTGCCGGGCCAGCGCCGTCCCCGCATAGGTTGGCGGCGACGACCCGCCATTGACGAAACCGCCGCCATAGATCCAGACCATCACCGGCAGCTTGGCCGTCCGCCCCTGCGGTTTCCACACATTCATATAGAGGCAATCCTCCGCCGGCGGCGTGCCGAGCGGCGCGGCGTCGCTGGGGAAGGGGAGCTGCATACAGTCATGGCCATAGAGGCTGGCATCGCGCACCCCCTGCCAGCGGATCACCGGCTGCGGCGCGCGCCAGCGAAGGTCGCCCACCGGCGGCGCGGCAAAGGGAATGCCCTTAAAGGCGACTATTCCCTCTTCGCTTACCCCGCGCAGCGCACCGTCCGCGATCGTCACCACCGGTGCCGCGTCGGCCCGCGCACTGGCGACAGGCGCTGTCAGGGCAGCGACCAACAGCAAAACGCGCAAGGGCAAAGCCATGTCCTATTCTCCATTCCTTCAGGGCAGCGGCAGCGCCACGACCCGGTCCTCGCGCGCCGACACCAACGCCGCCTCGATGACTTCCTGCACCGCCACCGCCTCGTCCAGCGAAATCGGCGCCGCGCTTCCGCTGGCCCATGCATCGGCCAGTTGCCGGTAAAATCGCTCCTGGCATCCCGTCGCCGCCGACCGCAGCGTCATCCCGCCCGCACCGTCATGCACTTCGACCGGATCGGGATCGACGCCCCATCCCGCGTCACCCGGCCGCTTGCCCGCGATCAACTGTGACTCCTGCGGATCGAGCCGCCGCTTGATGAGCGATCCCTTGTCCCCATGCACGGCAAAGCGCGGACTGCCACCGCTGCCATCATCGGGCGCATTGAGGCTGGCGTGCAGGACAGCGCGCATCCCGTCATAGCGCAGCACCACATGCGCCCAATCGTCCGCGCCCGATCCGGGGCGCAGCGCAACGATATCGGCGCTCACCGCCAGCGGCCGCCCGAACAGCGCCAGTGCCTGATCGACCAGATGCGGTCCCAGGTCGAACCATACCCCCGATCCTGCCGACCCATCCTCGCGCCAGCGGTCGCGCACTTCCGGCCGGAACCGGTCGAAATGCGACTCGAAATGGGCGACCCGTCCAACCACGCCTTCCTCTATCGCCGCCCGGATGCTCAGATAATCGCTGTCGAACCGGCGATTGTGAAACACCGCCAACTGCCGCCCGCTGCTTCGGGCCAGCGCCGCCAGCGCGCGTGCCTCGTCCAGCGACAGGGCAAAGGGCTTGTCCACCACCACATGCTTGCCCGCCCGCAGCGCATCCGCCGCAATCGCTGCATGTGTCGCGCTCGGTGTCGCAACCACCACCGCTTGTATCCACGGGTCGGCCAGCAGATCGTTGGCGCTTGCCACGCAACGGATCGCCGGATCGAGCGCCGCGACCTCCTCGGCCCGGCTGGTGACGATCGCCGCCAACTCCAGTCCAGGCGCAGCCTGGATCAACGGCGCATGAAACACGCGCCCTGCCATGCCATAGCCGATTAGACCAACCCTGATCCGGTCCGTCACGATGGCAATGCCCCAGCCACCACCGGCGCCAGCTTGCTCACTATCACGCCCACGCCCTTGTCGTTGGGATGAATGCCGTCGGGCAATTGCAGCACCGGATCGCCAATCACCCCATCCAGCATGAACGGATAGAGCGTCGCATCATATTTACGCGCCATGTCGGCAAATATGGGGTTGAACGCCGCGGCATAGTCCGGCCCCATATTGGGCGACGCCAGCATGCCCGTCAGCAGGATCGGGATGCCACGCTTTTTCAGCTCCGCCAGGATCGCGTCCAAATTGGTCCGCGTCTCCGCTGGAGGTAGCCCGCGCAGCATGTCGTTGCCGCCCAGCCCGACTAGCATCAGGTCGGGCTTGCGTGGCAGTCCGTCCAGCGTGAAGGCCAGCCGGGCCAGCCCCGCCGCGGTCGTATCCCCCGACACGCCGGCATTGACGACCCGCGCCTTCACCCCGCGTGCCTTGAGTGCCGCTTCCAAGACCGGCGCCAGCCCCTTGTCCTGGTCCAGATTATAGCCGGCATAAAGACTGTCCCCGAACGCGACGATCAGCCGCTCGTCCGCCGCGGGCGTCGCCGCGACGGCGGCGTTGGCGACCGGCCTGTCATCCCCGACCGGGGACGGCGCAGCTGTTTTATCCGAACAAGCCACCGCCAGTTGGACAATCAGTACCAACGCCCCATATTGCATCCACCTGCCCGCCAAGGAGCGCTCCTTCTTCATGCATTTGCCCATCGATCCCACCACTATCGCGATCCGCGCGCAGGATGTCACCCTTTCGCTTGGAACGCGCGATGCGCCGGTGGCGATCCTCAAGGGCGTTGATCTTACCATATTGCGCGGCGAAAGCCTGGCGATCCTGGGCGCATCGGGATCGGGCAAAAGTTCGCTGATGGCGGTGTTGTCCGGCCTCGAACGCGCCAGCGGCGGCAGCGTCAGCGTGGGCGGCGTGGATTTCGGCGCGCTGGACGAAGATGCGCTGGCCCGCGCCCGCCGCGGGCGCATCGGCATCATCCTGCAAAGTTTCCACCTGCTCCCCACCATGACCGCGCATGAAAATGTCGCCGTGCCGCTCGAACTGGCCGGCCATGCCGATGCCTTCGACCGCGCGGCCGAAGAATTGCGCGCGGTGGGCCTGGGCCACCGGCTCGATCATTATCCCGCGCAATTGTCCGGCGGCGAGCAGCAGCGCGTCGCCATTGCCCGCGCCGTCGCCCCGCGGCCGACCCTGATCTTCGCCGACGAACCGACCGGCAATCTCGACGCCACCACCGGTGCCACCATCATGGACCTGTTGTTCGAACGGCAGCAGGCGGCAGGCGCGACGCTGGTCATCATCACCCATGATCCGGTCCTTGCCGAACGCTGCGGCCGTATCGTGGAAATGCGCGACGGCCTGATCGTCTCGGATCGTGCCGCATGAACGCCATCGGCTGGGGCGCAAGCTGGCGCATCGCCCGGCGCGACCTGCATCTGGGCTTTCGCGGGCTGCGGCTGCTGTTCCTCTGCCTGTTCCTGGGCGTCGCCACGCTCGCCGCGATCGGCAGCCTGACTGCCGCGATCACCCAGGAGTTGAGCGACCGTGGCCGCAATTTGCTCGGCGGCGACATAGAAATCGCCATGACCCAGCGCGAAGCGCGCCTCGGCGACAAGGAAGCCTTCCGCCAGCTCGGCACGCTCAGCGAAACCATCCGCCTGCGCGCCATGGCGCAACGCGAAGCCGCAGGGCAGGGCAGGGGGGACGCCCCACCCGCCGTCCTCACCGAACTCAAGGGCGTCGATACGCTCTACCCGCTCTATGGCGCGCTCACCCTGCGGCAAGGCGCCTACCGCCCGCTCGACCCCGACCATATCCTGATCGGTGATGCTTTGGCGGAACGGCTGGACGTTCGCCCCGGCGACCGGCTGCGCTACGGCACGGCCAGCTTCACCATCGCCGGCGTCATTGCCGACGAACCCGATCGCCTCGGCGAAGGCTTCACCCTCGGCCCCGTCGCCATCGTCTCGCTCGACGGGCTGCGGCGCACCGGCCTGATCCAGCCTGGCAGCCTCTATTCTGCCAAGTATCGCATACGCCTCGCGCCAGGTTTCGACCCCGCCACCGTGCGCGCCGACATGGAAAAGGCCCATGAAGCGGACGGCTGGACTCTGAAAGATCGCGATCGCGCCGCCCCCGGCGCCAACCGCTTCATCGATCGGATGGGGCAGTTCCTGTCGCTTATCGGGCTCGCCGCGCTCGTCATCGCCGGCATCGGCGTCAGCAATGGCGTCGCCTCCTATCTCGCCGCCAAGCGCGGCGGCATCGCGACCTTGAAAGTGCTGGGCGCAACCTCGACCGATATCGGCCGCATCTACCGGATGCAGGTCGGCGCGGTGGCTGTGCTCGGCATCGTTACCGGCCTGATCGTCGGCGCGCTTCTCCCGCCGCTCATCGTCGCGCTGGCGGGCGACGTCCTGCCGGTCAGCCCCGGCTTCCGCCTCCATCCTTTACCTCTGTTGACCAGCGCCGCCTATGGCCTGCTGATCGCCTTCCTCTTCACCTTCCCGCCGCTCGGCCGTGCCCGCACACAGCCGGCCGCCGCCATCTTCCGAGGCGCGGTGGAAAGCGGCAACGGCATCGACCGCCGCAGCCTCGCCGCCATGGGCGGGGCAGGGGCTTTGCTCGTCGCCCTCGCGCTGCTGACCGCGCGCGAACCGCTCTTCTCCGCCGCCGTCCTCGGCGCGACCGCCGCCGTCTTGCTTCTACTGCTGGGCCTCGGCTGGACGGTCCGTCGCCTCGCCCTGATCGCCCCGCGCCCGCGTCGTCCGCTGCTGCGTCTCGCGCTCGCCAATCTCCACCGCCCCGGCGCGCAGACCGGCGCGCTCATCGTGGCGCTGGGCCTTGCCCTCACCCTGTTCGTGACGCTGGCGGGCATCCAGACCAGCCTCGACAGCGAAATCCGCAACGTCGTGCCGGACAAGGCGCCCAACCAGTTCGTCCTCGACATTCCGTCGCGCCAAGTCGACCGCTTCCGCACCATCGCCCTCAAACAAGCGCCCGAAGCGCAACTCAACATCGTCCCATCGCTGCGCGGCACGATCGTCGCCTATGGAGCCCAGCGCGTCGCCGACCTTAAGGAATTGCCCGAAGGGGCCTGGTTCCTGCGCGGCGAACGCGGCGTCACCTACAGCGCCGTCCTGCCGCAGGGCAGCGATCTGACCACCGGCCAATGGTGGCCGCGCGATTATGCCGGGCCACCGCTCGTCTCGCTCGATGAAGAAGCGGCGCAGGTCATGCAAATCGGCATCGGCGACACACTGACCGTCAGCATATTGGGCCGCGAAATCACCGCCCGCATTGCCTCCCTGCGCAAGGTCAACTGGGACACGATGGGCTTCAACTATATCCTGGTCTTCTCGCCCAACGCGCTGGCGGCCGCGCCGCACAGCATGACCGCTACCATCACCATGGACGTGCGCCACGACGGCGCCATGACGCGCGCGCTTCTGTCGGCCTTCCCCGGCATATCGGTCATCGCGGTGGGCGACGTCATCGATCAGGTCGGCACGATCATGACGCAAATGTCGCGTGCGATCGTCGCCGCCGCCTCGGTAGCCATCCTCGCTGGCATCGCCGTGCTGGTCGGCGCGATCGCCGCCTCGCGCCAGGCGCGCAGCTATGACAGCGTGATATTGAAGACGCTGGGCGCAACCCGCTGGCAGATATTGGGTGGCCAGGCGCTCGAATATGGCCTGCTCGCCTCTATGCTGGCGCTGGTCGCGTTGGCGCTGGGCACGACGGCCGCCTGGTTCGTGATCGTGCGCATCTTCGAATTTAGCTGGTCGCCTGACTGGCCCATCGTGCTCGCGACGCTGGGCGGTGGCGCGCTGCTGACGCTGGGCATCGGCCTTGCCGGCGCGATTCCGCTCATGTCGGTCCGCCCGGCGCGCGCGCTGCGGCAGTTGTAGCGGCCCGGCGCGCACCAAACGGCAGGGCGCACGGTCGCGCCACGCGCTCTTGGCGCATAGTGCCGCGCGCACCGGATATTCTGCCGCCGTCTATTCTCTCCAAGGAAGGCCGGCATGACCAGCACCGCCACCCAAACCCGCATCCGTTCCTTCATCGACCTGCGCGCCTGGGCGGCCGATGCCGTGGCCGCCGCGCCGTCGGCCGATCCCTTCCTCACCGCGCGCGAAGACCTGCCGCTGGCGGAAGGGCCGATCAGCGTCGGCCTCATCGCGCTGCCGCAGGGCGCAGGCGAAGTCACGGCGCTTGCCGCCGAAGAGTTTATAATCTTGGAATCGGGCGCATTGCGCATCGAACAGGGCGACACAGCCTTCATGCTCAGCGAAGGCGATAGCCTGCTACTGCGCGACGGCGCGGCCTTCACCTGGTCGACCGACACCGATACCCGCTTGCTGTTCATGCGCCGCACCGGCGGCCCGGCCGGCGACGGCGCGATCATCCCGGTCGATACCGACGCCCCGCTCGAACCGTCGGGCGCGCCGCTCGCCGAATTGCTGGTCGGCCCGACCCCGCAATGCCGCAACCATGGCGATTATAAATCAACGGACGGCGAGTTCATGGTCGGCACATGGGATTCGACCCCCTATTATCGCCGCGCCATGGCCTATCGCCATTATGAACTGATGTATCTGCTCGACGGCAGCGTGACCTTCATCGATGAAGCTGGCGCGAAAGGCACGTTCGACAAGGGCGATATTTTCCTGGTGGAGCAGGGCGCCGCCTGTAGCTGGGACAGCCAGGTCGACGTGAAGAAAGTCTATTGCATCTACCGCCCGGCGTAAGGAACTATAAGCAAAGTGTGTTCCCGCGCAGGCGGGAACCCAGTCCCACGGTCTGAACTGGATCCCCGCCTACGCGAGAACACGCTGGGTTTCATAAGAGATAAGGCGATTCACCCCATCGGATCGAGCGTCCCCAGCCAGGCTACCAGCCCGATAATGGCGACGGCCGCGCTCGTTTCCACCAGCAGCGACAGCCGCAGATGCGCGACAGCGCGCTGCGGCGTCCCGCTCTCCAGCAGGGGCGTCAGCCGCCAGCGGTTCAATCCCGCCAGCCCCAGCATCACCCCGAACAGCGCCAGCTTCGCCCCCAACAGCCAGCCATAAAGGCTGCCCGCCAGATCCGGCAATTGCGCCACCCCGACGATGATCACGCCGTTAATGCCCCCACTGACCAGCAGCGTCCCGACGATCAGTGTCCCCATCAAGGCAAAACGCGATAGCATAGTCGCCACACGCCGCATCGCCGCCGTAGTCGGGCGCAGCGTCAGCACGGCATGGGACAATATCGCCAGCGCGCCGATCCACCCCGCCGCCGCCCAGATATGGGCGACGTCAGCGATGCGGTGGACACTGCCGGCGATATCCTCGGTCGCGCCCGCATGGCCGGTCCAGGCCAGCGTCGCCGCCGCGACGGCAGCGGCTATCAAAGTCAGGCGCGGGCGGTTCACGCCTGCAAACACCAGCGCCAGCAGCAACGCGCCACCGCGCACCGCCAGCACCGGGCCGATCGGCGTCATGGTCAGCAAAATCTGCGCGCTGGCCCAATCAGGGGCCGTGATCGGCGTGCCGGTCATCGCCGCCACGCTCGCCATCAGCCATAGCGCAGACAGC
>JAVBXL010000111.1 GCA_030824575.1 bacterium | reverse complement strand
AATTGCATTCATGGACGTATTTCCCTTGCCACCCGTGCCTGATCCTAACGATCAGGATTGAATATTTGGTGTGTGTTTCAACCAAGACCGCGCGAGATCATCGGCCCCAACAGGTTCGCGACCGGCAGCGGCAACCGCTTCCACAGGTCAACCCGCCGTCGATATTTGGCGCTGTGCGGATTGACGTCGCGCCCTGCCCCATCCGCCGCCCAGTCATGATAGACGCGCGGCACCGGTTCGAAGCCAAAGCTTTTCTTCCAGGCCGCCTGCCCGCTGCCGGCCTTTGATCGGCCGAAGTCGAAATGGGTCATGCCGCGTGCCCGGCCATGGCCCATCAAACGATAATACATCAACTCGTTGGAACGCAGTTGGCGTGCATCGGCAACGCCCCCGCCCCAATAGGGCATGGCCCGACCCTGATGGTAGAGGGAGAGGACAGCCGACACCGGCCGGTCATCCTGCCGCACCACCAGCAGGTCGGCATCGTCGCCGAAATGCTGCAACACCGATTTGAACAGCTTCGCCGGGAATACTGGCGTGCCCAGATTACGGACGCTGGTCGCATAAACATGATAATGATCGCGCAGCAGCCGATCGGTTCGTCCGACTTCGACGCTGAGCGAAGGATTGGCCAGCGCCTTGCGCAGTTCGGCGCGATGTTTGCGCGGTATGGCCAGCAATTCCGCCTCGTCATCGACCGCGATCGGTCGGACGAAGCCGACATATTCGCCCTCGGCACTGCTCCATTCGCCGTCCGGCGCCGGTCCGCCACGCAATTCCACCGATATTGCGCCCTTGTCCCGCGCCAATTGGATCGCCGCAGCGGCCAGCGGTGCCAGCGCCCGGTCGTCGGTCACCAGCAGGCCGCCATCCACGGCGAAGCCGGTCGATACCAGCGCGTTCCCGAACAAGCGGCTCTTCACATGATGTAGCGGCAGCAACCCCTTGATATCGCCGGAGGGTGCCACGGCCGCCAGCAACACAGCGCGATGCCCGGTGGCAGCGGTTATGGCGCGTAGCCAGGCGGTGCGGTGAAAAGGCATACCCGCCGCGTGGCTCGCGACGAAAGCGTCCGCCGCCTGTGCCTGCGACGCATCGCCGACATCCAGCGTCACGACCGCCAGATCGGCGGCATGGTCAATCATCATGACGCCCGCGCCGCTTCCGCATCGGCCAGCGCATCCACGCGGGTCCAGGCGAAATCGCTGGTCAGGCGACGCAGCTTGGCCGCCATCACCGACAGGTTGCTATAATGGCGCAGGCGCGACCGCAGCGGCGCTTCCGCAACGCGCGGCTGATCCGGGTCGATTTCCCAGGGATGGAAATAGATGATCGCGGGGCGGCCGGCCTGTTCGTTGACCTGGCGGATCGCCCAGCGTGAAAAGCCATAGGGCAGCAGGCGAAAAAAACCGCCGCCGCCCGCCGCCAAAGTGCGCTTGCCCCATTTGGCGGTCGTCACCGGCAGTTCGACCAAAGGCGATCCCGCCACCGGTTTCCACGCGAAGCGCGGCGAATCGGGCCAGCCATAATGGTCATGCCGGATCGGCGCGACGCTGGAGGAATAGCGATAGCCTTCCTCCGCCAAGATCGGATGCGCCCAGGGCGTGCGCGGGTCGATGGAAAAGCTGGGCGCGCGATAGCCGGTCACGGCCTGCCCACTCGCATCCTCCAGGATCGCCCGCGATTTGCGCAGGTCGGCACGAAACTCTTCGGGCGTGAAGGTGAAGACGCGGGCATGGTCATAGCCATGGCTGGCCACTTCATGGCCCGCTTCGGCGATGCGCCGCATCAACGCGGGATAACGTTCCGCAACCCAGCCCAGCGTGAAGAAGGTCGCCTTGACGTCTGCCTGCGCGAACAGGTCCAGCACCGCATCGGTATTGCCTTCGACGCGGTGGGTCAGGGCGTCCCAGTCGGCACGCCGCAACGTGCGCTCGAACGCGCCGACCTGGAACCAGTCCTCGACATCGACAGACAGGGCGTTCTGCATAGCACTCCAACTTCAACCATTATCGGCAAAACCCAGTCAGGCGGCGACGCCTTCCTGAAGGTCCGCCATCTGCTCCTCACGCTCGACCCAATCGACCAGCAGGGTCAATACCCGGCGCAGCGCGGTATCCTGTTCCTCGGCCCGGAATTCCAGCGACGACAGCCGTTCTTCGATCAGGGTGAAGCAGGCCTTGAGCGCTTCGGGATCGACTTCCGACTGTGCCGCGACCGGCTGAGCGAAGGGCGCATGCGCCTGCATCGCCCGCAGCGAGGCGATTTCGGCGCGCAATGCCTCGATCTCACCGAGCATGTCGGCGCGCAGCGCATCGACATCGGGCGCTTCGATCGCGGCCAGAGGTTCGGTTTGGGCTTGAGCATCGGCAATGGGTTCGATTTCGGTAAAGTCTTCGACTTCCGTCACCTCATCCAGGACAGGCTCATCCTGCTCAGCCACGGGTGCGTCCTCATCCTGCCATGCATTTTCCGCGACCGGCTCAACCTCAAAGGCGACCGGGCGCGGTGGCGCGAAAGCGGCGAAACCCGGCCGCGCAAAGGGCGCCACCGTACTCGGCGCAAAGTCCTGCGCCTCCTCTTCCGAAGCGTCCGCATCCGGCGCATCCGCAGTTTCCGCGATCGGCTCGAAGTCCGCGGCCTGTGCCCAGGACGCGTCCAGTTCGACGGCGTCGTAATCCGCCGCGTCATCCTCGGCCGTCTCTTCAAAGGCTGGCTGATAGGCGAAGGGCGCGATCGCGACATCGTCCGCGGCCTCTTCCACCTCGATCGTCTCCTCTTGGGTCAGCGCGTCATCAACGGCGACAGGATCGGGCGTTTGGACATCCTCCACCCTATCGAGCGTCGAAGGCACTACCGGTTCCGGCGCCACATCCGTGTCCAGCCCCATGTCGGCGACGACCGCGCCCACGACCTCTTCGTCGATCAGGTGCAACTGCTCGATCGCGCCCAACAGAAGCACGCGGCTGGCCAGCGCATTAAGACGGCGCGGCACGCCGCCGGTCGCGGCATAAAGTGCAGCAAAAGCGCCGGGCGTAAAGGCGGGGTTGCCGCTCCATCCGGCAATGGCCAGACGATGGAGAATATAGGGCTCGATCTCATTGGCCATCATCGGTTCTAGATGATGGGTCGCGATCACGCGCTGGCGCAGCTGCTCCAGTTCGGGCGATTTGATGAGATCGCGAAACTCCGGCTGGCCCAGCAGGAATATCTGCAACAGCGACTGGCCGCCCAGCTGGAAATTGGACAGCATCCGCAATTCCTCGATCGCGGAAACCGGCAGGTTCTGCGCTTCATCCACGATCAGCAGGGTGCGCCGCCCGGCGCGCGCCTGAGCATAGAGATAGCCTTCGACCTGATGCAGGATCGCCGCCTTGGGCTGGCCATCGACCGACAGACCAAAATGCTGCGCAGCAAGGCGCAACATGTCGTCGCCCTCGACCTGCGTCGACACGATCTTGACCGCAGTCAGACGGGACGGATCGATCGTCTGCATCAGATGGCCGACCAGCGTGGTCTTGCCCGCGCCGATATCGCCGGTGATGACGATGAAGCCTTCACCCTGCGCCAAGCCATAGCCCAGATAGGACAGCGCCTTGCGATGCGTCGCGCTCTCGAAATAATAATGCGGGTCCGGCGTCAGCTGGAACGGGCGGCCCTGCAAGCCGTAATATTGATCGTACATATCCTCGTCTCCCAAGCCGACGTCAGAAGCTGTAGCGCAGGCCGACCTGCCCCATCGCACTGATGATCGTGTCGAAATCGTCCGCCTTCACCCCGTCCAGCCCCAGCGAGGCCGAAGCCGCCAGGCGGCGCGACAAATTCTTGTAATAGCTGGTGAAAGCGCCATAGTTCAGCACATCGAGGCGATCCCCGCTGGCGTCGAAATAGTTGATATATGTCACCAGGTCGATGCTGTCCGAACTGCTGATGGCATAGTTGACCGACGCATTGCCGTACCAATTTTCATCGCGCGATCCACGGATCAGCACCGTCTGGCCATTGGGCGTGATGAACTTGCGTTGCGAATAGCCGCCGCCAAGCCCCCAGCCCCATGGCCCGCGGCGCAACGAATATTGCGCCGACACGCCACGATAGCGGAAGTTCGCGTCGGTGATGCCCGACAGCGCATCGTTGAAGCACTGGCCACCGCCTGTGGTGGAGAAGGCGCAGCCGGTGATGTCGCCGGTGAAAGGATTGCGCGCCACGTCGAAGCTGCTGCCCGACAGGGCGGCAACGTCGGCATTGATCATGCGGCCGAAGCTGTCGATCCCGTCGAAGACGACGATGGCGACGCTGCTGTCGCGCCCCTGCCACAGGAAGCTGCCCTGATAGGTCATGCCGCCATAACGTTCGCCGACCCGCGCCTGCAAGGTCGTGCGACGGCTGGGCCGCCACAACACGCCTGCGTCCCAGATGATGTCGTCGAAATTATAGATCAGCGCACGCGGCGAGCTTTTGTCCGTCACATAACGGCCGTTGCGGACCAACGGCATGCCGTTCGCATCCAGTTCCGGCGAACGCTGGCTGATCTCGATCTTCTCATAGCCGACACCACCGACAAGGGCGAGCGTGGGCGATACTGGCACGGTCGCATCGACACGGCCCCACAGATCCTCGAACCGCTGGTCGAGTTGGCTCGCCTCTTCGCGATCATAGCCCGCGCTGGCGGTAAGACCGATGCCCGGCAGCACCGTATTAGGCGCAAAACCGACCGATCCGAGCAGGCTGTGCGTCCAGCTGTCAGCGAAGGCGCCATTGGACTGCAAGCCGCCGAAATTCTGATTCACGCTATCATCGACCCGCGTGTAGCCAAGGCGATAGGAACCATTGACGTTGAAGTCGCCAAACTGGGTGGTGTAGGATGGCCCGACATAGCCCGACCAGACCTGGCTGCTGAAGCTGTCGCGCTGCGTCGAGGCGCCCGACAAGCCATCGGTGCGTACGCGCGTGGCCAGGCCGCCGCTCATGAGCGAAAGGCCAGGCGCAAGATTGACATTGGCATGAGCGACGCCGCTGATGACATCCTGATCCGACGTCTGGCTACCCCAGCCGAAGCTGTGATTATATTGCAGGTCGACCACCGCCTCGACACGGCGGCTCTTCACTTCCGCCGTCACGCCAGCGGTGACATTGGTATAGGTCAGCACGTCGCCCTCGCCCTTGATCGGCCCGGTCACGACTTGGTCCACGCCAAGATAGGGCGTCACATTGAGGCGCTTGCCATCGGACGACTGCGCAT
>JAVBXL010000122.1 GCA_030824575.1 bacterium | reverse complement strand
GCGGGCGTGCCGTTGCTGTGGCAGCATGGGCCGGGCAGCGTGATCGGTGTCGTCGAGACGGCGCGGGAGGATGCGCGCGGGCTGCGGGTGATCGGGCGCGTGTCGCAGCGGACCGCGGCGGGGCGCGAGGCGGCGGCTGCGCTGAAGGCCGGGGCGCTCGACGGGCTGTCGTTCGGATATCGGGTGCGCGAGGCTCGGGGGGCGGGGCCGCGCGAACTGTTGGGGCTGGAACTGGTGGAGGTAAGTTTGGTGACGCATCCGATGCAGGATCTGGCGCGGGTGGTGGCGGTGGAGGGGTAAATTAGAATGTCGTTCGTCGTATTATAAGGGCTATCTTGTTTGTTGACGTTGAACCCCAACGATTTGTGTGTAGGATAATTGCTAGCCAGCGGCCTGTTGGCTAGAGGGCTGAACATAACAGTGGGAATGGCGTTAACGAGATTATCAGCTACCGCTGATAATCTTGATTCGGGAGTGTGAGCTATGCCAACAACCTTAGCAACCGATCGAAACCTGCTGGACCGTCTCGCAGAAGCCGCCAAACGTGGCGTTTCAACAGCTGAACGAAAACAGCAGCGTCTTTCGTTTGTATATGGCAATTTGCCTAAGGGCAGCGCTATGACGAAACATGAGGTTGAAAAGGCGCTACAGCGTTTGGATGAGATGGAAGGACGGAGCTGAACTAGGTGTTCATTTTTGAGCTGGTCGGCAACGAGGGCCACCCAGTTTATCAAAAATTGGCGGTCGAAAATCTTGATCGCCAATACAGCTTTCTTCAGTCAATTGTTGAAGCGTCTTTGTCATTGGCACAGCCAATGTTATCCATCGAAGTGATTAAAGCGCTCAATTATCATGCGATATCATGCCTTCACGTAAGCCCTGGCGAGTTCCGGCCCTGCCCAGTAACAGTAGGGCCATATAGCCCGCCTGCGCATTTCCAAGTTCCAGCTTTGATGCAGATGTTTACTAATCAGGTTAATAGGTCTTGGGTTGAGCATGATGCAGTAACGTTAGCTACATTTGTTCTCTGGCGTCTCAATCATATTCACCCATTTGTAAATGGTAACGGAAGAACGGCAAGAGTTTCGGCCTATTTCGTGCTTTGCCTGAAATCGGGTGGTTGGCTTCCAGGAAAGAAGCTTTTACCGGAACGACTGGTTGAAGTAAGATCCGATTATGTTGATGCTCTACGAGCTGTTGATCTTTCTGTTTTGGCCGGAGTATTAGATTTGGGTCCTCTTCATACGCTTGTTGCCAGACTTCTTGATGAACAACTTCAAAGCGTTGAGCCGCCGGAACTGTAGCAAATCTAAAAAATTATGGAGCTAATATTTTCTTCTCGAATTGAGAAGATGCCGAGTTTTCCAAGGCGGTCCCATTCGGGGCCGCCTTTTTTCGTTTCTGCAAGCGGGAGAATGTACATGACGGATCAGGTGACGGACGCATTGGAAGCGCGGTGCGATGCGGTGGTGCAGGGGGAGCGGATCGATGGATTGGAGGGGGAGATTGCGGCGCTGAAGGGGGCTTTGCTGGCCGCCCAGCGGCCGGCGCTGGATGGCGTGAAGGGCGGCGCGGTGGACCCGGCGCGCGCCAATTTCGTGGATCGCTATCTGCGGCAGGGGCATGAAGCCGGGGTCGAGCTGAAAAGCTTTTCCGGGGCGACTTCGGCGGCGGGCGGCTTTGCGGTGCCGCGCGAGATCGACCAGTTGATCGGCGCGACGCTGAAAGCGATTTCGCCGATCCGGGGAATCGCCAATGTGGTGCGCACCGGGACGGCGGGCTATCGCAAGCTGGTGAGCGCGGGCGGCATTGTGTCGGGTTGGGCCAGCGAGACGGGCGCGCGGGCCGAGACGGGAACGCCGGTGTTCAACGAGATCGCACCGCCCAGCGGCGAGCTGTTCGCCAATCCGGCGGCCAGCCAGGCGATGCTGGACGATGCGCAGTTCGATGTCGAAGCCTGGCTGGCGAGCGAGATCGCGCGGGAGTTTGCGGTGGCGGAGGGCGCAGCCTTCGTCAACGGCAACGGGACCAACAAGCCAAAGGGCTTCCTGACCTATACGACGACCAATGAGGCAGACAGCGTGCGCGCCTTCGGTTCGTTGCAATATCTGGCGTCGGGCGCGGCGGGCGCCTTTGCCACGAACCCGCAGGACAAGCTGGTCGACCTGGTCCAGAGCCTGCGCGCGCCATACCGCCAGGGGGCAAGCTTCGTCATGAACAGCGCCACGTTGGCGGTGATCCGCAAGATGAAGACGACCGACGGCGCGTTCATCTGGCAGCCGGGCCTGGTGGGCGGACAGCCCGCGACCTTGCTCGGCTATCCGGTGGTCGAGGCGGAGGACATGCCCGATATCGCCGCGAACAGCCTGTCGATCGCCTTCGGCAATTTCCAGGCCGGTTATGTGATCGGCGAACGCAGCGAAACGAGCATCCTGCGCGATCCGTTCAGCAACAAGCCGTTCGTGCATTTCTACGCCGTCAAGCGGATCGGCGGGGCTGTGGCGAACAGCGAGGCGATCAAACTGATGAAGTTCGCGGCTTCTTAAGGGTGGGGGAGGCTGCGTCTTCCCCCTCTTCCAACTGCGCCTAGGCAGCACGCTGCCAAGGCTTCGTATCCTTCTCCCCCTTGGGGAGAAGGTTTTGGGGGGAGCGTCCTTGCGCTCCCCCTTTTTTTGTGAGGGGGTGGGCGTGGCGATCACGGAACTGGAGATGGCGGACCTGGTGCGCGAGACGTGCCATGCAGGGGGCGACGGGCCGTTGGTGCTGGGCGGTCCATTGCCGGGCTATCGGGGCTTTGCCGCGGCGCTTGGTCCTGGTGCGACCTTTCCCTATGTCATTCAGGGGGTAGCCGATCTTGGCCAATGGGAGGCGGGGACGGGCGGACTCGATGGCGAGGGCCGGTTGCTGCGCACGCCGCAAGCGTCTTCGGCAGGCGGCGGCGCGGTGGATTTCGTTGCGGGCGAGAAGCATGTCGGGCTGGCGCTGCATGCGGGCTGGGTAGCGCAGGTCAACGCGCATGGTCATGGGCTGGACGAGGTCGCCGGGCTGGAGGCGGCGCTGGCGGGCAAGCAGGCGGCGAACGGCGAATTGAGCGCGATCGCGGCGCTGGCGACGAGCGGGTTCGGGCGCGGGGCGTTGACGCTGGCCAATGGTGCGGCGTTCCGATCCTATATCGGCGCTGGCACATCCTCCACCGTCGGGACGGTGACCGCCGTGTCGGCCGGCAGCGGCATGGCGTTCGCGACGATCGCGGCGGCAGGCAGCGTGACGCTGGGCACGCCGTCGAGCGTCACATTGGGATCGACGAACGGCGTGGCGGCGGGGACGCACAGCCATGCCTTTGCGCCCGGTGGAACCAGCGCGCAATATCTGCGCGGCGATGGATCGCTGGCGACGTTTCCGACCGGGAGCGCGCTGACCAGAACGAACGATAGCAATGTCACGTTGACGCTGGGCGGCGGCGCGGCGAGCGCGTTGCTGAACGCCGCGTCGATCACCGTCGGTTGGTCGGGGCAGTTGCCGGTGGCGCGGGGCGGGAGCGGGGCGGCGAGCCTGACCGGATATGTGAAAGGCAATGGCGCGGCGGCGATGAGTGCGAGCGCGACCATCCCCAGCACGGACATAAGCGGCCTGGGCAGCATGGCGACGCAGGCGGCGAGCGCGGTGGCGATTACGGGCGGCGATATTGCGACGCCCTATTTTTCCGCGCTGGCCGCATCGCCCATCCTGCAAGCGATTTCGACGGTGGCGATCGACCTGGGGACGCCCGCCTCATCGGCCGCGCTGGGCAGCCTGTTCCTCAATGCGTCGGGGCTGGGAACCGCGGCGCTGGGCGATTATGCCGCGGGCATCGCCTTTGGCCGCAAGGGGACCGGACGGCGCGGCGCATTGATCGCAGGCAAGCATACCGGCACGGACGTCAATCAGATGGGCCTGGCCTTTCTGATGAAGAGCGACACCAATGCGGCGGGCAGCGCGCTGGTCGAACGTGTCGTCATCGATCATGTCGGCATCATCTATCCCAGTATCGACAATAGCAGCAGTTTTGGCCTGTCCACCAACCGATGGTCGACCATTTATGCGGCGACCGGCACGATCAACACGTCCGATGCGCGCGCCAAATGCGACCTGGGATCGGTCGATACCGCGTTGATCGATGCCTGGGGCGCGGTTGCGTGGCGGCGCTATCGCTTTGCCGATGCGGTGGCGGACAAGGGCGATGCGGCGCGATGGCATCTGGGACTGGTGGCGCAACAGGTGCGCGAGGCGATCGACGGACGGCTGGGCGAGGGAGCGGCGGTCCGGTTGGGATTGCTGTGCCATGACCGTTGGGATGCGGAGCCGGAACTGCGCGGGGAGGACGGCGCGATCGTGCGGCCGGCCCGCGCGGCCGGTGACCGTTGGGGGCTGCGTTACGACGAATGTTTCGTGCTGGAAGCGCTGTGGCAGCGGCGCGCGATCGCGGCGCTGGCGGCGCGTCTGGATGCGCTGGAAACGGGAGGCGACCATGTTGGCGGGTGAGGCGATCGGCGGGCGACCGCTGGGGGATGTGCGGTCGGCGACCTGGCCGGGACCATGGGGCTGGGGCGTCCGGCCGGGGCAGGGCGCGTGGGTGGCCGCACGCGAGGGGGCGATACGGCCCGATGCGGATAAGGGGAGCAAGGTCCGATGAGCCTATATGTCAAAGACCCGCAGGCGCGGGTGGATCATGCGATCGACTGGTCCGCCTATCTGGCCGGGCAGAGCCTGCTCGCCAGCCTGTGGACGGTGAGCCCGGTCGAGACGGGCGGGCTGGTGGTGGAGACGGCGGCGTTCGAGGCGCAGCGCAGCAGCGTGCGGCTGAACGGGGGCGTGGTGGGGCGCGTCTATCGGCTGACCAACCGCGTCACTTTGTCCGACGGGCAGGTGGACGAGCGGTCGGTGACGATGCGGGTGGAGGAGCGCTGAACGATGGTGGAAGAGAGCGAAAGCGGGACGCTGGCGGCATCGCTGGCGGAGCTGAAGGCCTATTTGCGGATCGAGACGGGGACGGAGGACGCCGTGCTGGCCGGCTTGCTGCGCAGCGCGGCGGCGCTGTGCGAGCAATTTATCGGCCAATGGCTGATCGCGCGGGCGGCGCGCGAGACGGTGGCGGGCGACGGCGGCTGGCAGAGACTGTCGGCGCGGCCGGTGGCGGCGATCGAGGCGGTGGAGGCGGTGGATGCCGACGGGGTGGCGGAGATGCTGCCGGTCGACGCCTATGCGATCGACATCGATGCGGCGG
>JAVBXL010000163.1 GCA_030824575.1 bacterium | reverse complement strand
TTCGTCGAGCATTATAACCACCGACGTTACCACGAGAGCCTGAACAACGTGACGCCCGCCGACGCCTACTTCGGCAGGGCCGATGCCATCATCAAACAGCGCGAAAGGATCAAACGGAAGACCATCGAACATCGCCGCTTGCTCCACCGCAAGATCGCCGCTTAATATCAACCCCAGGACGAGGCCCGCACTCCGCTAATTTACGCCGCGAGTTGTGCCAAATGTTCTGACGACGGACAACCTGAAAGGTTTTTCCATCTCGGGTTCCGCTCTGGGAGGAGACAATGGAATTCCGCCAGCTCAGGTATTTCCTTGCTGTGGCAGAAGAACTTCACTTCGGGCGCGCCGCGACGCGGCTGGACATGGCGCAACCGCCACTGTCGCGCCAGATCGCCTCGCTGGAAGAGTCTCTGGGCGTGCAGCTATTCGACCGCAGCCGTAGCCAGATCCGCCTGACGCAGGCAGGAGTCGTGTTGCAGGATCACGCGCGGCAGATCCTCGACCGGATGGATACGGCGCAGCGCGAGACGCGGCTGGTTGGCGCAGGCGGCGCGGGTCGGTTGCGGATCGCCTTCGTCGGTTCCGCGTCGCACGGGCTTCTGCCCATGCTGATCAAGTCGTTCCGGTCGGTCTATCCGGAGGTGGAACTGGCGCTGTCCGCGCTGAACAATGCCGAGCTGCACCGGGCCCTGATCACGCGGGAGATCGACATCGCCGTTGCCCGCCCCGAACTCAAGGACGAGGAGTTCCGCCAGCAGCTTCTGTGTCGCGAGAAGCTGATCCTGGCGCTGCCCGACAGCTCTCCGCTGGTCGCGGAAGACAACATCACCTTCGCCGACCTGAGCGGCCAGACCTTCGTGCTCTATCCTCGCCGCCCGCGCCCGAGCTATGCCGATGTCGTGCTCGATATTTGCGAGCGAGAGGGGGTGAAGCCCGGCGGCCTCGAGCTGACGCAGGATTTTCAAAGCGCAATCTCGCTGGTCTCGGTCGGCGTGGGGCTGTCGGTCGTGCCCGAATCCGTCAGCCGGACGACGCGACCTGGGGTCATCTATCGCCCCTATGTCGGCCACAACCCTGGAACCGCTTTGACGGTCCATTCCCGGTTGGACAACCGCGCCCCGCAGGTGCTGAACTTCATGGAGATCACCCGAAAATTCACCAGGACGGCGCAAGCCGCAGTCACTCGGGCCGAATAGCGCGGCACAGCGCCTGAACCCGCTATTCCCCGTCTGCGGATTCGCGGATGATCAGGGATCCCTGCGTCGATGGCCCAGGCGGTCAGAGATCCGCTGCGCCGCATCGACGGTGATAGTACGGAAAGCGCGCGGCTGGCGCGCATGGCGGCTGGCCGGAACCGTCATCGACAGCACCGCGACCGCGCGTCCGACGTGGTCCCGAATCTGTGCCGCGAGGCAGACCAGATCGTCATCATCGCCAATTGGGCCGCTGTCGAACCCCTCGGCCGCCAGTGCGGCCAGTTCGTCGCGCAAACGTTCCGGGGCGTCGATGGGACCACCGGGGCGGGCATGCTCGTCCAGCCAGTCGTCAAGCCGCATGGGGCTGAAGGCAGCCAGATGCAGTCTGCCGGGCGGCGCCTTGTGCAGCGGCAGATGCGGGCCGATCACCCCGGACGACACCCGCAGGGGCCGGGTGCCGTCGATGGCGTCGACCAGCAGCAGACGGTCGTGATCGTGCATCGTGAGGTGCAGCGTCTCGCCATGATCGGCGGAAAGCTGGGCCATCACCGACCGCGCCACCTCGACCAGATCGAAACTGTCCTCCAGCGCGTGGTAGAGCGTCGCCACCAGCGGGCCGAGCCGATAGCGCCCCCGCTCGACCTTGCGCAGAAGGCCGATCCCCGCCAGCCCATCCACCAGATCGTGGGTGCCGCTAATGGAATTGCCGATGGCCCGCGACAGGGCCGTGACGCTGTGTTCCGACTGCGTGGCGGAAAAGCAGCGCAGTACTTCGCCGATCTTGCGGATTGTCTTCATCGAGTGCTCCCTCGTCCTGCCGATCCCGCTGTGTTTTCCGGCAATGCCGGAAAAATGACAGGTATTACGCGATACCTTTCGGTGCGCACGCGTCGATGTCAGTCTTCACGTCGAGGAGCGTCAGGCAATCTGCCGCAGGGGAGGAAGACATGAAAGATCAAACCACCGCCACCCAGGCACCGTATACCGGTGCCGAATTTCTGGACAGCATCCGCGATGGGCGCGAGATCTACATCCACGGCGAGCGGGTAAAGGACGTCACCAGCCATCCGGCTTTTCGCAACTCGGCCCGTATGGTCGCGCGCTGGTACGACCGGCTGAATGCGGAGAAGGCTACAATCGGCCGACCGACCGACACAGGCTCGGGCGGGTGGACGCATCCCTTCTTCAAGGGAACCAAGACCGCCGAGGAACTTGTGGCTGGCCGCGATGCCATCGCCGCCACCCAGCGGGTGGCGAATGGCTGGATGGGCCGCTCGCCCGACTACAAGGCCGCCTTCCTGGGCACGCTGGGGGCCAATGCGAGCTTCTACGGCGAATATGCCGGCAATGCGAAGACCTGGTATGACCGCACGCAGGAGCGGCTGGACTACTGGAACCACGCCATCGTTAACCCGCCGATCGACCGCCACCTGCCCGTCGAGGAGACCGGCGACGTCTACATGCAGGTGGAGAAGGAAACCGATGCCGGCCTGATCGTCTCGGGTGCCAAGGTGGTTGCCACCGGCTCGGCCCTGACGCACTATAATTTCATCGCCCACTACGGAATCCCGATCAAGGAGAAGAAGTTTGCCCTGACCTTCACGGCTCCGATGGACAGCGCCGGCGTCAAGCTGATCAGCCGCGCTTCCTACGAGCTGAACGCGGCGGTCATGGGCACGCCCTTCGACTATCCGCTCTCCAGCCGGATGGATGAGAACGACGCGATCCTCGTGTTCGACAAGGTGCTGGTGCCCTGGGAGAACATCTTCATCTATGGCGACATCGAGAAGATCAACGCCTTCTTCCCCGCCTCGGGCTTCGTGCCGCGTTTCACGCTGCACGGTACCACGCGGCTGGCGGTGAAACTCGATTTCATCTCCGCCCTCTTTTCCATGGCGCTGGAGGCGACCGGCTCGGGCGCCTTCCGCGGCCCGCAGACCGCCGTGGGCGAGGTGCTGGGCTGGCGCAACCTGTTCTGGGGCCTGTCGGACGCGATGGTGAAGAGCCCGGTCCCGTGGCAGGGAACCGATGGCTACGTTCTGCCCAACATGAACTACGGCCTTGCCTATCGCATCTTCGCACCGATGGCCTACAGCCGGATCAAGGAACTGATCGAGCGCCATGTCGCCTCGGGGCTGATCTACCTGCCGTCCTCGTCGCTCGACTTCGCTTCGGATGCGGTGCGGCCCTATCTCGACCGGTTCGTGCGCGGCTCGAACGGCATGGCAGCAGTGGACCGCGTCAAGCTCCTGAAGCTCCTCTGGGATGCGATGGGCTCGGAATTCGGCGGGCGGCATGAGCTTTACGAGGCAAACTATGCCGGCAACTACGAGAACATCCGCATCGAGACCATGCTGACCGCGCAGGCGACCGGCGAGATGGCCACCCTTCAACAGATGGTGCACAACTACATGGCCGAATACGACCTGACCGGCTGGACCGCGCCCGACCTCATCAACCCCTGGGACGTGAACCGCCTGAAGGCGGGTTTCCAGGGCTGAGGCCACGGGTTCAAGTCCGTGAGGGCGGCCGATCATCCCGGCCGCCCCTTGCAAGAGGAGGAGCGGATGGGTCTGGATTTCTCCGGGGTTCCGGCCCAGGTCGTCACCGACCGGCAAGTCATGCTGCCTGCCAGCGTTGCGGCCCTCGGGGCCTTCGACGGGGTACATCGCGGGCATCAGGCGCTGATCCGGGCTGCCGTGGACTCGGCGCGGGAGCAGGGTCGGCCCGCCGTGGTCTGGACCTTCGATCCGCCACCCAAGGTGCATTTCGGTCGCGCGGCGCAGCTTTTGCCGCTGGCGGAAAAGCTCGCGCGGATCGCGGCGCTCGGCCCCGACTTTATCGTCGTCGCCCAGTTCAATGACTGCTACGCCCGCCGTAGCGCCGACGATTTCCTGGCCGATCTGGGTCGGATCGGGCCTGTGCAGATCCATGTCGGCGCCGATTTCCGCTTTGGCGCGCGGCAGGCAGGCGATGTGGCGCTTCTGGCGCGGCATTTCAGCGTCGTCGAGGCCCCGGTCACCTGCTGCACGGCAGGAGAAACGATCTCGTCCAGCCGGATCCGTGGGCTCCAGGCCTCCGGGCGCGCTGCCGAAGCCGTGCCCCTGCTGGCCGCCCCGCTGCCCTTGCATGCTATCGGGGCCGCCCTTTTAACCAACGACATCCGCCATAGGGAGGACGACAATGCTTAGATTTGACGCACGTGATCTGCGCAACGCCTGCGGCAGCTTTGCCACCGGCGTCACGGTGATCACCACCCGCACGGATGACGGCGACCATGGCATGACCGCCAATGCCTTCATGTCGGTCTCGCTCGACCCGCCGCTGATCTCCATCTCGCTCGACCACAAGAGCAAGATGCGGGAGCGGATCCGCGCCTCGGGCCGCTACGCGGTCAGCATCCTTGGTGACGACATGGAGCATGTCGCCTGGCATTTCGCGGGGCGTCACAACGAGGCCCTGTCCACCATCCTCGAAGACCGCCACGATCTTCCAGTGGTGCCGGGCGCGGCGGCGGTGTTTCTTACCGAGGTGGAACAGGAGGTCGATGCCGGCGACCATACGCTCTTTATCGGACGCGTCACCCATCTCGAACGCCGGGCCGAAACCGGCCCGCTGCTCTTCTGCGGCGGCAAATTTGCGCGGCTGGCCGCGGCGATATAGACACGATGTCACAAAGGCAAGCGTTCGGAGGTCGATGGGGGTCGTGCATGGGAGGCGCCGCCTTAACCTGGGACCGGACGCACTTCTCTCCGCAGACCGTTTTTCACGCACTGATTGACGGGGCGATGTGTTGCCACGTTGCAATAGCCTGGGAGCGAAGTTTTCGGTGATCGGCAGCGGCCAGATGTCCGCGGTGAAGAAGGACGAGATTGGCGATCTGGCCATGAACTGAGACGAAACGCTGGCATTGCCGGGCCGACTTAAACCGCATCATACGCCACTCCCGTCGTCGCACGGGGAGATGTGAATTCTCTGCCCGGCTCTGTTGCAAAGATTGGCGGCAGTCAGAGGTAGGCTGTCGCTCTGCGCCGATCAGGCGGCTGCTGCGAAATGGTGGTTGAGCATGCCCATGGCCTCCGTCAGCGCCGAGGGCCC
>JAVBXL010000017.1 GCA_030824575.1 bacterium | reverse complement strand
GCGGGGTCATCGATCGACAGGTTGGCGAGCATTCCGTCCAGGCCGGCCAGCACTTCGCCGCGACGCTCGGTCGGGCCGGTCACGCGGATCTTGACGATCCATCGCCCGGCATGGACGAACCCGGCAGCCGTGGTCAGCGCGCCATCGGCGGCATCGTCATAGACGGCGCGGATCGCGCTGTCCGCCCGGCCGGCGACGGGGGCGCTGGCATAGGCGGTGCGGCGGGTCTTCGCCCCGAACCGCTCCATCACCGCCTTGTCGGTCATATAGGCGGCGAGGGAGGCGTCGGCATAGGTCGGCAGATAGACGTAGAGAGTCGCCTGGATGGCGCCATCCTCCGAGAGATATTGCGCATAATTGTCGACCGCGCGGCCGCCATTGGAGGCTTCGCCGCTCTTACTGAGCGAGAGGCCAGCAACGGTCTGCGGCAGGGCGATGCCGGCGGAGGCGGCTCGGATGGCGCTGTCGGTGGGCGTCCAGGCTTCGGTATCGGCGGCATGGGCGATCGACGGGATTGCAAGGCACAACGCCGTGGCGGAGAGAAGCGCCGTGGCGGAGACTATTGCGGCAATCGGTCCTTGGGTGCGCTTCGGCATCGTCATCACTCTCCAGGTCGATACCGTCTTTGCGCGGCATTGAACTATGACAGAGAGGCTACAGACTAAACCGGAGGGCGCAAGCGCCGATTTCGCGGGCCTGACGCGCCGGTGCCTATTTCAGGTCACAGGCGGGATTTGCGCCGGATAGTGGGGCAGGTCGGGATCATGATGCGCCCAGCCAGGCGCGGTGTCGGTCCATATCACCGCCTGCGGTCCGATCAGCGACGGATCGTCGAGCGCGCCGGCGCGGATGAAGGTCAGATGCGGGCGCGATTCGGCCAGGCTGAACAGCGGCGTGCCGCAGGTCGGGCAGAAGCCACGCTTCATTGCGTTGCCGCTGTCGGCGACGCTGTCATGCCAGCGCACCTCGCCCGTTGTCGCCACCTTGTCCGATCGGAAACAGACGTTCACGGTCGCCGATCCGCCGCCCAGATATTGGCACAGGCGGCACCAGCACATGCGCGCGGCGATGGGCTCTGCGTCGATGGTGATGCGGACAGCACCGCAGAGGCATCCGGCGGAATGGGGCATAGATATTCCTTAGAACAACATCCGTTCGTTTCGAACGAAGTCGAGAAACGCTGGCAACGCTCCGCTCGCTTATCGACACGCTCGAAGCGAACGGATGTAGGGTTATCCTGCCTTACCGCCCCTGTCGGCGCGCCATGAAGGCGAGGCGTTCGAACATCATGATGTCCTGCTCGTTTTTGAGCAGCGCGCCGTGGAGCGGGGGGATCGCCTTTGTCGGGTCGCTGTTCTGGAGCACATCGAGCGGCATATCCTCGTTCAGCAGCAGCTTGAGCCAGTCGAGCAGTTCGGAGGTCGAGGGCTTCTTCTTGAGGCCCGGCACCTCTCGAATGTCGTAAAAGATATCCATTGCCTTGCTGACCAGGATTTTCTGGATGCCGGGAAAATGTACATCAACGATTTTCGCCAGTGTGTCGCGGTCAGGGAATTTGATATAATGGAAGAAACAACGGCGCAGGAAGGCGTCGGGCAGTTCCTTCTCGTTGTTGGACGTGATGATGACGACCGGGCGATCGGCTGCAGCGACGGTTTGCCCCGTTTCATAGACGTGGAAGGCCATGCGATCGAGTTCCTGCAACAGGTCGTTGGGAAATTCGATGTCGGCCTTGTCGATCTCGTCGATCAGTAGCACGGGCAGGCGGGGGGAGGTGAAAGCCTCCCACAGCTTGCCCTTGCGGATATAGTTGGCGATGTCGTGGACGCGCGCGTCGCCCAGTTGCCCGTCGCGCAGGCGGGCGACCGCGTCATATTCATACAGGCCCTGATGCGCCTTGGTCGTGGATTTGACGTTCCATTCGATCAGCGGGGCGTCCAGCGCCGTGGCGATTTCCTGTGCCAGGACGGTCTTGCCAGTGCCCGGTTCGCCCTTCACGAGAAGCGGGCGGCGCAGCAATACGGCGGCGTTGACCGCGACCTTCAGGTCGTCGGTGGCGACATAATCCTGTGTGCCTTCAAAGCGCATCTTGCTGGTCCATTCCGTTGCCTATGGCAACCGGACTAGGCAAAGCCGCGGGCAGGCGCAATGTCGAAAGGGAAATCAGGCGTTAAAGGGCTGGTCAGGCCTGCCGGACGCGCACGTCTGCGCGGGCGGCGAGCAGATCCCACAGGCCGCGATGCTGGTTCAACAACTGGCGCGCGCCGAACTGGATCGCCCGGTCGATCGCGTCGTCGCCGCCAATGGCGCGGGCAACGTCCAGCGTCACATGGCGATCGGGCAGGGTGCAGGCATGGGGTTCGAGTCCTGCGCGTAGCGCCGCCATGTCGAGCACATGCCGCACCGCGCGCCAGTCGAGCACCAGCGCCATCGCCGCGCCCATAGCGCAGCCGCGCCGGTCGGACTGGGCCAGCATGTCAAGCGCGTGGCGTTGCTGGCTGACGGCGGTTTCGCAATCGGCCTGGCCCGCCGTGCTGGGGGCGGGGCCAACGGCGACCGTGACCTGGGCGAGGTAGGCGCGTTCGCGGGCGAAGGCGTCGCCGGTTTCGATCAGCCACTGGCGCGCGGCATTGTCGGCGGAGCGGGTCGCGGCATGATCGATCACGCCGGGATGACGGCCGTGGAGCATGCACAGATAATAGGCAGCGTCGGCGAGGTCGGACAGCGAGAGCAGGGCGTCGCGCGCGACGCCGGTGCTGGCGCGGTGGGCATAGGCATGGGCGGCCGTGCCATCGGCGGCGACCAGCGCCTCCAGGATTCGCGCTATGTCGCCAAATTGATAGCGCGGTGCCGCTTCGCTCATGCCCAAATCCCTGTGATGCCCCGCATGCGCAGGCTGTAATCCCAAGGCATAGTGCACCGGAGTAAACGTCCGGTTTACGGAATCAGAAAGGGCGACCGTGAAAGCCGCCCTTTTCCGTCAACGATGGTTAATTTATATTTACCGATGCGTATTAATTTACTGGTCCAGGAAGGACCGCATCTTGCGTGAGCGCGATGGGTGTTTCAGCTTGCGCAGCGCCTTCGCTTCGATCTGGCGGATGCGTTCGCGGGTCACGCTGAACTGCTGGCCCACTTCCTCCAGCGTATGATCTGTGTTCATGCCGATGCCAAAGCGCATCCGCAGAACGCGCTCCTCACGCGGGGTGAGCGAGGCAAGGACGCGGGTGACCGTTTCCTTCAGGTTAGCCTGGATCGCGGCATCCACCGGGATAATCGCATTCTTGTCCTCGATGAAATCGCCCAGATGGCTGTCTTCCTCGTCGCCGATCGGCGTTTCAAGGGAGATCGGCTCCTTGGCGATCTTCATCACCTTGCGGACCTTTTCGAGCGGCATCGACAGACGCTCGGCCATTTCCTCGGGCGTGGGTTCGCGGCCCTGCTCGTGCAGGAACTGGCGGCTGGTGCGAACCAGCTTGTTGATCGTTTCGATCATGTGGACCGGAATACGGATGGTCCGCGCCTGATCCGCGATCGAGCGGGTGATCGCCTGCCTGATCCACCAGGTCGCATAGGTGCTGAACTTGTAGCCGCGGCGATATTCGAACTTATCCACCGCCTTCATCAGGCCGATATTGCCTTCCTGAATAAGATCAAGGAATTGCAGGCCGCGGTTGGTATATTTTTTAGCGATGGAGATGACCAGGCGCAGGTTCGCCTCGACCATTTCCTTCTTGGCGAGGCGCGCTTCGCGCTCGCCCTTTTGCACCATGTTGACGATGCGGCGGAACTCGCTGAGCGACATGCCGGTCGCCTGAGCGATTTCGCCGACCTCGTTACGGATGCGGTCCACCGCGCGCCCTTCGGCGGCGACGAAAGCGGTCCATTTCTTGTCCAGGCCGCCGACCTTGTCGAGCCAGCCATCGTCCAGTTCATGGTTCACATAACGATCGAGGAAATCCTTGCGCGGAACCTTGTGCCGTTCGGCCAGGCGCAGCATCTGGCCGCCCAGCGCGGTCAGGCGCCGGTTATAGGCATAAAGCTGATCGACCAGATATTCGATCTTCTGCTGGTGGAATTGCACGCTTTCGACCTGCGCGGTGAGTTGTTCGCGCAGATCATGATAATCATCCTCGGCCTTCTGGCTCAGCACTTCGCCGACCGCCATGGCGACCATGCGGGCTGACTGGGCGGCGGAGAAGGCGCGGAAGATTTCAGTGATGGTCGCAAACTTCTCAAGCGCCATTGGCTTGAGCGTCTCTTCCATCTGGGCGAGGGACAGGGTGTTGTCCTCTTCCTCTTCTTCCTCAACGCGGCGGGCGCGGGGGGCGCCGTCCTCATTCTCGTCGGCGTCGGCGGATTCCTCCTCCGGTTCTTCTTCTTCCTTGAAGCTAGGGCCAGCGGTCTTCTCGCTGATCTCGCCATCGTCATCCTCGGCGCCTTCCTCCAGGCTTTCCGGGGCAGGGTCCTTGGAGAGCATTGCGTCGAGATCGAGAATCTCGCGCAGCTGCATTTCGCCGTTGTTGAGCGCGGTCGACCATTCGATGATCGCGTTGAAGGTCGTCGGGCTTTCGCACAGGCCCAGGATCATGGTGTCGCGGCCAGCCTCGATCCGTTTGGCGATAGCGATTTCGCCCTCACGGCTGAGCAGTTCCACTGCGCCCATTTCGCGCAGGTACATGCGAACGGGATCGTCGGTGCGATCGACCGTTTCCTTCTTCTTTTCGGTGATGAGCTTTGGGCCGCCATCGTCGTCGCCCGAATCATCTTCGGCGTCGTCGGCATCCTCGCGCTCGCGCTGCTCGTCGCCGTCTTCGCTGGCTTCTTCGTTTTCGACGATGTTGACGCCCATGTCGTTGAGCGCGGACATGACGTCCTCGATCTGCTCGGAGGACATCTGGTCCTGCGGCAGGGCGTTGTTCAACTCGTCATAGGTGATGTAGCCGCGCTTCTTCGCGCGAGCGAGCAGCTTCTTGACCGAGGCTTCGTTAAGGTCGAGCAGAGGGGCATCGCCGCCTTCATCCCCACCATCACCTGCACCCGCCGCACTTTTGCTGTTCGCCTTGGTCGCCATGTATTCGCCTTAACTCCGCCGCCCTCGCAAGGGCGATCTCATCAAACAATGTCTTCGGACTGGCCTAGTTCCGCCAAGCGGATAAGATGGTTGCGATGAGCGACCAGCGCATGATTTTGCGCCAGCAAATTCTCTTCGCTTACATCTGCCTTCACCCGCTCGGTCGCTACGGCCAAATTCCGCTCAAGCTCTGGTCCCTGCGTCATCACCCGAACGGCCTCCTCAAGATCGCGTGCGACGCGATCAGGATCGATGGTCGTCCTGTCGGGAGTGAGTTTGAACGCATCGGCCCGGAGCATCCCCTTAGCCATATTATACAACTCACCTTGCCCCAATATGGTAAGGAGGGCCTGCGTTTCAACTGTTTCTTTGCGGAACGACGCGCCGATCATCACGTCCAGCAACTGCGCCAGCAGCGAATCGGCGATTTGCAGCGCCGACAGCATCTCGCGATGGGGCAGAATCTGTTCGGGATGACGCAGCAGGCTGGCCAGGACGGCGCGCAGCAGACGTTGTTCCAGGCCATTTGTGCCGATGGCGCGGGCTTCGAAGCCGGCCGCGGGAATCGGCGCTTTCCAATTGCCGCGCTTGTCGCGCTGCCAACGGCCGCCATCGCCGCCGCCACGCGCCTGCCTTTGCGCCGGGGCGTTATCGCGCCGGGCGAAGAAGCGCGCATCATAGCGTTCGCGAAATTCATGGGCATAATGGGCGCGGACGTCGGGATGGGCGATCGCATCCGTTATGGCGCGCAGCCGCTGCTTGAGCGCGGCCTTCTGTTCGGGCGTGTCGAGCGGCATGGCGCTCAGTTCATGGCTCCACAGCCGTTCGATCAGCGGCTCGGCAGCCTTGAGCACCGCTTCCATCGCCTGCGGGCCGCTCTCGCGGATCAGATCGTCGGGGTCTTTGCCCGGCGGCAGGGTGGCAAAACACAGGCTATGACCGGGGCGCAGCAGGGGCAGGGCGCGGTTGGCGGCGCGGATCGCGGCCTTCTGCCCCGCCGAATCGCCGTCGAAGCAGAGGATCGGCACTTCGACCATTTTCCACAGCCGTTCGATCTGATGTTCGGTTAGGGCGGTGCCGAGCGGGGCGACGGCGTCGCTAAAGCCCGCCTGCGCCAGCGCGATCACATCCATATAGCCTTCGACCACGATCACCCGCTCGGTCTGGCGGCTGGCGGGGGAGGCGCGGTCGATATTGTAGAGGGTGCGTCCCTTGTCGAACAGGGGCGTGTCGGGCGAGTTCAGATATTTAGGCTCGCCAGCGCCCAATATGCGACCGCCAAAGGCGATCACCCTGCCGCGAATATCGCGAATGGGCAGCATCAGCCGGCCGCGGAAACGATCATAGCTTTCGCGCTTCTTGGCATTGCCCTGTTCCAGCGCTTCGGGATCGATCAGCAGCCCGGCCTCGACCAGCATCGGTTCGCCGAAATCCTTGAGCGCGGTCTTGAGGCGGCCGCGCCCGTCGGGGGAGAAGCCGAAGCCGAAGGTGCGGCGGGTCGTGTCGCTGATGCCGCGCTTGGCGAGATAGGCGCGCGCTTCACCACCGTCGATGCCGCCCAATTGCTCCTCGAAAAAGCCCTGCGCCGCAGCCATGGCGTCATGCAGCCCCTTGGCCTGCTCGGCGCGCTTGGCGGCGCGCGGGTCGGGGGCGGGCAGGTCCATGCTGGCCGCCTGCGCCAGTTCCTTTACAGCCTCCATGAACGGCAAGCCGCGCTGGTCGGTCATCCATCGGATCGCATCGCCATGCGCGCCGCAGCCGAAACAATGGTAGAAGCCCTTTTCATCGTTGATCGTGAAGCTGGGCGTCTTTTCATTATGGAAGGGGCAGCAGGCCTTATATTCGCGACCGGCCTTGGTAACCTTGATCGTGCGGCCGATCAGGGTGGACAACGACGTGCGCATCCGCAGTTCGTCGAGGAAGGCAGGGGAGAGGCTCAATCTCTCCCCTCCCGCTTGCGGGAGGGGTCGGGGGAGGGCATGTCCGCAATCACCCGTTCGATTTCCTCAATTATGCCTTCTACATTGCTCAGGACATCATTGTTCCAAAACCGGATCACACGAAAGCCTTGCGCTTCGATATAACGGGTTCTGTTTGCATCGGCGTCCTCATTATGCTGCCCGCCATCGACCTCGATCGCCAGATGGAGCGACCTGGCCACGAAATCGCAGATGAAGGGCCCGATCGGCACCTGTCGATTGAAACGGACGCCGGACACCTTGCGGGCGCTGATGGCACACCACAGGATGCGTTCGGCATCAGTAGCATTGTTGCGCAGGGCGCGCGCTTTGGCAGTGGGGCGCGTGTAGCCTTTGTCCATTGTGGTTTAACATGCCCTCCCCTAACCCCTCCCGCAAGCGGGAGGGGAACTTTTAGGGCGCCGTCCACACGCAGCGGCGGAACTGGCAGGATGTCTTTGCGTAGGGAACATGCCGCGCTCCCCCGTCGTCGTTCACCCAAGCGCCGCCTTCACCAGCCCACTCGCCTTGCTCATGTCGATCACGCTGCCATGGCGTTCCTTCAGCACGGCCATCACCTTGCCCATGTCCTTCACGCTGGCCGCGCCGACCTCCGCCTTGATCCCCTCGATCGCGGCCTTCGTCTCGTCTTCGCTCAGCTGCGCGGGCAGGAAGCCTTCGATCACGGCCAGTTCGGCCTGTTCCTTGGCGGCCAGTTCCTCGCGGCCGCCGGCCGTGAACATCTCGATCGATTCGCGGCGCTGCTTGACCATCTTTTGCAATACTTCGACCACCACGGCGTCATCGTCCGGCACGCTGGAGGCGGTGCGCAGTTCGATGTCGCGGTCCTTCAGCTTCGCCAGGATCAGGCGCACGGCCGCCAGCTTTTCCTTCTCGCCGGCCTTCATGGCGGTGATCTGGGCGCTCTTGATGGTATCGCGAATCATCGACGAATGAATCCTGTTTCTTGCGGAAAGGAGCAGATATAGCGGCAAAAGAGATTTTTAACAGACGTTGACCTTGCGGGCGTGGGGGCATAGGTGACCGGCCGTTTAACCCGCTGTAGACGGGTTCCCGCAAAAGCATAAAGGACGCTGACACCATGGCTGACGCCAAGACCCTCATTGTGCCCAAAGGAGCGACAGGGGTCGTGGTTTTTGCTGATGGCAGCGCGGTGTTTGGCCGTGGTTTCGGCGCCGTCGGCGATGCAGTGGGCGAACTCTGCTTCAACACCTCCATCACTGGTTATCAGGAGATCATGACCGATCCCTCTTATGCCGGGCAGATCGTCAACTTCACCTTCCCCCATATCGGTAATGTCGGCACCAACCTGGACGATGTCGAGGCGGATAATCCTTATGCGTTGGGCTGCATTGTGCGCGAAAACGTCACCGCGCCGAGCAATTTCCGCAATGTCGAACCGTTCGATCAGTGGATGGCGGAAAACGGCCGTATTGGCCTCGCCGGCGTCGATACCCGCGCGCTGACCCGGCTGATCCGGGTGAAGGGCGCGCCCAATGTCGTGATCGCGCATGATCCCGATGGCGGGTTCGACATCGCCGCGCTGGCCGCCAAGGCGGCGGGCTGGCCGGGGCTGGAGGGCATGGACCTCGCCATCGAAGTCACGGGCAAGGAAACGCGCTTGTGGAAGGATGGCGGCTGGACGCTGGGCAAGGGTTATGATGTCGACGCCACCGACGAACTGGTGACGGTCGCGGCGGGCTATCCCGCGGTGGGCGAGGATGGCGAGCCGCTGCTGTTCGCGGAGAAGGACTTGCCGACCCCCGCGCCGCGCCCGCATGTCGTGGCAATCGATTATGGCGCGAAGAACAACATCTTCCGCAATCTGGTGCAGGCTGGCGCGCGCGTCACCGTGCTGCCCGCGACCGCGACGTTCGAACAGGTGATGGACTTGCAGCCCGACGGCGTGTTCCTGTCCAATGGCCCTGGCGATCCGGCCGCGACCGGCGCCTATGCCGTACCGGTGATCGCCGCGTTGCTGACCGAGAATGTGCCGATCTTCGGCATCTGCCTAGGGCATCAGTTGCTGGGGCTGGCGGTGGGCGCCAAGACGATCAAGATGCATCAGGGCCATCGTGGCGCGAACCATCCGGTCAAGCGGCTGGACGATGGGCTGGTCGAGATCACCAGCATGAACCATGGCTTTGCGGTCGACGCCGCCACGCTGCCCGCCAATGTCCGCGCGACCCATGTGTCGCTGTTCGACGGCAGCAATTGCGGGATCGAACTGACCGAGAAGAATGCCTTTTCGGTGCAGTACCACCCCGAAGCATCGCCTGGGCCGCAGGACAGCTTCTATCTGTTCAAGCGCTTCGTCGCGGGCCTTAAAAAAGCGGTGGCGGCATGAGCGTCAAGCTGCCCCCCGTCGATGAAGCGCGGCTCGCGGCCGAATGGGAAGCGGACAAGGCCGTGCTCGCCAACCTGGCCGCCAATGGCGACAAGGCGATGATCCCGCGCGCCGTGGACGTTAGCTTCAAGGGCAGCGACAAGGATTTCGACCGCGTCCTGGCCATCGCCAGCCAGTTCGGCTTCGTCGAACTGGATCGCGAAGAGGATGAGGATGGCGACCTGTTCCTGTTCCTGGAATGCGAACAGGCGGTGGACGAAGCCTCGATCCGCGCCCTGACCAAGACATGCCTCCAGATCGAAATCCTGTGCGGCGTGGAATATGACGGCTGGGGGTGCGAGGCGCGGACGGGGGCGGTGCATTGATGATGTCGTTCCGCCCACTTATGATTTTTGTGGGTGGATCGATAGTTGCGTTGTTCCTTATCGTCCTATTTTTCATCTTTTGGCTGGACATGTTCCGACCCGAAGGTGGCAGGTTTGGTTCGGGTGATTTTGCTTCGGAATCTGATTTGCGAATGGTGCTCAAACATTGCGGTATCAACTCGCCGAAAATCGGTCGCGCCGGGATTTTGATCGAGAGAGGGCTAGGATGGGATGCCACAGGCGAACACCCGCAATCTCCCGACAGATTGGGATGCATCGATAAGAAGTTACGTGAGATTGGAAGAACAGCAGGCGTGATTGGAGAGTGGGATTAAGGAATGAAACACGTTCCAATATCATCACGCTGGCCATTGCCTAAATAATCGCGAAATATCGTTTCAACTATTGGATTTTCGGGAAGAAAATGCCCAAACGCACCGACATCTCCTCGATCCGCAGCATCGGTGCTGGACACGCCCGGACTCCCTCTCCCCAGCGGGGAGAGGGTTGGGGTGAGGGGGATCGGCGCTGATGGGATATTCAACGATTGCCGAACACCCTCATCCAACTTCGCCTAGCCAGCAAGCTGGCAAGGCTGCGTATCCTTCTCCCTCAAGGGAGAAGGTTTCGGGAGAGCCGCAACTCGGATCGGATGCTTTCCAGCACGCCGTCCATGTTGGACAGGACGTCATGGTTCCAGAAGCGTACCACTCGATAGCCATGCGCTTCGATCGTGCGCGTTCGCGCTGCGTCAGTGTCGCTGGTCGCATGCTGCCCGCCGTCCAGTTCGATGACCAGCTTAGCGCTGCGGCAGGCGAAGTCGGCGACATGCGGCCCGATCGGAAATTGGCGGACGAATTTGCAGCCGTCGATCTGCCCGGCACGCAATCGCGACCACAGCGCTTTTTCCGCATCGGTCGGGTCGCCGCGCAGCTTGCGCGCCGCTCCGGTCAATCGTTTCTCCACCACCGTCTCAAACCCTCACCCAACCCTCTCCCTCAAGGGAGAGGGCTTTGGAGCGTATCAGTCAATGCCTAAGCGTACAGATATCCAGTCCATCCTCATCATCGGCGCGGGTCCGATCATCATCGGCCAGGCGTGCGAGTTCGATTATTCGGGCACGCAGGCGGTGAAGGCGCTCAAGGAAGAGGGCTATCGCATCATCCTGGTGAATTCCAACCCGGCCACGATCATGACCGACCCGGAATTTGCCGACGCGACCTATGTCGAGCCGATCACGCCCGAAATCGTGGCGAAGATCATCGCAAAGGAGCGGCCGGACGCGGTGCTGCCGACGATGGGCGGGCAGACGGCGTTGAATACGGCGCTCGCCCTGTTCAACGATGGCACGCTGGAGAAGTACGGCGTGCAGATGATCGGCGCGGACGCCGAAGCGATCGACAAGGCGGAGGACCGGATCAAGTTCCGCGACGCCATGGACAAGATCGGCTTGGAATCGGCGCGCTCGCGCATCGCGCATACGATGGAAGAGGCGCTGGAGGGGCTGGAGTTTACCGGCCTGCCATCGATCATCCGGCCGAGCTTCACCATGGGCGGTACCGGCGGCGGCATCGCCTATAATCGCGACGAATTCATGACCATCGTGCGCGGCGGGCTGGATGCGTCGCCCACGACCGAAGTGCTGATCGAGGAGTCCCTCCTCGGTTGGAAAGAATATGAGATGGAGGTCGTGCGCGACCGCAACGACAATTGCATCATCATCTGTTCGATCGAGAATATCGATCCGATGGGCGTCCATACCGGCGACAGCATCACCGTCGCCCCGGCGCTGACGCTGACCGACAAAGAATATCAGATCATGCGGAACGCCAGCATCGCGGTGTTGCGGGAAATCGGCGTCGAAACAGGCGGTTCCAACGTCCAGTTCGCAGTTAATCCCAAGGACGGCCGCCTAGTCGTGATCGAGATGAACCCACGCGTGTCGCGCTCGTCCGCGCTGGCGTCGAAGGCGACCGGCTTCCCGATCGCCAAGGTCGCGGCCAAGCTGGCGGTGGGCTATACGCTGGACGAGATCACCAACGACATCACCGGCGCGACGCCCGCGTCGTTCGAACCGACGATCGACTATGTCGTGACGAAGATTCCGCGCTTCGCCTTCGAGAAGTTCAAGGGCGCAGAGCCGCTGCTGGGCACCGCGATGAAGTCCGTCGGCGAAGTCATGGCGATCGGCCGCAACATCCATGAATCGATGCAGAAGGCGCTGCGCGGGCTGGAAACGGGCCTGTCGGGCTTCAACACGGTCGATCATCTGGTCGGCGCGCCCAAGGACGATATCATCGCTGCGCTCGCCCAGCCGACGCCGGACCGGCTGCTGGTCGCCGCGCAGGCTTTACGCGAAGGGCTGAGCGTTCAGGAAATCCATAACATCGCCAAGTTCGATCCCTGGTTTCTGGACCGGATCAAGGAAATCGTGGACGCGGAAGGCGAAGTGCTGGCCAATGGCCTGCCGCGCGATGCGGACGGGATGCGGCGCCTCAAATCCATGGGCTTTTCTGACAAGCGCCTCGCCTATCTGGCGCTCAAGTCGGCCAATCTGGCGGGCAATGAGCGCGGCATTGCGCGCGGATCGGGCCTGATCCACGAGGCGGTCGTCGCCATGACCGGCGGCGTGACCGAAGATGAAGTGCGCAAGCTGCGTCATAAACTGGGCGTGCGCCCTGTCTTCAAGCGCATCGACACTTGCGCCGCCGAGTTCGAGGCGAAGACGCCCTATATGTACTCAACCTATGAAGCGCCGATCTTTGGCGAGGCCGAGAATGAATCCGCGCCGACGGATCGCGAGAAGGTCGTGATCCTGGGCGGCGGGCCGAACCGGATCGGGCAGGGCATCGAGTTCGACTATTGCTGCGTCCATGCCTGCTTCGCGCTCAGCGAAGTCGGCTATGAAACCATCATGATAAACTGCAATCCTGAGACGGTTTCTACCGATTACGACACGTCGGACCGGCTCTATTTCGAGCCGCTGACGGCCGAGGATGTTCTGGAAATCCTACATGTCGAAATGTCGAACGGGACGCTGAAGGGCGTGATCGTTCAGTTTGGCGGCCAGACGCCGCTCAAGCTGGCGCAGGCGCTGGAGGATGCGGGCATCCCGATCCTGGGCACCAGCCCGGACGCGATCGACCTGGCGGAAGATCGCGAGCGGTTCGCCGCGTTGATCGACAAGCTGAAACTGCGCCAGCCCGCCAACGGCATTGCCCGCAGCCGGGAGGAGGCGATCGCGGTCGCCAACCGGATCGGCTATCCGGTGCTGATGCGGCCCAGCTATGTGCTGGGCGGCCGGGCGATGGAGATCGTCGACGGCCAGGCGCAACTGGAGGAATATATCACCACCGCGGTCAAGGTATCGGGCGACTCACCGGTGCTGATCGACCAATATCTGCGCGACGCGATCGAGGTCGATGTCGATGCGCTGTGCGATGGCGATGATGTCGTGGTCGCGGGCGTGTTGCAGCATATCGAGGAGGCCGGCGTCCATTCGGGCGACAGCGCCTGTTCGCTGCCGCCCTACAGCCTGTCGGACGAGATCATCGCGGAGATCGAGCGCCAGACCGAAGTGCTGGCCCATGCGCTGTCCGTGCGCGGCCTGATGAACATCCAGTTCGCGGTCAAGGACGGGGTAGTTTACCTGATCGAGGTCAATCCGCGCGCCAGCCGGACCGTGCCCTTCGTCGCCAAGGCGATCGGCACCCCCATCGCCAAGATCGCGTCCCGCGTGATGGCGGGCGAAAAGATCAAGGATCTGCCCAAGATCGACCGCAACGCGATCAACCATGTGGCGGTGAAGGAAGCCGTCTTCCCGTTCGGCCGCTTCCCCGGCGTCGATCCCGTCCTGTCGCCGGAAATGAAAAGCACTGGCGAAGTCATGGGAATCGATAGCAATTTCGCGACCGCTTTCGCCAAGGCGCAGATCGGCGCTGGCACGATGTTGCCGACCGAGGGGACGGTGTTCATCTCGCTCAAGGACAGCGACAAGCCGGTGATTCTGCCCGCCGCACGCAAGCTGGTGGACATGGGGTTCAAGCTCATCGCGACCGGCGGCACCGCCCAATATCTGGAAGAACAGGGTATCGCCGTCCAGCAGGTCAACAAGGTCGCCGAGGGGCGTCCGCATATCGTGGACAAGATCACTGATGGCGATGTGCAGCTGATCTTCAACACGACTGAAGGCTGGCAGTCGCTGAAGGACAGCAAGGCGATCCGCATCAGCGCGCTGCGCCACAAGGTCGCCAGCTTCACTACGGCCGCCGCCAGCGTCGCTGCGGCCGATGCGATCGAGGCTTTACGGGGTCATGCCCTTGAAGTGCGCTCGCTCCAGTCCTATTATCCCCTGTCGCAAGCCTGATCCCCTGCATAAGGAAGCATGCTGCGGGTGGCCCGACGTTCGGGTCGCCAAAGGGAAGTTTTGACGAAGGATTTGCACTCATGGCGACCGTCGAGAAGATGCCGATGCTGCAGATGGGCTATGACAAGCTCACCGCGCAGCTCCGCGAGTTAAAGGCCGAGCGGCCTTTGATCGTGGACGCCATCGAAGAAGCGCGCGCGCACGGCGATTTGTCCGAAAACGCCGAATATCACGCCGCCAAGGAGCGGCAGGGCCAGGTCGAGGCGACGATCAACGACCTGGAGGACAAGCTGTCCCGCGCGCAGGTGATCGACCCCACAACCCTGTCGGGTAACAAGATCGTGTTTGGCGCGACCGTGACGCTGCTGGACGAAGACGACAAGCCGGTGAAATACCAGATTGTCGGCCAGGCCGAAGCGGACGCCAAGCAAGGCATGATCAGCTATAACAGCCCGCTCGGCCGCGCGCTCATCGGCCGCACGGTGGGCGAGGATGTGGAAGTGTCGGTCCCGTCGGGCGACAAATTCTATTCGGTCGACAAGATCGATTTCATCTGACCGTGAAGCTGCCGGCTGGCCGACTGACCAATGGGATCGGGGCGATTACGATCGCCGCCTTTCTGCTGCTCTATCTGACCGGGCAGGTCGATAACGCGGCAATCGTCGGCGGCTTCATTCCTGCGCGCCTTGGTGATCCGGCGTTGCTCGACGGCATGGCTGCGGTGCCGGCCTGGCTGACGCCGCTCAGTTGCACCTTCATTCATGCCGGTTGGCTGCATATCGGCTTCAACATGCTGATGCTGCTGTTTTGCGGGCGACAGGTGGAGCATGTGCTGGGCTGGGCCGGGACGCTGGCCCTGTATGTCGTTGGCGCATATGGCGCGTGCCTGGCGCAATGGGCGATCGATCCGGGGTCCACAAACCCGATGGTCGGGGCCAGTGGTGCCATTTCCGCCATCATCGCGCCCTATGCCCTGCTGTATAGCCAGCAACAGGTGCGCGCCATTGGGCCGCTATCGGCCAATCTGGTGCGCGTGTTGTGGCTGGCGGGCGCGTGGATCGCGGTGCAGTTGATGATCGGGCTAGCGAGCGGGGCGGGGATGAGCGAACTGGGCCAGATCGCGATCGCCGCGCATATCGGCGGCTTCCTCGTAGGCCTGGCACTAACCAGGCCGCTATTGCGCTGGCGCTTCAGGAAGAAGCCGCGGGCGGTGCATTAAGGCCGAAAAATTCGCCGTTCGGGCTGAGCATGTCGAAGCCCTGCTCTTCTTCCTGAGAAAGAAAAGCCCTTCGACAAGCTCAGGGCGAACGAGGATGTTGTTAAGCGCCCGGCAGTTCCGGTTCCAGCAGGCGGTGCAAATGCACGATGACATAACGCATCTCGGCGTCGTCAACCGTGCGCTGCGCCGCGCTGCGCCAAGCCTTTTCGGCTGACGCATAGTCGGGGAACACGCCGACGAGATCGACCTTGCTGAGGTCCTGAAATTCGAGCGTCTGCGGATTCGTCACGCGACCACCCAGCACCAGATGCATTTTGCTCATGGCGTTATCTATTCTCCTTATGCGTATCGCGATGCCTTAGCATCGTCACCGCGATACGCCAAGAAGAGCAGGGGATTGGGCCGATTGCGTTTGCCGCAATCGCGATTAGCTTTTGGGCAATCGCGCCTTGATCGCGTCGCTCAGCGCATCGACCTTTGCAGCGACCAGGGCGGTCACCTCGTCGGCGAGTTTCGACGCCCTGGCCGGCAGGTCGGCCGATGCCACGCTGTCGCGCGCATCCGATGCCACATCGCCAGCCGCGTGGAGTGCGTGGGTCGCGCCCTGCTTCACCGTTTCGGCACCCTCGGCAGCGGCGGCGCGTGCGGCGACAGCAGCCTCCAGAAAGCGCGAGCCAGCGGTAACCGCCAGGCCCGGCAGCGCCTTCATGGCGGCGCGGCTTTTGGGGAACATCCAGGCGACCACCGCACCCACCGCGACAGCGCCGGCGACGGCGACGATCGGGTGTTCCTGTACGATCTCATTGGCGCGGGTGGCGACGCGCTGGGTCTTGTCGCGTGCCTCGCCATAGGCTTCGCTCGCCTTGTCGCGGCTTGTCTGGATCAGTTCGCCTGCACTTTCGCGCGCCTTTTCGCCGGTATCCTTGATCCGGTCGGTGGCGGTCGTTGCGGCGTCGTTCGCCGCTTCGCGAACGCGGGTCAGTTGAGCGCGGATATCAGCCATCGTCAGTCTCCGAATTGTCTAACTGGGTGTCTTGGAAGCGAACGTATAGCCGCCGGAAAAGTGCCGCCAACGGACGCCGCGCCAGGAAAAGTCCAAAGGCGGTGGCGGCTGCGGCGATCGCGACGGGGCGCTGTTGCGCCTGCGCGGCGGCATTGGCCACGCCATTCAGCATGGCGTTGCTCGCCTTGTCCTTCACGTCCTGTTTAAGCCGTGCGGGCGCGACGCGGGCCTTGGCTTCCGCCGCCGTGAGGGACAGGCGTCCGCGCGCAGCGTCCGAACGCTCGCAGGCCTGGCGATAGCGGGCTTCCAGGTTCATGGCGCGATCGCCTTCTTCATCCGCGTGATGCAACCCTTGGCGGCCAACAGCAGCAGCACGACCATCATCAACGCGCCGCCAACGACGATCAGCGTCGCCCAGATCGGCGCGATAACCTGCGCCAAAACGATGGTCAGGCCAACGACCAGTGCGACGATGCTGGCGAAGGCGAGCATCAGCGCCACGACGCCGAAGATTGCGGCGTTGCGCACCCCAACGCCGATGATGCCGGCGCGCAATTTCTGTTTGTCCGCTTCGGCCGCGGCATAGGCGCGGCCATCGGCATAAAGCCGCGAAAGGACGTCGCGCACGCTTTCTTCGGGCACGCCTTCGTGCTGCCCATCGGTGTGCGGCGTCACCGCCGTATCCGCTGGCTCGTCAATCAATTGGGCCTCCGTCCCGCCGTGCAGGATCGTGCGTCGGTCAGGAAATGCGTGGCGGTATCAGGCCTTGTCGTCCGATCCCTTGGCTAGGCGCATCAGCACGAAGCCGACAACGGCGGCCGCGCCGATTGCAACCGCGGGGCTTTTGCGCACGAAATCGCGCGCCTCGCCCAGCAACTGATCGACATCCTTGGCATCAAGCGTGTCGGCTGCGCCGGCGACCGATTCCGCGGCCTGGCGGGCATAATCACCATATTGGGGACCTAGCTTCGCATCGACCGTGCCGGCGGTGTCGGAAATCAGCTTGGCCAGGCTCTGCATGGCGGTGCCAGTCTTTTCCTTGGCGACGCCGGCGGCCGACTTGGCGGTCTTGCCAGCCTGATCTTTGATGGGATCGATATGCGCCTTCCAATCGACCGAATTGAATTTGTCGGTCGCGACCTTGGCGGCTTTTTCCGCCTGCGCCTTGATCGGGGCGATCTGCGCGGTCCAGCCATGAGCAGCAGCGCCGTTGCCCGGCTTTTTGGCGGTAGGTGCCTTCCGTGTGGCAGCCTTCTTGACCGGTGCGGCCTTCACCGCCGGGGCGGAAGGCGTCGCGATCGCCGACTTGGCGGGCTTCGCCTTGACCGGCTTGACGGCTACCGTCTTCTTCACGCGCTTGATGGGCGGGGTTCCCGGTGTGTCGGCCATGGTCCTCTAGTCTCCCTTTCAAATACGGCATAGCGGCCCCTAAAGGTCGCAGCATCATCTAACAAATGCATCGCGGGGGCCTACAGTTCCGTTGCCGTTACATTTTCGACAATCGGCATTTTTTGCATCCGCGCAAGCCCCTGCATTGCCAAGGGGGGAGGCGCTGGCTAAGCGGAGCGCACATTCCCGGCCACCGGCCGCCCGTTACGACGCTAAGTGCAGGAGCGATCATGACCGCCATTCTCGATATTCACGCCCGCCAGATTCTTGACAGCCGTGGCAATCCCACCGTCGAAGTCGACGTCATGCTGGAAGACGGCAGCTTCGGCCGCGCCGCCGTGCCATCGGGCGCTTCGACCGGCGCCTATGAAGCGGTGGAAAAGCGCGACGGCGACATGAGCAAATATCTGGGCAAGGGCGTGCTGGCCGCTGTCGCTGCCGTCAATGACGAGATTGCCGGCGAACTGATCGGTCTGGACGCCGAAGACCAGGGCGAAGTCGACGCTGCGATGATCGCGCTGGACGGCACGGAAAACAAGTCGCGCCTAGGCGCCAACGCGATCCTGGGCGTGTCGCTCGCCGCGGCGAAGGCCGCCGCCGATGCGCGCGGCCTGCCGCTCTATCGCTATGTCGGCGGCGTGTCGGCCCATGTGTTGCCGGTGCCGATGATGAACATCATCAACGGTGGCGAACATGCCGACAACCCGATCGATCTTCAGGAATTCATGATCATGCCGGTCGGTGCGGAAAGCATCGCCGACGCCGTGCGCATCGGTTCGGAAATCTTCCACACGCTCAAAAAGGGACTGCACGACAAGGGTTTGGCGACGTCGGTGGGCGACGAGGGCGGCTTTGCCCCGAACATCGCCTCGACCCGCGACGCGCTCGACTTCATCATGCTGTCGATCGAAAAGGCCGGCTACAAGCCGGGCGACGACGTCGTGCTGGCGCTGGATTGCGCCGCGACCGAATTCTTCAAGAACGGCAAATATGAGATTTCCGGCGAGGGCCTGTCCCTGTCGCCGGTCGAAATGGCCGATTATCTTGCTGCGCTCACCGCCGACTATCCGATCAAGTCGATCGAGGACGGCATGAGCGAGGATGATTTCGAAGGCTGGAAGGCGCTGACCGATAAGATCGGGCATCAGGTGCAGTTGGTCGGCGACGACCTGTTCGTCACCAACCCGGCGCGCCTGTCGATGGGCATTGGCAAGGGGCTGGCCAACTCGCTGCTGGTGAAGGTCAACCAGATCGGCACGCTGACCGAGACGCTGGCCGCCGTCGATATGGCCCACCGCGCCCGCTACACGGCGGTCATGTCGCACCGGTCGGGGGAGACGGAGGACGCGACCATCGCCGACCTCGCCGTCGCCACCAATTGCGGGCAGATCAAGACCGGGTCGCTGGCCCGTTCGGACCGGCTCGCCAAATATAATCAGCTCATCCGCATCGAGGAAGAACTGGGTGATATCGCCGTTTATGCCGGGCGTTCGATCTTCCGCTAAGCATTGGGAGACTCGGCTGGCCGCAAGCCACGCATTTTTCGCTTGCGGTCAGCCTTTTCCTGTGATTCTTCTGGTCCATGGCGCACATCGCTAAACTTCGTCTCCTTCTCTGGTCGGCTATTGGCCCTGCGATCGCGCTGCTCCTGCTGCTGTTCTTCGCGGGTTATGTCGTGCTGGGCTCCAACGGGGTGCTCGCCTGGGGTGACTATTCGCGCCAGTTGCATGAAGCGAAGACGGAATTGAAGCATGTGCAGGAAGCGCGCGCCGAATTGCGCAATCGGGTCGACCTGCTCGACCCGCGCCGCGTCGATCCCGATTTGTCGGACGAACTCATCCGCCGCCAGCTAGGCGTGATCCACCATGATGAAGTGGTCGTACCGCTGAATTGAGCCGCATCATCCTAGGCCGGCTTTTGAAATGATTTTGCGTGGAAAATGCCGTCTCGGTAATTTTGCTGCGAGGCTTTGAAAGCCGCCTTCGGCCATATTCCCTGTCGCCATCAATTTTCGGCCGCAGCTATTGGTTATGCCCGGATTCCGTGGGGTCCGCCGTTGCAATATATGCAACTCTGCCGCTATATCGGCCTTCCTTCCATCCTACCCCCACGCAAAAGGATAAGAGCCTTGGCGAATCCAACGACGCCGCGTGCTTCGACTGCAAAGGCGAAAGCGGCTGCACCCGCTGCCGGCGCGGACCACAATCGGCCTCGCCCGCAAACACCGACCGATTACAAGGCCAGCAAGGAAGAGTTGCTGGAATTTTATCGGCAGATGGTCCTCATCCGCCGCTTCGAGGAAAAGGCCGGGCAGCTCTATGGCCTGGGCCTGATCGGCGGCTTCTGCCATCTCTATATCGGCCAGGAAGCAGTCGCGGTCGGCATCCAGTCCGCGCTCAAACCCGGCAAAGACAGCGTTATCACCGGCTATCGCGACCATGGCCACATGCTCGCTTATGGCATCGACCCCAACCTGATCATGGCCGAACTGACCGGCCGCGAAGCCGGCATTTCGCGCGGCAAGGGCGGTTCGATGCACATGTTCAGCGTCAAACATAAATTCTTCGGCGGCCATGGCATCGTCGGCGCGCAGGTGTCGCTGGGCGCTGGCCTGGGCTTCGCGCATAAATATAGCGGCGATGGCGGCGTGTGCGTCGCGTATTTCGGCGACGGCGCGGCCAACCAGGGCCAGGTCTATGAATCGTTCAACATGGCCGAACTGTGGAAGCTGCCGATCATCTTCGTGATTGAGAATAACCAGTACGCCATGGGCACCAGCGTCAACCGCGCATCGTCGGAAGACCAGTTGTATCGCCGCGGCGAAAGCTTCCGCATCCCCGGCCTTCAGGTCGATGGCATGGATGTGCTGGCCGTGCGCGGCGCGACCGAGGAAGCCCTGAAATGGGTGCAGGAGGGCAATGGCCCGATCCTGCTGGAAATGAAGACCTATCGCTATCGCGGCCATTCCATGTCCGATCCGGCCAAATACCGGTCACGCGAGGAAGTGCAGGCGATGCGCGACAAGTCCGACCCGATCGAGGGCGTGAAGAAATATCTGATCGAGGCCGGCGTCAGCGAGGAAGACATCAAGGGTATCGACCAGGCCATCCGCAAGACCGTCGCCGAGGCGGCCGATTTCGCGGAATCATCGCCTGAGCCGGAACTGCATGAACTCTATACCGACGTGCTGGTGGAGCAATATTAATGGGTATCGTAATCAAGATGCCGGCGCTCTCGCCGACGATGGAAGAGGGCACGCTGGCCAAATGGCTGGTGAAGGAAGGCGATGAGGTCAAGTCCGGCGATATCCTGGCCGAGATCGAAACCGACAAGGCGACGATGGAATTCGAAGCCGTGGATGAGGGCAAGATCGGCAAGATCATGATCGCCGAAGGCACCGAAGGCGTAAAGGTCGGCACCGTCATCGCCGAGATGGCGGGCGAGGGCGGCGAAGAGGCAGCGCCGGCACCCAAGGCCGAAGCCCCGAAGGCGGACGCCGAACCCGCGCCCAAAAAGGCGGAAAGCGGCACGTCCAAGCTGGCGTCGGAAGCGCGGGCGACCGTCGCTGACCCGGACCTGCCCGAAGGCACCGAATATGTGAAGACGACCGTGCGCGAAGCGTTGCGCGACGCCATGGCCGAAGAAATGCGCAAGGATGAGCGCGTCTTCGTGATGGGTGAGGAAGTCGCCGAATATCAGGGCGCGTATAAGGTCACCCAGGGCCTGCTCGACGAATTTGGCGACAAGCGCGTCATCGACACGCCGATCACCGAATATGGCTTTGCCGGCATCGGCGCGGGCGCGGCCATGGGCGGCCTGCGTCCGGTGATCGAGTTCATGACGTTCAACTTCGCCATGCAGGCGATCGACCACATCATCAACTCGGCGGCCAAGACCAATTACATGTCGGGCGGCCAGATGCGCTGCCCGATCGTGTTCCGTGGTCCCAACGGCGCGGCCAGCCGCGTCGGCGCGCAGCACAGCCAGAATTATGGCCCCTGGTACGCCGCCGTCCCCGGCCTGATCGTCATCGCGCCCTATGACGCGGCCGACGCGAAGGGCCTGCTCAAGGCTGCGATCCGTTCGACCGATCCGGTCGTGTTTCTGGAGAATGAACTTCTCTACGGTCGCAGCTTCGACGTGCCCAAGGTTGACGACTACGTCCTGCCGATCGGCAAGGCGCGGATCATGCGGCCGGGCAACGACGTGACGCTGGTCAGCTACTCGATCGGCGTGGGCCTGGCTCTCGACGCTGCGGAGACGCTGGCGGCCGAGGGCATCGATGCCGAAGTTATCGATCTGCGCACGCTGCGCCCGCTCGACACCGCGACGGTGCTGGCAAGCTTGAAGAAGACCAACCGCCTGGTGGTGGTGGAAGAAGGCTGGCCGACCTGCTCGATCGCGTCGGAAATCGCCGCTGTCGTCATGGAACAGGGCTTCGACGATCTCGACGCCCCGGTGCTGCGCGTCACCAACGAAGATGTGCCGCTGCCCTATGCCGCTAACCTGGAAAAGGCGGCACTGATCGATGCCAGCCGCGTGGTCGCTGCTGCCAAGAAGGTGTGCTACAGATGAAAAGGAAGGGCGGCTCGAAAGGCCGCCCTTTTTCTATCAGCTACAGGCGGCGGTGGCCGATGTCGCCAGGCCGCCGGCATTCTTGATCGCCTGATCGGTCCGTTCGCGCACATTGAAGGCGCTGGTGTAGCGGATCACCTTTGCGCCGAAGATCGTATTGGTGATCAGCGGCTGATAATTATAGGCCACTTCCACGAACATGACCGCGGTGCTACTGGCGGCCTTCACCTTCTTGTCGGCGGTCGTGCCCGGTCCCATGCCAAATTTCATGCTGGCATCGGTCTTGCCGTTATTGGCGACGCCATAGGTGGATGTGAAGCTGCCGCTCCCCCAGCAGCGCTGCCAGCGTATATATTGTCCCTCGTTCGCTCCGGTGAGGCCGTTCGGCTCCAGGTCGGACAGGAATATCCGGCCATTGGCCTTCAGTGCCAGCGAATTGGTCGACAATTCGGCGCCGGTCATGATTTCGTTGACGTCTGCTTCGTCGATCGATGTGCGCACGCGGGCGGCATTGTCGGCGACCAGCATGGCCACCTGGCTGACGCGCATATGGGCCAGCGCCAGGTTCGCACATTCCAGTCCCGACATGCACAGCACGAGCAGCACCGGCAACGAGAAGGCGAATTCGATCAGCGCCAGGCCGTGATCGTCGCGGCGCAGGCGGCGCGTCAGCGCGGCAAGGCGGGGGAAGGTCGTCGTCATGTGCATTTGACCGTCGGTTTGCCCTGGTTCGCCCAGGGCTGGTTGCGGACGATGGTGGTGGCGGTGGCGGATTGGGTCGCGCTCCAGCCGAGTAATTTGGCCATCGGGAACAGGCGCGGCATCGATACCGTCACTTCATAATAGACGATGTCGTCGGCGCTGCCGAGGCCGGTCGATCCGCCCGCCGCATCATAGGCGCCATTGCCATTGGCGTCCTCATAGCAGTCGCCTGTATTATAGCTGCCCAGCGGCGCGGTATCCGTGGTGATCTTTTCCGGCTTTCCCACGCGCGAGAAATTATAATAGCTTTTCTTGGTGGTGGAGGTCGTGCCGTTCTTCGAATTGATCGCGGCCATCTGCGCGTCGATATAGGTTTCGATCTGCGTGCTGTTGAGCGTGCCGACCGATGCGGCGCGCGACGCCTTTTCCAGCACGCCGCGCGTCACCGCGCGCAGATAGGATTGATAGCCCAGGTCGCCGATCGCCATGATGGTCAGGATCAGCGGTCCGGCCACCAGACCAAACTCCAGCAAGGTCGCGCCGCGCGCATGGGCGCGCAGCCGGGCGAGGAAGGGGACGATCCGCCCAATCATTGCGACAGCCTCAAGCCGCCGATATTCTTGGCAATATCCTTGAACTTCTGGCGCAGCGTCGACGGATTATAGGCCATGAACCAGTGGTTGCCGCTGTTGGCGCAGGTCTGCAACTCGGTGTCGAGCATCGTCGAATCGAGCGTGCCGGTAGGCGGCTGGTCCTTGAAGCCGACGATCCAGATGGTGACTCCCTGGCCCTTTATGGCGTTGCACATCATTTCCAGCCGTCGTTTGTGGATGGCTATCAGTCCGTCATCGTTCGTGCTGGTAGCTGCGACGCGGCCATCCAACTTCTGATAACCATAGGCGCCATAGACCGCATCATAGGCGGTCAGATCGCCATCAGTCATGAAAATGATGTGCCGCGAGATGTTGAAGCCGTTGGGCGCGTTGGCATTTTCGCTCGCGAAGATGCCGGTGGGCGACAGGAAGCGCGCGCCCCACATCATGCCGATGTCGTGATAGGTGCCGCCGATTGCGATCAGCCCATCGACATAGGTGTTGAAGCTGCTGGCCATGCCTGATGGCGTGGCCGATCGGCTGGTATAGCTGGCCAGCTTGCGCGCCTTGCTAGGACAAGCGTTCCAGCCCCCGCTTATTCGCGATGCGGAGTTCAGGTTGTTGCCACTGCGATCGAACTCGATTTCGGGCCAGTGCGGTCGCCACCTGGTTGCGGCGTTGGTTGGCGCCGTATCGATTTGCAGGTCGAAGGCGCCTGACGGAATGGAAGAGGTCGATGTCGTCGAGGTGATACTGCTATCGGTGTCGCGTTCCTCGATGCAGCCCGACCAGGTAGCGGTGGTGCCGTCTATATAGGCTGGATTGACGGTCGACGCGCCGGTGATAAAGTTTGAGACGTCGGCGGCGAAATCATTGTAAACCCAGACATTGAGCGATGTGTTGCCAGTGCCGCCGGTGATGTTGGTGGTGTGCGTAGTCGTCACTTCTTGACGCACGCATTTCTGATTGCCGCTGCCCGATGAAGGGAAGGGATTGGTCCCGTTCCAGCTATAGGCCGCATAGACGATCTTGGTAACCGTGCCCGGATAGCTGCCGCTTACCGATGTGGAGACATTAGCCCAGGTCTGGCAGTTCGATCGCGACACGTTGCTCGAATCACTTTGTGCGGAGGCCGCACTGGAGACGCAACTGTTATAACCAGAGCCCTTATACCCTCGATAGCAAGTGTTCGTGGTCGATGGAGTGTCATTATAATAGGTCATGCGCCGGCTATTATACGTCCATGTGTCCCCCGTACTCCCGCCCACCAGCGCGCTCGACGGCAACGAATAACCTACGTTTACGGTCGAGCTATAGGGCATGAAGCCGTAACGGATGCGCCCGGTCGTGTCCGACCCCGCGCCGAGCGTGTCGTAGAAGTCCTTCACCGCCAGCTTCAACGCCGCCAGCCGGGTCATCACCGTGCCATCGGTATCGGTCATGTTTTCGGACATCGATCCAGTGGTGTCGAGCACCAGCATGACGTCGGTATTGCCGATGTCGAACCGGCTTTCGCACGTCACGGCGAGCGGCAGCGTCGTGTAACCGAAGATCTTCATGATCGTGGTCGGCATGGTCGTTTCCGCGGTCACCTGGACCGTGGTCGTTTCGCTAGGCTTGCTCTGGATGACCGGGGTGAAGGTGGCCGCCTGGAACGTATTTTGTGGGAAGTTGAAGTCGAAGAACTTGCGCGCTTCGGCGATATCGGTCGTGGACATGGTCGCCCCGGTCATCGCACGGCGGCCCGCCAGCGCGGCGGAATCGCAGGCCTGCTGCATCCGGGCGCGCGCCATATAGGCGCGACTCATGTCCAGCCCGCCGCCGATCAGCGCCGCGAGCGGAATGATCGCCGCGGCGACCATGGCCATGACATTGCCCGCCTGGTTGCCCGCCAGCCGCTTCAGAAAGCCCATAGGATACTGGTTTACCTTGCCCATTTGCCTGCAATCACCCATGTCGCGCCCCACACCCCCCAATAATGGGTTGGGCAGCCTTTCCGCCTATGCAGGCGCACTCGTTAGAATGTGTATGAGGAAGATGGTTAAAGGACCGATAACCCGCGTAGCACCTGTCAGGACGGGAGTCGCCCGATGAGCCTGAACGACGACGCCGTGCCGCCGCTGGGCCTGCTGCTCGCCGCCTATGCCGGCAGCGGACAGGTGGCGCGGCACCGCGCGCTATGGGCGTTCGACGCACGGCTGGCGAAGGTCGCGCGCACCACCAGCGAGCCGATGATCGGCCAGATGCGGCTGGCATGGTGGAATGACGTCATTGATGATCCAGCCGGCATCAAGGGCCAGGGCGAGCCGGTGGTCGATGCGATGCGGGCGACGTGGGCTTGTGGAGCGCTGGGGTTGGTGGCGGTGATTGACGGCTGGGAAGTGCTGGTGGTCGAACCCGACATCGACGTGCAGGGGCTGCGCGATTATTCTGCGGGGCGGGGCGGCGGATTATTCCGGGCGCTGGCCGATGCGGGACAAACGCCGGACTGGCTGGCGGTGGCGGGGCAGGTGTGGGCGCTGTGGGATCTGGCCGGGCATGTCGGGGACGATGCGCTGGCGGCGGCGGCGCTGGCTCTGGCGGCCGAGTTGCTGCCGCAGGTTGACGGCGCGCGCTGGCCGCGGGGGTGGAAGCCGCTGCGGATCGCCTTCACTCTGGCGCGGCAGGATGTGCTGGCGGGGCGCGGCGCGCCCAGGGGCATGCCGCGGGCGCTGGCGGGACGGTTGCTGCGGATCGCGCTTGTCGGACGCTAGTGTGTCGGGATAGGCTGGCCGCCTACGGACTTGAGGAGGGCGGCATGGGGCGATTGCTGGCAGGTGGCATGGCGGCGCTGCTGCTGGTCGCGGGCGGCCTGTTCTGGTGGCAGGGGCGGGCGGATACCGCGCCAGTGCCGCAGCTTGCCTCCGCTCCCCCACCACCGCCGCAGATAGAGGCGTTGCCGCAGGGCGATCCCGATGCCGTCGGCGATGCGCCGCCGATGCCTGGTGAGGCCAGTCCGCAAAGCCGCGAGCAGAAGCGTTTTGCCCGTTACGACCGGAACCGCGATGGCGTCATCACGCGGGTCGAGATGCTGGGCAGCCGGACCAAGGCGTTCAAGGCGCTGGACAAGGATGGCGACAATCTGTTGTCCTTCGAGGAATGGGCGGCGGCGACGGCGGACCGGTTCGGCGTGGCGGATGGCGACAAGGACGGCAAGCTGACCCCGGCGGAATTCGCCGCCACCGCGCCGAAACGGGCGGCGAAGGCGAAGTGTAAATGCTGACGCCCCCGGCCGCTCAAGCCAGTTCCATCTCCCCCATCCACACGCCGAAGGAGGCGCGGGCGCGGGAAGTATAGGCTTCCTTGCGCTGCTTCTTCTTGACCTCGTCCAGCGTCGGGAACAGGCCGAAATTGACGTTCATCGGCTGATAGTCGGCGCTCACCACATTGCCCGTCACATGGCCGAGCAGCGCGCCCAGCGCCGTGTCGGCGGGGGGCGGCGTCAGGGCGCGGCCCAGCAGTTCGGCCGCAGCGAAACGCCCGGCGATCAGGCCGATCGCGGCGCTCTCCACATAGCCTTCGCAGCCGGTCATCTGCCCGGCGAAGCGGATGTGCGGCGCGCTTTTGAGGCGCAGGGTTTCATCGAGCAGCTTGGGCGACTGGATGAAGGTGTTGCGGTGCAGCCCCCCCAGCCGCGCAAATTCGGCATTTTGCAGGCCAGGAATGGTGCGGAACAGCTCAACCTGCGCGCCATGTTTCAGCTTGGTCTGGAAACCGACCATGTTCCATAGCGTGCCGCTGGCATTGTCCTGCCGCAACTGCACCACCGCATAGGGCCAGCGGCCGGTGCGTGGATTGTCCAGCCCCATCGGCTTCATCGGGCCGTGACGGAGGGTTTCCGGCCCGCGCGACGCCATCACCTCGATCGGCATACAGCCCTCGAAATAGGGGGTGCTGGCCTCCCATTCCTTGAACTCGGTTTTTTCGCCGTCGAGCAATCCCTGGACGAAGGCCTGATACTGGTCCCTGTCCATCGGGCAGTTGATATAATCCTTCCCCTCGCCGCCGCCGGGGCCGATCTTGTCCCAGCGATTGGCCATCCAGCACTGGTCCATGTCGATGCTGTCATGATGGATGACGGGCGCGATCGCGTCGAAGAAGGCGAGATGCTCCATCCCCGCCGCCTGGCCGATGCTGGTGGCGAGCGCGGGCGCGGTCAGCGGGCCAGTGGCGACGATGGTCATGCCTTCGATCGGCAGCGTGTCGATCCGTTCGCGGATGATCTCGACATTGGGATGATCGGCCAGCGCGCGGGTGACGGCACCCGAAAAGACATGGCGGTCGACCGCCAGCGCGGAGCCGGCGGGCACCTTGGCCGGTTCGGCGCTGGCCATGATGAGCGAGTCCAGTCGGCGCATTTCCTGATGCAGCAAGCCCACGGCATTTTTGTCCGCGTCGTCGGATCGGAAGCTGTTGGAGCATACCAGTTCGGCCAGCCCCTCGGTCTGGTGCGCGGGGGTCATGTCGCCTGACCCGCGCATTTCGGACAGGCGCACGCGGATGCCCGCCTGCGCCAGCTGCCACGCCGCCTCCGTTCCGGCGAGGCCGCCGCCGATGATATGGACCTGATAGTCTGCCACTGATATTCGCCTTGATGCCGCGCTTTTGCTGTTCGGGCCAAGGCCTATAGCCGATGGACGCATAGTAGGACAGGGCGGTGTGGGGGCGTTTGGCTCAGCGGACCAGGTAGCGAAAACTGCAAAGTACACACCGTCGCAAGGTTTGCATTTGCGCGGGTGGGATATGCATAGCGGACTTCGCAATAGGAGATTTTTGCAAACTGATGTCGCACCAGCCCGGCGATTTATGTGCCCGTACTCGTATCGCTGCGCATCTGTCCATGGGCCAGCACGGCGAATAGGCCGGACCCGCCGATGATGTTGCCCAGCAATGCCGGCAAGGTAAATTCCAGCCAGGACTCGGCCATGCTGATGCTGCCGCTCAGCCATAGAAAGGTGACCTGGGACGATCCGGTCACAACGTGCGCGAAGCTGCCGAGCGCTATTACGTAGGTTAGGGTAAAGATCACCCAGAACTCGCTGCCTTTTGCGCTTGGCAGCACCCAGGCGATGGCCGCCATGATGAAGCCAGCGGGGATAGCCAGCGTCAGGGTGCGGTTCCAGGGTTGAAGCTCCAGCTTGTCGAGCAGGTCGAGCGCGATGAGGCGCTGTTCGTGCGTGATGATGATCTCGCCGGCCATCAGCGCGCTTACCAATGTGACGCCAGCCAGATTTCCAACAATCACGCAGAGCCAGAGCCGCATCAGTCGGCCGATATTCTTTCCGGTGGGCTTAGTGGCGACAGGCAGAACGGCGGTGACGGTGCTTTCGGTAAACAGCTGCATCCGCCCCAATATGACGATCAGGTAACCCACCGGATACCCCAGAAAATATACCAGCGGCGCCCATGCCGTATCCGGCAAATGGCTGCGCAGGAAAAGTTCGCACATCAAGGACAGCGCCATCGCCAGCCCTGCAGCCGTGCCGGACAACATCAGAGCCAGTGCTGGCCGCGCCAGTTCCTCCTCGCCCTGTAAGCGCACAACTTCGTGCACGATCCTGGACGAGCTGGCGCGCCTGTCCTCGACGTCGCGAACCTCCGTGGCGTCGAGGTCGTCATTGGGCTGGCGTTCGGGATCGTCCATCTTTTCCGATCCTGTGTCAGCCATTTCGCTATCATGCATGGAAGACCGGACCGGCGGCGTGCCGATTTGTTCCCTGCGGTCGTCGCTTTGGGCAAGGAACCGGGGTCGGCGCCAAGCGTCAAACAAGCTTGGATAGCATCAGGGGCGGAAAAATCATGATAGGCGACACCGACAAGGCGTGGATGCGTGAAGCCATCAAACTGGCGAAGAGTAAGGGTACATCGCCGGAGGACACGCCGATCGCCGCCATTATCGTTCTCAACGGCCAGGAACTGGCGCGTGCAGTCAACCAGACGGAAGAACTTCTAGACGCCACGGCCCATGCAGAGATGATGGCGTTCAGGCGCGCGGGCAAGGCCCATGGGGATATGGATATCCGGCACGCTACGCTCTATTCCACGCTGCAGCCGTGCGGGATGTGCACCATGGCGTCGATCTGGGCGAAAATAGGGCGCATCGTCTATGGCGCGGGACGCGACGACGTCCATCGGATGTATTTCGAGGATCGTCACCTCGACACGATCGATTTTATCCAGGACGCATGGCGCGAGGATCTCGTGATCGACGGGGGGTGTTTGCGGGACGCGTGCGCCGCGCTCTATTTTGGACCGGACGATGATGTGCCGATCGAAGAGCAGGGGAATATATGAATCGGCGGTTTAGGCTCGGCCCTAAACCGCCACTAACTCCCCTTCGCCATAATAAGCCGCCTCGTCCAAAATCCCCTCCCGCTTCGCCACGATCACGCCGACCAGCACCTGGCCCGCGACATTCACCGCCGTCCGCCCCATGTCCAGAATCGGGTCGATCGCCAGCAACAGCCCCACGCCCTCCAGCGGCAGGCCCAGCGTCGAGAGCGTCAGCGTCAGCATCACGATCGCGCCGGTTAGCCCGGCGGTAGCGGCCGACCCAATGACCGAGACGAAGACGATCAGCGCATAATCCACGAAATGGAGCGGGATGCCGTAGAAGCCCGCGACGAAGATCGCCGCCAGCGCGGGGTAGATCGATGCGCAGCCGTCCATCTTGGTGGTGGACGCCAGCGGAATGGCGAAGGCGGCATAGCCCTTGTCCACGCCCAACCGCTCGGTCACGGCTTCGGTGACGGGCAGGGTGCCGACCGAGGAGCGCGAGACGAAGCCCAGTTGGATGGCGGGCCAGGCCTTGGCGAAGAAGGGGCCGGGTTTCAGGCCATTGGCGATCAGCAGCGTCGGATAGACGACCAGCAGCACCAGCGCGAGGCCGAGATAGATGGCGGCGGTGAAGGTGCCGAGCTGCGCCAGTGCGCTCCAGCCATAGGTGGCGATGGCGGTGCCGATGAGGGCCGCCGAGCCGATCGGCGTCAGGCGGATGACCCAGCCGAGCAGCGCGCGCACGACCGCGAGCAGCGAACGGACGAAGCCCAGGAAAGCGTCGGCCTTTTCGCCCACTTTCAATGTGGCAAGGCCGACCGCGATCGAGATGACCAGCAATTGCAGGATGTTGAAGCTGATGCTGGTGCTGGCCGCGCCGTCTGTGATCTTCGTGCTGCCCGACAGCGCCAGGCTGTTGGCTGGCACCAGCCCTTTGAGGAAATCGAGCCAGCCGCCCATGCTGTCGCTCTTGCCCACGGGGAGCGCCGTGCCCTGCAGCCCGGTGCCCGGCTGGACAATGACGCCGATGGCGATGCCGATCGCGACCGCGATCAGCGCGGTGATGGCGAACCACAGCAATGTCTGCCCGGCCAGCCGCGCGGCGTTGTCGAGCGCGCGCAGATTGGCGATCGATGCGACGATGGCGGCGAAGACCAGGGGCGGCACGATCGCCTTCAAGAGCGAGACGAAGATCGAGCCGACCGTCTTGAGCGCGGTCGCCAGTCCGTTGAGGTCGCCATCCGGCCCCGCACCGATCTGGCGCGCGACCAGGCCCAGCAAGAGGCCCACGACCATGCCGGCCAAAACCTGAAATCCGAAACTGCGATAATGGAGGGCCATGTCTTTTTCCTCTGGGCGACCGGCCGCCTATATCGGATGGCGGTCGGCCGATTGCGCGCAAGCAATTCTTGACGTGTGTATAACAGGGATAAGGTGGCCCTCTTTCCGCTGTGGTGGATCAACGCATTGGCGGGACCGATCCGCTATGCCAGATATGGGATATCGATCCATCGGGGAGTTGCAACATATGATGATGCGCGGCGCATATTCGGCTTTGGCGCTGCTGGCGCTGCCGCAGGGCGCGATGGCGGCGGCGGATGCCGGGGCGGCCAAGGATATTTTGATGCGCTCCGTCGCGATGAAGACGGTGCAGGGCGCGGGGCAGGTGCCCAAACTGGCGGCCTATTATGCGGGCGTGCTGAAGGCCGCGGGATTTGCCGACGCGGATATCGCCGTCACGCCGATGGGCGAGACGGCAACTTTTGCCGCGACGATGAAGGGTAGCGACCTGACGCTGAAACCCATGGCGCTGATCGGCCATATGGATGTGGTGGCGGCGGACCGGGCGGACTGGACCCGCGACCCCTTCGTGCCGGTGGAGGAAGATGGCTATATTTTCGGGCGCGGCGCGGAGGATAATAAATATGACGTCGCGATGATGGTCGCGACAATGGCGCAGCTGAAGAAGGAAGGCTGGAAACCGCGTCGAACCGTCATCCTGCTCCTGTCGGGGGACGAGGAAACCGATATGGTGACGACCAAGGCTTTGGCGGCGCAGTATAAGGATATTGCGCTGTTGCTGAACGGCGATGGCGGCGGCGGGCTGCTGAATGACGAGGGCAAGCCGGTGCTGTACCAGTTGCAGGCGGGCGAGAAGAGCTATGCCGATTTTGAGTTCGCCTTCACCGATGCGGGCGGCCATTCGAGCGCGCCGACGCCGGGCAATCCCATCTATCGCATGGCCAAGGCGATCGACCGAATCGCGGCCTATCCATTCCCGCCGATGCGCAATGAACTGACCAAGGCGTCGCTGGCGCTATCGGCCGACAGGATCGGCGGTGAGGTGGGGCAGGCGATGCGGCGCTATGCGGAAACGGGCGACGCGGCGGCGGCGGAATTGCTGTCGACCCGGCCGGAATTTATCGGCCAGGTGCGCACCACCTGCGTCGCGACGATGGCGAGCGCGGGCCATGCTTTGAACGCCCTGCCGCAGAGCGCGAAGGTCAGCGTCAATTGCCGCATCTTTCCGGGCATCCCCATTGAGGATGTGAAGGCGCAACTGGTCAAGGTAGTGAACGATCCGACCGCCATGGTGAAGACCTTGGGCGATCCGCTGGCCAGCGACGCCTCGCCCCTGCGTGCGGACGTGATGAAGGTGGTGCGCGATGCGGTAACGGCGCGGGCGGCGGACATCACGGTGATGCCGGGCATGTCGGCGGGGGCGACCGACAGCCTCTATTTCCGGGCGCTGGGGGTGCCAAGCTATGGCGTGTCCAGCCTGTTCATGAAGGCGCAGGACGGCTTTGCTCATGGGCTGAACGAGCGGGTGCCGGTGGCTGGCATCAGGGAATCGTTGGAGCAGTGGGACGCGGTGGTGCGCGGGTTGGCGAAGTAACAGGCTGTCGTTTCCCAGACCGTTCGTCCTGAGTAGCCATTGAGCGAAGTCGAAATGGCGTATCGAAGGATATGCGCAATGCTTCGATACGGGACTTCGACAAGCTCAGCCCCTACTCAGCACAAACGGTTTTTGTTCGCGTGCGCCTTACCCTCGCGCCGCAATCCCATTCGCCGCCGACAGCACCGCCTGGACCGAAGCGGTCGCGACGTCGGCATCGGTGCCCACGCCGAACACGGTGCGGCCATCGGGCGTGCGGCATTCGACATAGGCGGCGGCGTTGACGTCGCTGCCGGCGCCGATCGCATGTTCGCTATAATCCGCGATGTCGAGTTGCACGCCAAATTCGTCGCGCAGCGCGGCCAGCACAGACGACAGCAGGCCATTGCCGCGCCCGGAAATGGAGCGTTCCACGCCTTCATGCGCGATCTTGCCGGTGAAGATGCGGTCGCCCGCGACGCCGCTTTCATGATAGTCGATCAGGCTATAGGCCTGCTCGCCCGCCAGCCGGTAATGGGCCTGGAACGCGCTCCAGATGTCGGCGGCGTTGAGTTCGCGGCTGCTTTCGTCGGCCATGGCCTGCACGACCTTGCTGAACTCGGCCTGCATCCGCTTGGGCATCTTATAGCCCTTGTCCTGTTGCAGCACCCAGGCGACGCCGCCCTTGCCCGATTGCGAATTGACGCGGATGACCGCTTCATAATCGCGGCCCAGATCCTTGGGGTCGATCGGCAGATAGGGCACGTCCCAGATCAGGTCGTTGCGCGCTTCCTGCGCGGCGAAGCCCTTCTTGATCGCGTCCTGATGCGACCCGGAAAAGGCGGTGAACACCAGTTCGCCGGCATAAGGATGGCGCGGGTGGACCGGCAACTGGTTGCAATATTCGACCGTCTGGATGACGGTGTCGATGTCGCTGAAGTCCAGCGCCGGGTTGATGCCCTGCGTGTACATGTTGAGCGCAACGGTCACGATGTCGCAATTGCCGGTCCGCTCGCCATTGCCGAACAGGCAGCCTTCGACCCGGTCCGCGCCCGCCATCAGGCCCAGTTCCGCCGCCGCGACGCCGGTGCCGCGGTCGTTATGCGGATGCAGCGAGATGACCACGCTGTCGCGCTTGGAGATATGGCGGCACATCCATTCGATCTGGTCGGCATAGATGTTGGGCGTGGCGCATTCGACCGTCGCGGGCAGGTTCAGGATCAGCGGGCGGTCGGGCGTGGGCTGGAGAATGTCCATCACCGCCTCGCAACATTCCAGGCTGAAATCCAGCTCCGCGGTGGAGAAGGTTTCGGGGCTATATTCGAAATGCCAGTCGGTGTCGGGCTGCTTGGCGGCATTGTCGCGCAGCAGCTTGGCGGCGTTGACGGCGATCTCCTTGATCTCCGGCCGGCTCATCTGGAACACGATGTTGCGCCAGGCGGGCGACACGGCGTTGTAGACATGGACGATGGCTTTGGGCGCGCCGCGCAGCGATTCGAAGGTGGTGGCGATCAGGTCGGCACGCGCCTGCGTCAACACCTGCACGATCACATCGTCGGGGATCGCACCGTCGCGGACCAGCCCGGAAATGAAGTCGAACTCGGTCGCGCCCGCGCTGGGGAAGCCGACCTCGATCTCCTTGACGCCGACCTTGATCAGCAGGTCGAAGAAGCGACGCTTCTTTTCCGCGTTCATCGGGTCGATCAGCGACTGGTTGCCGTCGCGCATGTCGGTCGACAGCCAGCGCGGCGGGGCGGTGATGACCTGGGCAGGCCATTGGCGATTGGGCAGGTCCACCTGCGGAAAGGCGCGGTACTTCTGCGAGGGATCGGTCAGCATCATGGGATTACACTACTTCTTTGCCAGCGGCGCGCGCATCGATGATTTTCGGGGGCGCTTTCCGGTATACGACTTGACTGCGATGAAGGCCCTTAGGCGGATCGGTGCTGCCCATAGTCGAAAGGCAGCATAAAAACCACGCCTAAGGGCGTGTAAGTCGTAGCAGGGTAAGAAGCGTGACGCTCTGCATGATGCGTCCCCTTAACCCGTTTGCCGGGGTTGGGTAAAGATCATAATGGCGCGCGGCTGAAAATCGCGTCGATGCTCAGGTCCACCTTGTCGGACACGAAGGGGCGGCCAAAGCCCATGCCGAACTGGCTGCGTTCGACCGTCATGGCGCCGACGAAATGCAAAGTGGACGGTCCCGGCGCTTCGTCCGGGGCCGTGCCGACCAGCCGGACGGAAAGGGTGACGGGGCGGGTTTGCCCATGCATCGTCAGTTCGCCGGCGATGGGCGTGGGCGCATCGCTGCGTGCCAACGGGGCGTTTTGCGCGGTGAAGCGGATCGTCGGGAATTGCGCCATGGCAAAGAAGCTGTCGCCCTTCAGCATTGCGTCGGTGGAGGCGTCGCCCGTCGTGAGTTTCTCCACCGGGAAGACGATGTCCACGGCCGCGCGGTCGGGCCGCGCCGGGTCGATGGTCACAGCGCCGTCGGGCGAAACGAAGTCGCCTTCATAGCCGCCGACCAGCGCCTTCACACGGAAATGCACCTTCGTCGCCACGCTATCGACCTGATATCGACCGGGTGCATAGAGCGCCACCGGAATTGGCGGCGCTATCGGCGTTGCAGACGCCGGTGCAAACGCGACCATGCCAAGCAGCAGGACGGTTCGCACCGGCGCGCGCACCGATTATTGCTGTTCGAAGCCGGCGATGATCTTCAATTCGATCGCGTCGCCGACGACCGGCACGCCATAGCCCATGCCGAATTCGCTACGCTTGATCGTGCCGGTGGCGACGAAGCCGACATTTTCCTTCTTGCTCATCGGCTGCACGCCCGCCCCGTAAAATTCAGCATCCAGCGTGACGGGCTTGGTCACGCCCTTGATCGTCAGGTTGCCGGTGATTTCCGCGCCGCTCGCGCCTTCGGGCTTGACGCTGGTGGACACGAAGGTCGCGGTGGGGAATTTGGCGGCATCGAAGAAATCGGCCTTCATCAGATGCTCGTCCAGCTTCGCAACGCCGGTGCGCAGATTGGCGACGGTGAATTCAACCGACACCTTGGATGCGGCCGGGTTGGCCTTGTCCAGCGTCAGCGTGCCGGTCGGCTCGGCGATGGTGCCGGCATTATTGGTGAAACCCATATGGTCCCAGGCGAAGACGACCTGGGTATGGCCGCCATCGACTTTGTAGGTGCCGCCGGTGACCTTGGCGACGTCCTTGGTGCCAGGGGCGCTGGCCGGCATCTGGGCGACGACGACGGTGCCGCCGGCGATAGCGATCAGGGCGGCGGCGGGGATCAGAAATTTCTTCATGGGACAGACTCTCCAGAAAACGCTCAAGGGGCACAGCCTGAATAAGCCACGCCCCTCGATTGTTCCAGAGCCGTAACCGGAAACGGATCGTTCCCTTTTCGGCCGCAAGATGGCAGCAGGAGAATTGAGCACAACGCCGTTCGTGCTGAGTAGAGGCTGAGCTTGTCGAAGCCTCGTATCGAAGCATCCTTCGATACGCCATTTCAACTTCGCTCAATGGCTACTCAGGACGAACGGTTTTTGTGACCGTCAGTTCTTTTCCTGGTCCACCAGCTTGTTGGCACCGATCCAGGGCATCATGGCGCGCAGCTTGGCACCGGTTTCCTCGATCGGATGACGCTTGGCGGCGATGCGGCTGGCCTTGAGTTCCGGCTGGCCGGCGCGGTTGTCGAGCACGAAGTCCTTGACGAAACGGCCCGACTGGATGTCGGCCAGGACGCGCTTCATTTCCTTCTTGGTTTCTTCGGTGATGATGCGCGGGCCGGTCTTGATGTCGCCATATTCGGCGGTGTTCGAGATCGAATAGCGCATATTGGCGATGCCGCCTTCATACATCAGGTCGACGATCAGCTTGAGTTCGTGCAGGCATTCGAAATAGGCCATTTCCGGCGCGTAGCCAGCCTCGACCAGGGTTTCGAAACCGGCCTGGACCAGCGCAGTGGCGCCGCCGCAAAGGACAGCCTGCTCGCCGAACAAGTCGGTTTCGCATTCCTCGCGGAAATTGGTTTCGATGATGCCGCTGCGACCGCCGCCGACGCCCGAAGCGTAGGAGAGGGCGATGTCATGCGCGTTGCCGGTCGCGTCCTGATGGATCGCGATCAGGCAGGGCACGCCGCCACCCTTCACATATTCGCCGCGCACGGTGTGACCCGGGCCCTTGGGCGCGATCATGATGACGTCCACGTCCTTGCGGGTTTCGATCAGGCCGAAATGGACGTTGAGGCCATGGGCGAAGGCCAGCGCCGCGCCGGGGCGCAGATTGGCGTGGATGTCGTCGGCGTAGATGGCGGCCTGATGCTCGTCGGGGGCCAGGATCATCAGCACGTCGGCCCAGGCGGCGGCTTCCTTGTTCGGCAGCACCTTGAAGCCTGCGCCCTCGGCCTTCTTGGCGGACGGCGAACCGGCGCGCAGGGCGATGGCGACTTCGGCGACGCCGCTGTCGCGCAGATTCTGCGCATGGGCGTGACCCTGCGAACCGTAACCCAGGATGGCGACCTTCTTGCCCTTGATCAGGCCGATGTCCGCGTCGTGATCGTAATAAACCTTCATGATTGTCTCTTCCCTCGAACGGATTTCCTCGCCCCGCCGGGGGAGAGGATATGAAATCTTGGTTCGGCGAAGCCGGACCTAGATGGAATTGGAGAGGGGCTTATGCGCCGCGATGGTCGCTGCCCCCTCTCCCAGCTGCGACTAGGCGGACAAGCCGCCAAGTCTGCGCAACCCTCTCCCCAAGGGGAGAGGGAAATTAGTTTGCCTCTTTACCCCGGATCAGTCCGACCACCCCGGTACGGCCGACTTCGACCAAGCCGATCTGGCGCATCAGGCCGACGAAATTGTCGATCTTGTCGGTCGTTCCGGTGATTTCGAAAATGAAACTTTCGATCGTGGTGTCCACCACCTTGGCGCGGAACACGTCGGCCAGGCGCAGCGCCTCGATCCGGTCCTCGCCCACGCCTGCGACCTTCACCAACGCCAGTTCGCGCTCGACGAAGGGACCGGCTTCGGTCAGGTCCGTCACCTTGTGCACCGGCACCAGCCGGTCGAGTTGGGCGATGATCTGGTCGATCACCTTGGGCGGGCCGTTGGTGACGATGGTGATGCGGCTGACGCCGTGATCCTGCGTAATGTCCGCCACGGTCAGGCTGTCGATATTATAGCCGCGCGCGGTGAACAGGCCCGCAATGCGCGCCAATATGCCCGCTTCGTTCGAAACGGTCAGCGACAGGACGTGCCGCTGGCTGAGTTCTTCTTGGATATGCATCAGATGCTTGTCCCGTTATCCGTAACTGCCGCGCCATCATGATCGTCATGGCGCTGCGAAATCATCGCGGTGAAGGCATAATGCCAGCCGCCGTCCTGCCGATGGGCCAGGCGGACGGGAAAGCCCGTCACCGCGTCGAACATACGCACCAGATGCTCGCCTACATAGCGGGGACCGGCCAGCAATGTGCCGATATGCCGCTCGTTAAAGTCGAACCCATGGTCCAGATGCACTTCCCATTCCTCATTGTCCGGGTCGGCATGGTCTATGGTCCAGCCGGTCAGTTCGGCGCTGCCCGCATTTCTCTCGAAATCCCACGGCTCCGTCACATGGATGCGCAGCTTGAGATGCTGCGTCACAGGACGACCATCATACCAGCGCCTTCGCCTCGTCCGACATCACGCCTGCGATCTGGTTGGGATCAAGCAGCATGTCGGTATGGGATGCGCCCGACGGGATCATCGGGAAGCAGTTGGACATTTTCGCGACGCGGCAATCCACGATCACCGGGCCGTCGGTTTCCAGCATCTGCCGGATGCCGGCTTCCAGTTCCTGTGGCCCTTCGATACGGATGCCGGTCCAGCCATAGGCTTCACCCAGTTTCACGAAATCGGGCAGGCTGTCGGAATAGCTGTTGGAATAGCGGCTTTCATAGGTCAGTTCCTGCCACTGGCGGACCATGCCCATATATTCATTGTTCAGGATGAAGATCTTTACCGGCAGGCGATATTGCGACGCGGTGCCCAGTTCCTGAATGTTCATCTGAATGGAGGCGTCGCCCGCAATGCAGATGGTGATGCTGTCGGGATTGCCCATCTGCGCGCCGATGGCCGCCGGGAAGCCATAGCCCATGGTGCCCAGGCCACCGGAGGTCAGCCACTTGTTCGGCGCGTCGAAGCCGAAATGCTGGGCCGCCCACATCTGATGCTGGCCGACTTCGGTGGTGATGATGATGTCCTTGCCGGTCGCCTTCGTCGCGGCATACAGGTCCGCGATCGCGCGCTGGGGCATGATCTCGATGCCGTTTTCGGCATAGTCCAGGCTCTTGCGCGCGCGCCAGCCGGCGATCCGCGCCCACCATTGCGTCAGGTCGACCTTTTGATGATTGCGCTGCTTCCACAGGGCGATCATGTCGTCCAGCGCGCTGCCGACATCGGCAACGATGGCGACGTCGACATCGACGATCTTGTTGATCGAGCTGCGGTCGATATCGATATGGACCTTGCGGCTGCCCGGCGCAAAGGCGTCCAGCCGGCCGGTGACGCGATCGTCGAAACGGGCGCCGATGCACAGGATCAGGTCGGCCTGGTTCATCGCCCAATTGGCTTCGAACGTGCCGTGCATGCCCAACATGCCCAGCCACTGGTCGGACGATGCGGGGAAGGCGCCCAGGCCCATCAGGGTCGATGTGACGGGCGCGCCGGTCAGCGCCGCCAGTTCGCGCAACAAGGCGCTTGCCTGCGGGCCGGAGTTGATGACGCCGCCGCCAGTGTAGAAGACCGGGCGTTCTGCCGCGGCCAGCATTTCGACCGCCGCGTCGATACCCGCCGCGTCTGCCTTCGTCTGCGGACGGTAGCTGGCATGGACCTTCAGTTCAGGCTTGGCATAGGGTGCCGTCGCGATCTGGACGTTCTTGGGGATATCCACGACGACCGGGCCGGGACGACCGGTAGTGGCGATGTGGAACGCCTCATGCACGACCTCGGCCAGCTTGGCCGGCGACTTGACCAGATAGTTATGCTTGGAACAGTGGCGCGTGATGCCGATCGTGTCGGCTTCCTGAAAGGCATCCGTGCCGATCAACTGGGTGGGAACCTGGCCGGTGATGACGACCATGGGGATGGAATCCATCAGCGCGTCGGTGATGCCGGTGACCGCATTGGTCGCGCCGGGGCCGGATGTGACCAGGACAACGCCGGGCTTGCCGGTCGACCGGGCATAGCCCTCCGCCATGTGGGTCGCGCCCTGTTCGTGGCGGACCAGCACATGCTTGATCGTGGGATGATTGTAGAGCGCGTCATAAATCGGCAGCACCGCGCCGCCGGGATAGCCGAACACGACCTCGACACCGAGATCGATCAGGCATTCAACCAATATGTCCGCGCCGCTCTTTTCGGCCACGATAAAATCCTTCTGTTCAGGGTGCAGGGCGACGTCCTTTGCGACAGCACGCCTGCGATAGCAAGGTGGCCGCCTCTAATGGACATAAAATGACGGGTCAACCCCTATTGTTGTAATTTAGTTGCTAATTTATTGATGATATTGGCATCTATCTCTCGTTCTACGCGCGGCCAGGCGGGTGGGGGCTGATTGGTGAACCAGGTATATTGGCGCTTGGCATATTGGCGGGTGGCGAGGGTCGCTTTGGCGATACAAGTGTCCAGGTCGCTGTCTCCGCGCAGATAGGCGGCGATCTCCGGCACGCCAATGGCGCGCATGACGGGCAGGTCGGGGTGGAGACGGCGCGTGAGCAGCGCTTCCACTTCGGCGATCGCGCCAGCGTCGATCATCTGCGCGAAACGGCGGTCGCAGCGGTCGATCAGCCAGTCGCGCGGCGGGCGCAGGATCATGGGCGCCAGGGTGATGCGATCGGCGATGCCGCCTTCCTTATGCTGCTGCCATATTTTGAGCGGGCGGCCGGTCGATCGCACCACCTCCAGCGCGCGGGCGACGCGGGTGGTGTCGGCCGGGGCCAGGCGGGCGGCGGCTTCGGGGTCTTCTCGCGACAGGGCTTGATGTGCTTCTGCGACCGGCAAGGCGCGCACGGCAGCGCGTATGTCGGGGGCGATCTCCGGCACCGGGGCGATGCCGTCCAGCAGCGTGCGGATATAGAGGCCGGTGCCGCCGACCAGCACCGGCAGCTTGCCCGCCTCATGCGACGCGGCGATCTGCGCCTTCGCCTCGGCCGCCCAGCGCGGCGCGGTGCAGGCCTGCGCCCCGTCGATATGACCGAACAGGCGATGGGGCACGTCGCCCATCTCCTGCGCGCTCGGCCTTGCGGACAGAATGGCCAGATCGGCATAGACCTGGCTGGCGTCGGCATTGATGACGATGCCGTCGGTCGCGTTGGCCAGCGCAATGGCCAGCGCGCTCTTGCCGCTGGCGGTGGGTCCGGCAATAAGCGCGACGCGCGGGCGGGATTCGTCCGCAATAGGTTCAGGAGTGTGCATGTTCGTCGCGACCTTAGTGGCAAGTGATCGAATCGGGCAGGGGGATATTGCGCAGGCGAGCGACCGGCTGCGCGATGCCGGATGCCAGCCCGGCGATGTCGCTTGGCTGGATGAAGCCAAGGCTGCCGACATCTTCTTCGCCGCCGATCCGGTCGCTGCTCGTGCAGCGCTGGAAGGCGTGGGCGACAAGGTGGACGTGATCGTTCAGCCGGCTGCGACCCGCGCAAAGACGCTGCTGATCGCCGACATGGATTCCACCATGATCACCGTCGAATGTATCGACGAACTGGCCGACTATGCGGGCATCAAGCCACAGATCGCCGAGATTACCGAGCGGGCGATGCGCGGCGAACTGGATTTCGAGGGCGCGCTGCACGGCCGGGTCGCGCTGCTGAAGGGCCTGCCCGACAGCGCCATCGACCAGTGCCGCGAAGAACGCGTGGTCATCATGGGCGGCGCGAAGGCGCTGGTCCGCACGATGAAGGCGCGGGGCGCGAAGACATTGCTGGTGTCGGGCGGCTTCACCCGCTTCACCGGGCCGGTGGCCGCGGAGATTGGCTTCGACGCGAACGTCGCCAATGTGCTGGAGATTGCCGACGGCGCGCTGCTTGGCACCGTGACCACGCCGATCGTGGACGCCGCGCGCAAGCGGACCGAACTGGAAGCAGCGATCACCGGCGGCATCGACCGGGCGCTGACGCTGGCGGTGGGGGATGGCGCCAACGACATTCCGATGATCCAGGGCGCGGGGCTGGGCGTGGCTTATCATGCCAAGCCGGTGACGCGCGCCGCTGCGGCGGCCGAGATCATCCATGGCGACCTGTCGGTGCTGCTCTATGCACAAGGCATTCCCTCGGCGGAATGGGTGCAATAGGACAGCCGGGCTGCTCTTGAAGATCGCGGCGCACGCTTTTTCAGATGGGCGCTGCCAGACAACGCTTCATCGTCATTTCGATTGGGTAATGGATTTTATCCCGCGTTCGGACGTTAGCGTCGAGCCGCAAGGGTCGCGGCGAGGAGTCTAACGGCGCGAGGCGGCCTGCCGCACGAGCGTACAGGGAGTTTCTATGCAGTATAAATATCTGGCTTTGGCCGCTGGCGGGCTTCTGGCGTTGAGCGCCTGCGCCAAGAATGAAGCGCCCGTGACGTCGGCACCGCCGGTCGGCCCCGGCGCTATCGCCGGGACCGTTGCCGCGGACCGCGATGGCGACGGCTATGTCGATGGCTATTATACCGCCGATGGCA